>JAWODY010000089.1:0-68445 GCA_046483045.1 Anaerolineales bacterium | reverse complement strand
GCCGAAGCCGATAACTTTTTCCCTGATTTCGTTTTTAAAACCGGTAACCACGGCCACGGAAATAATCATAACAGCCAGTCCGAGTGCTATTATGCTCTTCTTCGATCATCCCATCGCCCTGGATGATATGTACCAGTACGATATGCTGGCCCGCTCCATATTGGATGGCAGGGGCTACCGGTGGTACACCGAGGCGGATTTCGAGAAACTAGAGCCGTATTACGACCGTTTTATGGATGTGGAGGATATTCAGCTCCCGGAGGAAGGTCTGAGGACCGCCCACCGCGGGCCGGGCTACCCATTGTTCCTCAGCGGCGTGTACGCTGTCGTCCCCGAGACAAATCGCTTTGGATGGACGCGCCTCATCCAGGCAGCCCTTACCGCCGGATTGGCTCCGCTGTGCGCCCTGATCGCCGTTCACAGCGGGCTGGGAAAAAAGACCGCCCTGATTAGCGGGATCGGCATGGCCCTCTATCCCATCCTGCTTTTTTACCCCCTGGCCCTGGCTTCCGAAAACATATTCCTGCCCACATTGACCGCGGGGTTTCTCTGCCTGCTCCTCATCCCCTCCCATCAGACCCTCAAGTATCCCGCGCTCAGCGGCTTTTTCCTGGCCTGGAGCACGCTGACCCGCTCTGTGGCCGCTCTGTTTCACCTCGTCAGCGCTGCCTGGATGCGGGTTTTTCACCGTACGAAAATCAAACACATCGCTCTCTTTTTGGCCCTCACCCTTCTGCTCACCCTTCCCTGGGCCGTCCGCAACAGCCGCCTGATGGGCAAACCGACGTTCCTGGAAACCAGCCTGGGATATAACCTGTATATCAGCTACCACCCGGAGGGACACGGCGGTTTCATCTCCCGCCTCGCCGTTGAACCTCTGGCATACATCGAAGATCAGGCTCGGGACCAATTCGCCACCCAACGGGCCCTGCAATTCATCAAAGACGACCCTGGAGACGCCCTGTGGCGGGTGTTCAGAAAGATAGCCTTTTTCTTCGGCCTGGAAGACCGGGAGATGATTTATTTCTATGGGAACGGGTTCTTGGGAAATATCCCCCAACCCTGGCGGTGGGCATCCTACATCCTGCTCATCCTCCCCTGGCTGGGGGTGGGCTTCCTCACACCCCTGGGCATGGCTCTCAGTGAAAACCGGCCTGCTGCATGGTTGACGCTCGGCCTGCTGGCCAGCTATGCAGTGCCCCACTTCTTGATCATCGCCGAACCCCGTTTTCACCTTGCGCTCGTCCCCCTCCTTCTCCCCTACGCTTCCCATGCCTGGACCCGGCGCCGCAGGATCCCCTCCCTCTTCCTGCCCTTAAAATCAGGGGGAGGGACCGCTTTGCTGTTGTTCGGATGGTGGATTTTCTTTTTCTTCCTGATCGTTTGGAATATCCGACTGGATTGGGAGACTTTTCTGCGGGTGATGGGGCCAGAAGGGCACCAGCTGCACATCTCTTATTGACCGGTCCCTTCCTCGCTTTTTTCCCTGGCTTCCCGGTAGGCCTTTAAGGTTCTCTCCCGTGCTTTTCCGTGATCCACCACGGGCTCAGGATAATCCCCCCCGATCCGGCATCCGCTTTCCGCTTGGACATCCTCCGGCATCTTCCAGGGTTCGTGGATATACTCATCGGGGACCGCCTCCAGCTCCGGGAGATAGCGCCTGATGTAGTCACCATGGGGATCATGTTTCTCAGATTGGGATACAGGGTTAAAGATCCTGAAGTAGGGGGAAGCGTCCGTCCCGGTCCCGGCCACCCACTGCCAGCCCCCGTTATTGGCGGCCAGGTCAGCATCGATCAGGTTTTCCATGAACCAGTTCTCCCCCCAGCGCCAATCGACCAATAAATCCTTGACCAGAAAAGAGCCCACGACCATCCGGACCCGGTTGTGCATCCAGCCCAGGTCCAGCAGCTGGCGCATGCCGGCGTCCACCAGGGGATAGCCGGTTTTCCCCTGCTTCCAATCAGCAAACTCTTCCGGATCATTACGCCAGACAAGGGGATCATAAGATTCCCGGAAATTTCCCTCCAGGACATGCGGGAAATGATACAGGATGGAGATGTAAAAATCCCGCCAGATCAACTCTTCCAACCAGGTTTCCGCCCCTGCCCTGCTTTCCTGATCGAGCGCCTGGCGCATCGCATCCTCGGCAGCAGACACCAGGCGGCGGATGGACACCATCCCGAAATGCAGATAAGGGGAAAGCTTCGAGGTCCCCTCCCGGTCGGGCCGGTCCCGCCCCTCCTCATATTCAGAGATGGGCGGCGGATCTCCTGCCCTGAAGGCCTGAAGCTTATCGCTGGCTCCTTCCTCACCCGGGCGGAAGGGAACTCTCTCCGGCAGCCCGGGGTGTTCCGGGACTGGATCTCCTTTCAGGTCACCGTCCCACGGGATGCGGCCTGGCCCCTCCAGGAGGTCCCCGTACTCTCCACCCAGAAAGCGGTCTTTCCATTTTCGCATGAAATAGAAGTACACATGGTATGGACCGCCATCGTTTTTGGAGATTTGATCCGGATGGGCTATGGTCAAACCAGGGGTTAATTCTAGGGGCAACTGCTCCCGGATCGAGCTGTCCCTTTTTCTGGCATAGGGAGTGTAATCTTCCTCCGCATAAATATGGCTCGCCCCTGTGCTGCGGACGACGTCCATCAGCACCTGGAGCGGCTCCCCTTCCCTTACTAACAAATCTCCCCCCCGTTCTCGGATCGACCTCCGCAGGTCACGCAACCCCGCCCATAAAAAGGCCAAACGGAGATCCCCCATCCGGGGGGAATATACGATTTGGGGGTCGATAATAAAGAGAGGGATGACCGTTTCCCCTGCCCCCACGGCTGCGGCCAAGGCCTGATTGTCCTCGACCCGCAGATCACGCCGGATCCACCAGATGGACGTTTTTTTGCTTTCGTTCTTCTGGGTCATGGGATCCCCTCCCGCTTCTCTAAATGACTATACGAAATCTATACAGAAGGCAGGGATTCACGGTAAATCAGCGGTGAAATCAGACACAGCCTCCAAAAAAGGGCCCGGACACTCCTCCTGGGGCAGATGGCCGCAGTCCTCCAGCACAGCCAAAACAGCACCCGGTATCTCCCCTGCCAGACGCACACTCTCCGCGGTGGGCACGATGCGGTCGTCATCCCCGGTGATCACCAGGGAGGGAACGGTTAGATCTTTCATCTGCGGGGCAAGGTCCAATTGGCGGCTGGCTTTGGTCAATTCCCATAAAGACCGATCCCAGTTTTCGACCTGAAGCGGGCGCTTATATCCAGCCCTGATTTCCTCGGTGATCAAAGACGGGTCATGGTACGCGTTCTCCAAAAACGATTCTCCCCGGGTGGCGATCGACCGGGTCAAAAGGGGGCCGAGATGATCCATCTGGGGCGTTTTCAAGAGCGGCTTCACCCAGGCCGGGCTGCCCCCGCCGGTATAGATGGCCGCATCCACCAGAATCAACCCCGACACGCGATCCGGATGCTGGAGGGCGAAATGGGCCACGATGGTCCCCCCCGCCGAGTTCCCAACCAGGACGGCCTGCTGGATCTCCAAAGTATCCAGCAATTCCTCCAGCATGTCCACCTGGGCCGCCGGTGTATAGGGATTATCCCCTTCCCAGGTAAGCGCTCGCTCTGTGAACCCAAAAGCAGGCCGGTCGTACGCGATCACCTTCCCGTCTTCTGCCAGGGGATCAATGACCTCCCGCCAGCTGAAAGTGCTGGCGCCAAAGCCGTGGAGCAGGATATATACCCTTTCCCCCTCCCCTTTCTGCAGGACATAAACCTCAAGTCCCTGCAGTTCCAGGAACTGCCCCTCTGGTCCTGCCACATCCCGGGCAGGTGAGGTGCCCTCCAGCGGAGGGACTGGGATCAAAAAGGGCCCCAGGACGAGGAGGGCCAGGAGGCCTCCCGCGACCCAAAGCAGAACCCGCTTCCAGGTTTTCATACCGTATTCCTCCCTCCACTCAGGTCCCGGATCGGGACGCAAACACACTTAACCCGTCCCATGAAGCTAGCCTCCCCGGTAACTGCTGCGCTGATCTTTGAACCATTCTGTGATCAACTGCGCTTGCGATCCAAGTTCTTCCGCGAGGGAATCATTAAACTTCTCGAGATATGAATCCAGCGCAGACTCCTCCCACCCCCGGTGGGATAAAAATCCAGCCACCCACGCCCATTCCTTCTCCAGGAGATCAAGATCCCCCAGGGCTAGGCTGGCCAGAAGACCCGCGGTAAACCGCTGCTGGGCGGTCTCAAAGGTGACGGGATCAAAACCTTCCTGGTCCCCCCAATCCTTGATCCGGCGCTGAATGCCGCCCAGATGCTCATCGACCGCATTCCGCAAGGATAGATATCCATCCGGGACCCCGGCCTTCTTCTCCAGAGCCAGGGAGGGATCCTTCAGAACCTCCTCAACTCGAGGGGCAATATTCTTGAAATCTTCCCCCAGGAACAGGCCCGGCATATTCTCCCGCAGGGAAGGCATGTGGTTGAATACGCGGCCCCCGTAACCCACAGGGATCCCATCTTCGACCAGCTGCCCCGTGATATCAAATACCTGGGCCGCAGTGGAGAGCAGATTCGCCGAGAAAATCACCATTCGCGATGATGTGAAGTGAAGCATGTCATCAAAATCTCGTCCCGGAACATCTGCTCCCAGGTAAAGGACAGGGTAGCCCTGCCTGCCCAGGAACAAGGTGATCAAGAGAGCAGAAAAGGTGTGACGTTCTTCCGGCGGGCAGGCCACGACGATCTTTTGCTCCCGGATAGGGGTCGGGAGGGCAAAGATAAGTGCCTGCACCCGTCTTTTGGCTAAGGAGGTGATGAAATGTTCACTTTGGACCGAGATATCACCCCGGTACCAGCGTTCCCCCACCTCCTCCAGGCCTTTAAGAAGAACCTGGTAGGTGGCAACCTCTTCTGAAAATCGTGCCAGTGCCTCTGAGAAGACGTAATCAGCTCGCATGGGATCATAAGATAAGGCCGCTTCCAGCCATTCGTCCCGCAGCCTCCGGACCATGACCCGTTCTCCATCGCCCTCCCTTTCCCTGGGGACCGGGGAAGTGGTCGAGGGTCCTTCCCCAGCTACACGCTGCTCTTGAAATGGGTCCCGACCCGCCTGGATGATCTCTTTCCACAGGCGCACTGCTTGACTGATCCGCAATCCTTCCTCCTGGCGGGCTATAAGCCATTTCACCGTTTCAATATCCCGCCGGGAATAGATCCTGTGACCCCCTTCCGTTCGCTCCGGCTGGGGAAGGCCGTACCGCCTCTCCCAAGCCCGCAGCGTGTCGGGATTGATTCCTGTTTCCTGGACAACGACACCTAAATTATATGTTGGGGTCTCTTCTAATGTATTCATCATGCTCCGCTTTTCCTTTGAACCAATCCCTTCTCCCAAAAAATACCTATAAAGTCCCGTTTTGTGAGATGGATGCCGATTCTTAATCTGTCAGCTTGTGATTTTCAAGGCTGATTTTACCCTGTTTATCCGCTGTTGTCAATATTTTGTAAAATAATTATCCACATTATTGACAAATGAAGAAAATCCATGTATGATAGGGAAAAGGTATAAGCTAAATCATTATGAGGGTAAAACTCATGACTATTAAGATCGTCACCGACAGCACATGCGACTTGTCCGACTCTCTGATCGAGGAGTGGGGCATCACCGTCATCCCCCTGTATATCAATTTCAAAGAGGATAGTTATTTGGATGGAGTAGACATTACCAGGGTGGAATATTACGAGGCTCTGGCGGAGGCTGAAGAATCCCCCACCACAGCTGTACCCGGGGTGGATGCATTTGGGGAGGTTTATCAGCGGTTGGCGGATCAAGGTGCGGATGAAGTCTTATCCATCCACATCTCGAGCGCGCTGAGCGCGACCCCGGAAGTGGCTCAAAAAGCTGCAGAGAACGCACCCATTCCGGTAAGGGTCATGGATTCCGGCCAGCTGAGTCTGGGCGTTGGCTTCCAGGCCTTAAGAGCAGCAGAAATGGCTGCGGAAGGGAAGGATATGGCCCGCATCGTGAAGGTTTTAAAAGAGGAAGGCAGGCGAACATATGTATTTGCGGCCCTGAATACGTTAAAATACCTACGGAAGAGCGGCCGCATGAACCCTTTTATCGCTGGGATCGGGAGCCTGCTGGATGTGAAACCCATATTAAGGATGAACCAGGGGAAGCCATCCTCTGAATTGGTACGGACCCGCAAAAAATCGCTGCAGCGGGTGGTGGACCATGTCAGAGAACTCGCCCCTATCCAAGAAATCGCCCTTGTCCACTGCAATGCCCCCCGGGAAGCAGAGGCCTTATGGGAGGATCTGAAATCCTTTATATCCGATCAGCCTGATCCCGTCTCCGCGATCGTCACCCCAGTGATCGGGTCCCATATCGGACCGGGAGCTGTTGGGTTCGCCTTCCGCACAAAAGCCTAACCTGACCTCTAAGGAGTCATCCATGCTGAGCATTACCTATCTCTCAACCGGTTTAATCATCTTATTATTCATGTTCTTATTATGGGCCTGGAGCCTGGCGCTAAAAGACACCAGTATCGTGGATGTCTTCTGGGGATTTGGATTCGTGATCACTGGATGGATATATTCTGCCCTCAACCCCCGGGGGTTTGACGGCAGGAAAATTTTCATCATGCTCCTGGTCTTTATCTGGGGGATGCGCCTCACCATCCACATTTATCTCCGCAATCGCGAGAAAGGTGAGGATTACCGATACAAAGCCTGGCGCGAGGAGGCGGGACGCTCCTGGTGGTGGAAATCTTTCTTCAAAGTCTTCCTCTTACAGGGTTTTCTGATGTGGATCATCTCCGCACCCCTCCTCGCGGCGCAGATACCCGCCCAGCCCCATCATTTCACATTTTTAGATATTTTGGGTACAGCCGTCTGGGGAATCGGTTTTTATTTTGAAGCCATCGGGGACTATCAGCTCTCACAGTTCAAATCCGATCCGGATAATGAGGGGAAGCTGTTGACCAGCGGCCTCTGGCGCTTCACCCGCCACCCCAATTATTTCGGGGACAGCCTGCAGTGGTGGGGTTTTTACCTGATCGCAGCCAACACCTGGCTGGGCGCTGCCACCATCTTCAGTCCGATCCTGATGACGTACCTGCTGATCCGTGTATCCGGTGTGGCCCTGCTGGAAAAAGATCTGGCGGAAAATAAACCAGGATATGAGGAATACATGGAAAAAACCAACGCTTTCCTTCCCTGGTTCCCCAAAGAAAAAGAGGAAGGATAAAGATGAATATTTTAGAAATCCTGCAGCTGATCGCCCTTCTGGGCACACTTCTGACAGGGGTTTTCTCCCTGATCTGGCCGGCAAACATCGAGGGTTTTACCGGGTTGAGGCCTGTTGGAGGACGGGGGATCACGGAAATCCGCTCCATCCTGGGCGGGGTTTTCATCGGCCTGGCAGCGGCGGCTTTCTTCCTGGACCACGCTGTCAGCTACCCCATGCTGGGGATCACCTACCTGGTGATCGCTGGGGTGCGGACGGTGTCCATGTTCCTGGACGACTCCATGGTGTCCTCGAATTACATCAGCATCGCCGCGGAAGTCATCTTTGGCGTGCTGCTCATCCTTTAGGAGGGTTCTGAATCTATGAAAATCGCAAAAATCATCGCCGGCCTGGGCGTCGCCGCTATGTCCGTTGTATTACTCTATGGCTTTACCGTCGGGGACTTCGGAGCGGACGGACAAAAAATTCTCGCCAATCCCTGGGGGATCGTCTCTTTGGTGGACCTATACGTCGGTTTCAGCCTTTTTTCGGCCTGGATCGTGTACCGGGAGAGAGCGTTTCTGCCCTCTTTGATCTGGGTGGTGTTGATGATGACGCTGGGCTTTTTCACTGGCGCTCTCTACACCCTGATCGCCCTCATCCGGAGCGAAGGCAGCTGGCAGCGCTTCTGGATGGGAAAAAACGATCCAGAATATATAAACACTTAATTCATAACTATATTTACTAGGAGGTTATCATGTCTGAAGCAGCACCCAAAAAATTATCTTATCCAAGATTGAGAAGGTTCAACGTCATCATGGGCGTCCTGCACCTCATCCAGGGCGTGCTGATGATCATCCTCAGCAATGACACCATGTATCCCATCTATTCCACCTTCCTCAAGTTCAACCTCCAGGAACGTTCCCTGGAGCCCCAGCTGGACCTGATCTATGAGCTGCGCTTTGGCCCGGCGGTGGGCGCCTTCCTGCTCATCTCCGCGGTGGCCCACTTCTACCTCTCCACCCTGGGATACAAGCGCTATGTGAAAAACCTCAAGAAGAACATGAACCCCATTCGTTTCTACGAATATGCCTTCAGCTCCTCGCTGATGATCGTGCTCATCGCCATGCTGCTCGGCGTCTGGGACCTGATCAGCCTGATCGGCCTCTTCGGCCTGAATGCCATGATGAACTTCTTCGGGATCATGATGGAGTACGACAACCAGGGCCGTGATAAGGTGCGATGGACCTCCTTCATCTACGGCTGCATAGCCGGGATCATCCCCTGGATCGCCATGATCATTAACCTTTACGGGAGCGCGGTGCTGAATGACGCCCAACCCCCCAATTTCGTGTACGCGATCATCATCTCCATCTTCATTTTCTTCAACATCTTCGCGGTGAACATGTACCTGCAGTACAAGAAAGTGGGGCCCTGGAAGAACTACCTTTTCGGAGAGCGCATCTACATCGTGCTCAGCCTGGTCGCCAAGACGGCCCTGGCCTGGCAGATCTTCGCCGGCACCCTGGCACCGGTCTAGAGAACCCACAATCCGCGTAAACAGTTCCCCGGCAGGAAAGGAGAACGATGTCGAAATTGAATGAACTCAAAGATGAATTTCAATCTGTCCTCAGCGGGAGAGTGCCCCTCCTGGACGTCGTCCTTCCTCCCCTGCTTTTCACACTCCTGAACGGGCTGCTGAGCTTTACCGCAGCCCTCTTCGTCGCCCTGGCCGCCGCCGGGATCCTGCTCGGGGCCCGGCTGTGGCGAAAACAATCCTTCAGTTACACACTGGGGGGCGTGGCGATCACCGTCATCGCCGGAGTTTTGGCCTGGATCTCACAGTCCGCGAAAAGTTTTTTCCTGCCCGGCGTGATCAGCAGCGGGATCACCTTTCTGGCCAGTCTGGCCAGCCTGATTGCAAGGCGCCCCCTAGCAGCCTGGAGCAGTCACCTGACCCGGGGCTGGCCTTTAAAGTGGTACTGGCACCCTCAGGTTCGCCCCGCTTACAGCGAGGTCACCATGGGCTGGTCTGCCTTCTTTGGAATGCAGTTTCTGATCCAGGCCTGGTTTTACTGGCAGAGATCAGCCCAATCCCTGGGGATCATTCAGCTGCTGATCGGCTGGCCCGTTTTAATCCTGGTCCTGGCGTTGAGTTACCTGTATGGCTTACAGCGCTTGAAAACCCTTCAAGGGCCCAGCGTAGAAGAATTTCAGGAAGGAAAAGATCCCCCCTGGGAAGGGCAGCAGCGTGGGTTTTAACGTCCCCAGACCGTGCGGATGTCAGCCCCTGTATAAGAAACGGACGTGAGTATTTACAAGATGAGATACACATGAAAACTGTAACCCTCAAGATCTGCCCCACACATGAAGCGGAAAGGGACAAGAATATCCTTCAAGAGCATGACCTGAACGCCGTAGTCGTGCCTTACTACAAATCTCCCTCATTCTATGTCGGAGATAACCTGCAGTCCCAGATTCTGGTCAGAGAGGACGAACTTGAAAAAGCCCGTAAACTCCTGGGGATGAGATCAGATTAGATCTGCAGCTCCCCTTTCCGACTATACCCCTCACTTTATAGACAGTAGAGGCTGGATTCCTGTGCGTATAACCTGGAACCCGGCTGATGGAGGTCATCATGAATGAATTCATCCAAAACCTGCTCATGAAGTTATCTGAAATATTCCAGCCTGCCCATCTCGGAAAAGTGTTTGGAGAGTGGGTCATCAATTTGATCACGGGGGTCATGGTTTCTCTTTTTTTCTACCTGCTGTGGCTCGTGCTGAGGCGCGTAGTAACCTCCATACTCGAGAAAAACGACCAGGACGAAACCACGCGCATATTCATCCAAACCCTGACCAAATATTCCATCCTGATCATTGGGGGGATGTATGCCTTGAAAGCAGGTGGGGTGGATATATCAGCTGTTTTGGCTTCCCTAGGCATCGCAGGGATCGCCATCGGCTTCGCCGCTCGGGATGCTTTTTCTAACCTGATCTCAGGTCTGCTAATCTTCTTAGACCGCCCTTTTGTGATCGGCGATCTTGTGGAAGTCAGCGATAAGTACGGCAAGGTGGATCAAATTACACTGCGCTCAACACGAATCATCACCCCAGACGGGCGAATGCTGGCCGTCCCCAACACGGAGATGATCAACAAACCCGTCGCCTCTTACACAAATTTTCCCCATCTCAGGCTGGACCTGAGGTTCACAATTGGTTTGAATGAGGATATCCACCATGTCCGCCAGATCTTGCTTGACCTGGTCGACCAAGATCCTGACTTCCTCAAAGAACCTCCACCCCAGGTGCTGCTAATGGCCCTAAACGATTACAATAACGAGTTCGAACTCAGGGTGTGGATCGATAATGAGCGTATGCATGTGGGAAAACGAGCCCAGCTCAAAGAGCAAGTTTATAACGCCCTACATCGATCGGGGGTTGAAATGCCGTACGAGACTATTCAACTGGCCCCCTTTGAAATCAAATCTGAAACGAAATCCAACTGAAAACCTAGAAGGGGGCTTCACGTGCTATGTCTGGCCGTCAGGGCGATGCATTTCCCCCGCTGGACCCACCCCCCTTCAAACGTTTTTCTTCCTCCGCAAGTTCCATTTCCAACTCATCCAACCTTTGCATGAAAACCGGTGAGGACGTATGCGGGGGCCAATTTACCTTCAGTTGATCCATTTCACGTTTTAAGTACTTTATGCGCTTCCCAATCGAAGACCGCGTCATAGGGACAGGTTAATGGCGGTGGCCTTTGTTGTGTTTATGCTGATGGCCATGGCCGTGCTCGTGTTCAACGCTTTCCCGGCAGGGGGCAGCGCTTGATAACTCACCTCCCAGATACCGTTCAATCGCTTCCTGCACGGTCCCTTGAGCACCCGTGGCTGCTTGAATATCATAATCCTCAAAGAACTGGATCGCACGCCTGCCCATACCTCCACTGAGCATGACATCCGCGTTTTGTTCTTTGATGAACCCAGGTACTTGTCCCGGTTGGTGCGCGCTGTAATATGGGTTTGCAATCAGTTCACAGGATTGCATGTTCTCATCCACCACATCGACCAGCGCAAAGTAGGGGCAGCGTCCAAAATGATGGGCCACCTGGCTTTCTAAACCATTTTCCGATTCTACTGATACAGCAATCCGCATTCTTTTTCTCTCCTTTTTAACTTCTCGGGTTTATTTACTCCCTGGGAATCACTTCTCATCCAGGGGTCCGTCTTAACCTCTGGGTTTAGGGCCGTTTCCTCATCCATCCCCCTTTTCTGGGCCTGGACCTTCCACTTCTCGGATCTGACGCTGATAGACATGAATAAGGTCTGAGACTTGATCACGAATATCGCCCAACTCATCCATCCAATCCGCTAAACATTGGATCCCCGCTGGCAAAATACGGTAGACCCTTCTCCGCGGCCCCATACTGTCCTCGTCCCAGTGAGATTCGATCAATCCCAAATCTTCCATATCCCGCAGATGGCGATAGACAAGGCTGGAATCCAATCGGTCACAATTAAACCCGTAGGTGGGCAGCTGATCGTATAAGTTATAGCCGTGGGCTTCCCCTTCCAGAAGCATCAAGAGCAAACTGGGCCTTAAAAAGACCCTCATCCCCCTCCGTTTTCTGCGGTGGGGACATTTTTTTTCCCTCCAGGCCTGACGGTGACCCACGCTTTCTCCTTGACAACTTACTCTTCTCCTCATCTTAGGGTACTCAACTATATGCAATTTGTCAATAGTATAGTTGTCTATAGTACGTGTTGAGATAAAAAGGGATGAGAGGCTGGGAGCCTTGTTTATTTGGCTATGCGAATACAGATCTTAAATCAGACAAAGGTGGGTCACGAGGGCATTTCCTCCCCGGATCCCGGTCCGGGGCTCCCTTGGGTTGGCAGATAAGGCATCTCCGGACCCTTGCTTCCCAAGTAATCAGCCAACGCAGCCCGGGAGGCTGTGCGGTCATCCCAGGGGTACTCCGTCTCCCCGAAACACATCGACTGCTCATGCCCTTTCCCGCAAATGATGACTAGATCCCCCGGGTGAGCTTTTTCTAACGCAAAGCGGATCGCCCTGCCCCGATCGGGCACGCGCCAGAAGGTTTCCCCCTCCTTCCCTCCCCGGGAACGAACGCCGCCAGCCATTTCCTGGAGGATTTCATTCAGAGACTCGGTGCGGGGGTCCTCGGCTGTAAGCACCGTCAGATCCGCGAGTTCAGCAGAAACCTCGGCCATCATGCGCCTCTTTTCCCGATCCCGCAGCCCTGCTGACCCGAAAACCGCGATCACCCGCCCCCTCGTGAGTTTATTCGCGGTGTGCAGGGCCCGGCGCAGGGCATTGGGTGTGTGCGCGAAATCAACGATGAGCGAAAAATCCTGACCGAGATCGATCTCCTCCATGCGCCCGGGAATGCCGGATACATTCTGAACCCCGCGCTGGACCGCAGCCATTTCCACCCCCAGGGCGCCTCGGCAGGCCGTGATCGCTGCCAGCGCGTTGTAAATGTTATACTCCCCGATCAGAGTCGTCTCCAGTCGGCCTCCACCCTCCACGCCCCGGATTTCAAAAACCAATCCAGATGCGTCTTGTTCCACCAAATGACCCCGGACATCCCCGCCCTCATGCATACCGTAGGTGAGGATTTCAAGGCCCAGCTCCTGAGCTCGAGCATACAAGAAGGAATACGAGCTGTCATCCCGATTCAGGACGGCCCATCCAGATTGAAAATCCGATTTGCCTTCACGATCCGCTGCCAGGTTCAACAAGTGGGCTTTAGCCTCGCGATAGCTTTCATAGCTGCCGTGGTAGTCAAGGTGCTCATGAGTGATATTGGTCACCACGGCAACGTCAAAGGAGCAGCCATCCACTCTTTTCTGGGCCAAACCATGCGATGTCGCTTCAATGACCACGTGGGTCATACCAGCCTGCACCATCTGCGCTAAATAACGCTGGACATGAACGGGACCAGGCGTGGTGACATGAAATCCGGTTTCGACCATTTGATCTCCGATCACAGCGTTAACCGTGGAAATCATCCCGGTTTCATAACCCGCCTCCTTGAGGATCTTGAAAATAAAATGGGTCGTGGTTGTTTTCCCATCCGTTCCCGTTACACCGACCACGACCATCTTCCTTCCCGGGTATCCATGGTACGCTGCTGAGAGTTCGGCGGCGGATTTCCGGGGGTCCTTGACTTGAAAATAAGGTACAGTCAAATGAGAGAAACGCTCGGTTGACTGAGAGCCCACAACCGCGGCAGCGCCTTTCTCTACTGCTTGGTCAACAAAGGCATGTCCGTCAAACATCGCCCCCGTGCTGGCAACAAAAAGGTTTCCAGGCTTGATTTCCCGGGAATCCAAACTTATCCCAGTTATCTCTCCTTCCGCTTTCCGGGTTCCCTTGAGGACAGTGATCTCGGCGATCAATTCCTCAAGCGATCTCTTCATCCCCAAATCCATCAGCTCTCCTAAATCCGTTTCGTAGCTATACGAGACATTTCCGAAGTTTACAGGATATCAGGCAGGTAGGTATCCGCGAATAACCCGGGTGTCCCGCCCGTGTGCCAGAAAAGGACGCTTTCCTGCGGAGTGAAAAATCCCCGCTGAACCAGTTCCAGCATCCCACCCCCTGCTCGACCTGTATACACGGGATCGAGAAGAATCCCCTCCCAGCGGGCAAAGTCACGGATCGCACCACGCTCCAGATCGCTCATCACCCCATACCCTTCTCCAATGTACTCATCATTGACCAAGATATCCTGAGATGTGAAGGAAAACCCACCTCCTAAAAGCTGCGCTGCCTCGTTGGCGAGCTCAGCGACCCGGGCCGTTAATGCCTCTGCGGGCTCATCCACACTCACGCCAAGGATCTGGCTGTCCAATCCAAAATAACGGGCACCTGCTACCAGCCCCGCCTGGGTCCCTCCTGAAGAAGAAGGAAACACGATCCAATCGGGGACTTGGCCGTGAAGCTGAGCCATGAGTTCCTCAACAGCCATGGCATAGGCGAAAGCTCCTATGGGATTCGAACCCCCATAGGGGATGAGGTAGGGTTTTCTACCCGCATTTCTCAGAACTTCCACCTCGCGCCCTAACGTTCGGTCCCTTTCAACAGGGCTCGTCCAGACAATTCGCGCGCCCAGAAGCTGATCCAAAAAGTTATTACCGGAAGGGGTGTCCGGTTCTTCCCCCGCCAAGACCAGGGTGCAATCTAACCCTTCCCTGGCAGCGGCTGCTGCGGTTTGCCGGCAGTGGTTGGATTGCACCGCACCTGTGGTCAATACAATATCCGCGTTTTGATCTCGGGCATCCGCCAGCAAATATTCCAACTTGCGAACTTTATTTCCCCCAAAGGCAAGTCCTGTCAGGTCATCCCGCTTGATCATCAACTGCGGCCCTCCCAGGTGCGATGAAAGGCGGGGAAGTTCTTCCACAGGCGTCGGTGTCTGGGCAAGTTTAATTTTTGATAACATGTTCCACCTCATCTTCTGACAGGGAAATACTCAGCTTACCTTTCCCCAGCATAATATACATCAAAATCGTAAGAGCTGTTACTTTGTTATTCCGAGGCAATCTCTTCGGTTTCCCGATCCCCAAACTCCCTCATCACAGCCAATAATTTTGGGAGAAATACATTGTACAGCTTATACAATCCCGGTTTAGCAGCATAATCCCAGGCGCCAATGGTCCGGGATACCCTTCCCCCGAATCCGCGTTTGAAGCGGTACACCCCCCAGAGCGGGTCATCTTTATTAAATTGATCCGGAGCTCCCCACATGTCATACACTTCACATCCAGCTTCTTTCGCCCAGCGCATCCCCTCCCATTGAACCAAATAGGTGGGCATTTTCTCTCGGTGCTGGGTGGTGGACATGCCGTGCAGGTACCAGGCTCGACTGCCAAACCGAAATAATACGATTGCAGCCACCACCTGGCCTTCCACTTCCGCGATAAAAGGAACAGCGACCGGATCATGTTCCTGCTCATCACCGGAAGGCAAAAACAGGTCCCAAACAATTCGATAATACTCTTCCCCCCGGATGGTGAACCCTCCCCGCACAGAGGTTTTCGCATACATTCGGTATAAAAGGTCCAGGTCGCTCCTGTCTCCTTTTCGCACCACGACCCCTTTTCTACCAGCCAGGCGGATATTATAGCGAGTTTTTGACTTCATCCTCATCAGGATGTCTTCTTCCGGGGCAGTCAGGTCAATTAAGACCGTGTTCCGATACTGAATCTGATCAGGAGAAAAACGCCATTTCTTTTCTTTTAATTCTTCCTTGACCTCCTCCCCCACCGGAATCTCTATGACGTTCTTCTTTCCGGGAACCCCTTCACCGACAAGGACATCGGGGTCCATTTTTAGAAAGATCCCCCCTTTTTTCTCTGCCAACCCCATCAAATCCTGGATAACTTGTTTGCGTAATTTCTGATCTGTCCAGTCATCGAGCAGCGGACCTTTAGGCACATAGATGACGTGCAAACCTAAGGGCAACCTTCTATGGAGGAGCATAGCAGCCGCTGCAGGTTTTTCCTCCACATCATAGATCTCCTCTTCCTGCACCAGTTCCAAACCGTCAGGTCTGCGCAACCACAAGAGCATCTGCGGGTCCCAACCAAACTTGGATTTCACTTTTCCCCATTCCCAGGTCTGAAGTACATGCGGATTAGGCAGCTGATGGATGATTTTATTCCAGACGGTATTCATCAAAGGTTCTCTCTGTCGGCTTGTTAAGATAAGGCCTTACTCCTTTCTTTTCGCCCATAGTTTATAAAGCGTGTACAACAACGGTTGATAGACCCTGTCCCAGGGCCCGATGGCTCGTTTGACCTCACCCCCAAAACCCCGTTTGAAGCGGTACACCCCCCATAACCCGCGGCTTCTTTCCAAAAAATGTTCTTCTAACACTTCTTCCTCCACATCAGGTACCCCCCACAGATCATAACTATCACAACCCACACTTTTCGCCCACCGCATCGCTTCCCACTGGACAAGGTAGGTTGGCATGCGATCCCGGTGTTCAGGAGACGAGGCGCCGTAAAAATACCAGGCCCGTTTCCCGCGGGTAAAAACCATAATGCTTGCCAGGGGCTGCTCTTTGTATTCGGCGACAAAGAGCTGACAGGCCCCTTTTGGAGCAAAAAGTTCAAACGTTCGT
Source organism: Anaerolineales bacterium (assembly GCA_046483045.1). GTDB lineage: Bacteria > Chloroflexota > Anaerolineae > Anaerolineales > UBA11858 > B10-G9. The sequence goes on along the minus strand of JAWODY010000089.1, from coordinate 52,059 downwards.
TGGTAATATGCCAGGCTGTGTATGCCAAATTCTGCCCGGTCCGCTGTGGTTTCAAGGAGCTGGTAAAACCCCTCCACATCGGAAGAGGTCCGGACAACGACCTCTTTACGCCTGGCCAATCTCGCATTGTAGCGGGTTTTAGATTTCATCCGCATCAGGATCTCGTCCTCTTCCTCCTGCAAGCTGACGACGATCGTCCTGGGAGGTTGAATCGCATGGGAGCTTGGTTTAAATCCCGGGGGTGGGACCTGTTCTGGATCCACCTCCGATTCCCACAGGTCAGGTTCCATTTTTAGCAAGATCGCCCGCCGCTCCTGGCAAATCTGATCCAACCCTTCCAGAAAAGCATCCCAACTTTGCGATTTCCAAGCAGCTCCAGAGGAAAAGAGAGGACCTCGGGGAAGATATCCAATTTGGAACCCCATAGGCAAAGTTTGAAACAATACCTGCGCCCCCACCCCTCCACTCACCAACCTTTCCACTTCCCATCCAAATTGAGATTTCAATTCCCCCCACTCGGATGTCTGGAGAATGTGCGCATCGGGAAAGTCTTCCAAAAATCCGTCCCATTCAGGTTTTGACAATACTTTCATAATTCCTTGCTTTTCGATAATTCGTAAACTCTACTCATGCAGGGTGAAATCTGACCTGGTCGAATCCTGTTCACCCGCCATCCAACTCACTGTCTTTTTTAAACCCTCTTTGAACGAAGTCTGTGCCCTAAACCCCAAGAGTGCTTGAGCCCGATCAGGATCCCCAACAGACCTGTAAATATCACCCGGGCGGGCTTCCACAAATCGGGGCCTGGGTTCCCGGGAGATCAAGTCACGGAGGATACCCAGAAGAGAGATGATGCTGACTTCCTCGCCGGTACAAATGTTGACAGCTTTTCCAGCAGCACTCTCTGCTTCCGCTGCGAGCACATTCGCGCGAGCCACATCTTCCACGAAAATAAAATCCCGACTCTGCTGGCCATTCCCAAAGACAAGGGGTGGTTCCTTTTCCAACAAACGCTGAGAAAAGATGGGGATGACAGCGGCATAATCAGATGCCGGAGATTGCCGGGGTCCATAGACGTTGAAATAGCGCAGCGAAATCACATCAAGGTCATATACCCGGGAATAAAGTTCGCTGTAGATTTCGCCAGCCCTTTTCGAGGCAGCATAGGGAGAGAGGGCATTTATTGCTGCCCCTTCTCGCAAAGGCATCTCGTTGTTATCACCGTACACAGCAGAGCTGGAAGCCAACAGAACACGGCGTACCCCCCCTGTCTTTTGAGCTTCCATGAGCAGCTTGACCGTCCCTCCCACATTGATGTCAAAACACTCGTATGGTCGTTCCATGGAGAGAGGTACAGAAACAAAAGCTGCTTGATGGAAGATATAATCCACATCCCGGACAGCTTCCGCTATCACAGACCGATCCCTGATATCGCCTGTTATGATCTCAATCTCAGTCTGAATTTCTTCCAGGTTGGCTCGTTTTCCAGTGGAGAAATTATCTAAAACCCGGACTTGGTGACCTTCTTGCAGCAGCGTTCTCACGAGTTGAGAACCGATAAAACCCGCTCCCCCCGTTACCAAACTTTTCTCCATGGTCATTTCCCCCTCAAACCCAAAACCGTTTCCGGTGTTTTAAATAAGATCCGCAAGTCCAGGATCAGGTTTCGATGCTTGATGTAATACAAATCATACTCCAGTTTATTGATCGTACCTTCAATGGTTTCTGGATACTCGTAATTAACCTGAGCCCAACCGGTCAGTCCCGGTTTCACCAAGAGCCGGGCCCGGTAAAATGGGACTTCTTCCTGGAGCTCTTTAACCAGCTTTGGCCGTTCGGATCGCGGGCCAATCAAGCTCATTTCACCCCTCACCACATTGATGAATTGAGGAAATTCATCGATATGAGTCTTGCGCAAAAACCGGCCCACTTTCGTGATCCGTTCGTCGTTTGCCTTTGCCCATTGGGGTTCTCCATTCCGCTCCGCGTTCTGTTCCATCGTCCTGAACTTGATGATCTTATAGGGCCTGCCGCTGCGTCCCAAACGGGTTTGCAGGTAAAAAATTGGCCAGCCGCTGTCAAATAATGTCGCCACAGCAACAAAGGGAAGCAAGACCAAAAAGAACCCAATGCCAATCACACCTCCGACAAGGTCCATGAGCCTCTTCCCCAGATGATATACACCGCTGACGCTTGTTTCATCTACAAAAGAACGTAATATCCAATCAGCCTCTAAGATCCTGATCGGGACTCTGTGGTTCAGCTCTTCATAGGCCACAGGCATACGGATGATGTCCACCCCTAGTTCTTGAGCATCCAGCAGCGCTTGAAACGAACGGCCCCGGATTTCTCCGGTAATGGCCACGATGATATCCGAGATCTGCTGCTCCCGGATGATGTCAAGCAGCTCACCCCCATTCCCCAGAACCGGAATCCCCTCAATTTCTTTCCCCATTTTTTCAGGGTCATCATCAATGATACCAAGCATTAAAAACGGTTTCGGGTTCAGTTGGTTGAATGACCTCAGTAAAACCGTCCCTGATTTCCCACCCCCGAAGAGCAGGACTCTCCTCATAAATTGAGGTGCGGTCAAGACCCGAATGTACAACGCACGCCACACCAATGTCAGGAAGACAACGGATATCACGAAAACCGCTACCCCGATCCTCGGTAAAGACTCCGGAGGAGAAGTGAAATAGACAACCAGGTAAAGAACCGTGCCCACAACGGCTGCCGTTGCCACCCCTCGAAAGGTTCCTTGCCAACTTGCTGCCCGACGTATATCATACATCTCCATCAATAAAAAGATCCAAATAAAAGGCAGCAAATAAAACCAACCAGGTACCCGTTCCAGTAAGAATCGGGCTGAAATACCGAGCCATTCAGACTGCTGGCTCCAAATGAAAATGGAAAGTATTAACGCGATAACGCCTGCTAGCATGTCGCCGATGAACAACAGCACGCGTCTTTCGACAAAACGAAAGCGCCATCTGTGTTCTTTTTGTGCGTCATAAGGCAACTTCATAAGAAAATTTTACCTTCTACGTGAGGATTCCTATCATAACCTGTTTTTTTACCCGGTCCATCGCTCCACCCCATATTTTACTAAACTCCATAAAAAACCCGCTCCCCAGGAGAAATGCATGATGGCGATGGCCAACGGCACTCCCACGAATAATAGTCCATCCTTTTTTTGCAGGGCTGTTTGAACTCCCGAAATGAATAAAGCCGTTCCATAAATGAACGCTTCCAGACCCAACAACCAGCGGGCAAGGGGAAAGAAAATACTTAACACGCCTAAAACGATCCAGGAGAGTAAAAAAGCCCCTGAAAGCTGACGCCAACGAAAGGTGCTGGGGTATTCAACTAACATGCGGAGCTTCCAGTAACCGTACCGCCAATATTGGCGGCTCAACGCAGAGAGGGAGGGGCGAGATATATAGGTTGCGCGGATGTCGGGATCAAGCCACACGGTTCCCCCAGCCTTCCTCAATCGGACGTTGAACTCATAATCTTCGTTTGCAAGCAAGTCTTCATTATAGGGTCCGATTTCATCAATCAATGAGGAACGGTATGTACCGTAGGCAACCGTGTCGACTTCCCGGGCTTCGCTGCCGATCCGATAACGGGCATCACCCACACCTAAGGGGTGCCCAGCTGCCACAGCGATGGATCTGGCGATCCAGGAGGTGCCGCCGGGTTCAATCTGCAGCACACCGCCGATATTATCCCCTTTTCTCTCCTGCAAAGCATGGATGCTGTGGGAAATATAATCAGGTGCAGGGCTGGAATGAGCGTCAAGGCGGACGATGTACTTTCCTTCAGCCTCCTCCAGAGCCCGGTTGAGAGCGGAGGGGATCGTCCGCTGCGGATTGTCAATCAGCCTGATCTGAAAGTCAGGATGGGACCCTTTGAAAACGCGAATGATGTTCCGGGTGCGATCCGTTGACATCCCGTCCGCGATGAGTACCTCCATTTCCTCTCTTGGGTAGTCTTGTGCGTAAAGGGTCTTCAATAGCTCCATAATGGTGGCCTGCTCATTATAACAAGGAATGATCACAGAAACATCTATCATGACCCTTTTCCTCCCTCAGCAAACGGATTTTCTCTCTCCTCTAGAGGAAATGCCACCGTAAATTGACTGCCCTCACCCACCTGGCTCTGGACATAGATTCGTCCCCCATGAGCTCGGACGATCTCTTCAGCAATCGCCAAACCCAACCCTGAGCCTGGTTCCTGGGCATTGCTCCGGGATTTATCCACCTGGTAAAAACGGTCAAATATTTTGTCTATCGCGTCCTCAGGAACCCCTTTCCCTGTATCAGCGATCGTGATCCTCACCTCTTTTCCCACCCGTTCACCGCGGATGTCCACCTGGCCTCCCGCAGGGGTATATGTCAAGGCATTATCAATGATGTTCGAAAATACCTGGGACAGACGGTCTGGATCTCCATAGATCAAAGGCAGGGCAGGTAGATCGAGGTTTATCTGCACTCCCTTTTTTTCCGCCTGTACGCTCATCTTTTCCACCAAACGATCACATAGATTATGGATATCAATGTCGCTCTGATGAAGGGTCACGGTCCCTGCATCATAACGCGCGAGTTCTAATAAATCTCGCACCAGACGATACATTCGGTCTGCCTCGTCCTGGATAACCTGGGCAGAGGCTTTGATCTCACTGCGTGTGTTCACGGTGCCGTCCAAGATCGCTTGGGCAAATCCTTGAATGGAGGTCAATGGAGTCTTGAGTTCGTGGGAGACATTGGCCACAAAATCCCGTTGGGATCGCTGGCTGGATTTCACTTTTTCAACCATATCATTGAAGGCATCCACGAGGGATCGAACCTCTTGTGGCCCTTTGGGAGGGATGGATTGGAACTCCCCATCAGCTACATGTTGGGTCGCAAGGATAATATCCTGGATGGGTGAAGAAATCCATCGGCTCATCATGTACGCCAATATCAAAGCGAATACCAATGCCAGGGTGGCTGCCCGGATGAAAGGAGGAAGGAAATCATCACGCAGAATCTCCCGCATCTGAGGACTTCTCAAGATCCTGAGCCCCCCTTGCCGTGGTGTGGCAACCATTAAGGTCCTCCCGGCAGACAAAGGCTGGACATTGTAAAGCCAAATATAGTTTTCTGAATCTCGCGTCATACCCCGGGATGGGACCTGCTGTTGGATATCGAGCCCATTGAAATCAGCTGATTGTTGACCGGAATCATATATGATCTCCCCCCTTCCTTCATAAATCAAGATCCGAATCCCGAACTGATCACTGATTGTGACCAGACGTTGTTCCAAGGCAGGAAGGCGAACTGACCCCTGGATGAAAAGACGCTTGATCAGCTTGGCAACCACATCCAATCTCTGGTATGCTTGCCGGTCGACAACGGGGTTGCGGACGACATAGACAAAGATCCCCAAGGCAATGATGGTCAGGATCACGACAACCAGGGCAGCATAAGTTAACCAAAGCCGGGATTGAAGAGAAGTAAACATAATAAAAATTTTCAGCCCTCAGATCCAGCAGCCTGAACCTGCAAGATGCAGGTTTGACTGAATACAGGTTGAGGGGTGATTTTCATTCAACGACGAGCTTGTATCCCACCCCTATGACCGTGACAATACTGAGCCGAGAATCCGCTATCTTTTTTCTCAACTGCCCGATGTGAACATCTACCGTCCGAGTCTGACCTGCGTACACATAACCCCAGGCATTCTCGAGTATCTGCTCTCTGCTGAGGACCATGCCGTGATGGCGAGCCAAGGTGTAAAGCAGGTCGAACTCCTGGTTGCGAAGGGAGATAGAGCGGCTCCCTATCCTCACTTCATATCTTTGAGGATCAATGACAAGATCACCAAGGTGGATAGGCTTCTCAGCTCCCCGGCTATCCTCCCTTCCCCGCCGCCGCCGCCGCAGAATAGCTTTTACACGGGCCACCATCTCCCGGGGGTTAAAGGGCTTTGTCAAATAATCATCTGCCCCAAGTTCCAAACCTATAATCTTGTCCACATCCTCATCCTTCGCTGTCAACATCAGAATGGGAATGGGATTTTGTTCCGATCTGAGACGTTTACAAACCTCCAATCCACCCACTTGAGGCAGCATAAGATCCAGGACCATCAAACCCGGTTGGAGCCTCCTCACTGCCTCTAATGCGGCTTCTCCATCCCCAACTGATTCGACCTGAAATCCTTCTCGCTCAAGATACATGCGCGCCAATTGGAGTATATTGGGTTCGTCATCAACAAGGAGGATTAATTCGCCAACCATGAATATGTGTTCCACAGAAGCAGCATCCTGTGTAGGTGCACCTCAGGGATATTGCTTAATCTAGGAGAGCAACAGCTTCGATTTCAACCGCAGCGTCCTTGGGAAGACGTGCGACCTGTACAGCGGAGCGAGCAGGATATTTTTCTTTGAAGAACTCCGCATAGACCTCGTTCATCGCCTTGAACTCATCCATATCCCGCAGAAAAACCGTTGTCTTGATCACGTTCGTAAGGGAAGACCCCGCTGCTAGAAGGACAGCACGCAAGTTTTCCAATGCCTGGCGGGTTTGACTTTGAATGTCTCCCGAAGAGAATTCTCCGCTCCCGGGATCCACTCCCAACTGCCCTGCTGTGAAAACCATGGTATCCGTTTTTACCGCCGCGGAATAAGGTCCAATGGCTTGAGGAGCGTCTTTTGCCTCTACGACTTGCTTTTCAGACATCGCTGTTCCTCCTACGTATTTTCAGTTAAAAAACGGAAGCCATGCAGGCCTTTCACCAGCTATGTCTTCCGCGTCTAGTATACCCCAATTTTTTCAGAGAAACGACCTGGAGAGTAAAAAACTTGTAAAAAGATCGGAATCTCAAACGTTATGGTTCAAATCCCGGTTTTTCTTTGAATCCCACTCCCTTGCTCATCTTTCACTGCCCTGAAGATGAAAATTTCAACTTTTGAAGCACATCTTGCAAAGCTACCTGAAAAATCTCATCCATCACGCCATCCTCAACTTCATATGCTCCCCCAAAAGACCCATCCCCGTAAAGCTCTCTTACTTTCTCCGCACTCAGGATCCCCGGAACGTGAGGAGGTTTTTTCATTTCATCAGGCAAAGGGGAGACTTTCGTGAACGGGAAAGCTTCCAACCAATTGGCGTGATTGGGTTTAAGGTCGTATTTCTGAGCTATTGCCTTCACACTGTGTGAATTCCACCAGGAATACCACTCCACCTGCAAAGAATCCAATTGATTGGTGAGTTCGGAAAGCCGTGCGGGGGCCGGATCGTTTCCACCATGGCCGTTTAAGAATAATAAACGGCGAAAACCTTGCTTATGTACGGAGCGAACAAGATCCCCGATCACATTTAAAAACGTCTTGACCTTCAAACTCAGGGTGCCGGGGTAGGCTCTAAAGTACGGGGAAACGCCAAAATTAAGCGGTGGGGCGACCAAAACGCCGGTCTGTTTGCTGGCAGCATCAGCCAAAGCTAAAGGGATTTTCACATCCGTCAACAAACTTAAATATGCATGCTACTCACAAGCTCCGATCACCAACATTAAACGGTCATCTTTTTCCAGATAGCTTTCCACGTCGAACCAATTCAATTCCTCAAAAAGCATATCTCACATCCCTTTCGACGCTTTCTCAAACAACGATATTCACCAAACGTCCCGGCACGACGATGACCTTCTTGACCTCATTGTCTTCCAAGTAAGGAGCGGCCCCATCGCTTTCCAGAGCCATTTTCTCCGCTTCTTGATCACTGATCCCTACCGGGGCCTGGATGCGATCCCGCAGTCTGCCGTTTACCTGAACGATCAACGTGAAGGTTTCTTTTTTCGTGGCTTCCTCGTCAACTTCAGGCCACGGTTGTTCATGGATTGAGTAGGGCTTCCCCAAGGCCTGGGTCCACAACTCCTCAGAGATATGAGGGGCAGCAGGTGCCAGCATGCGCAGGTAGTAATCCTCCGCTTCTGACCAGGCAGACGTGCCCACAGCCCCTTCCTGGACCGCGTCGTTCATCTCGTTCAACATCTCCATCAGCGCGGAGATGACCGTGTTGAATTCAAAGTCCTGGTAATCCTCGCTGACCTGCTGCAAAGTGACATGTACCTTGCGGCGCAGATCTCGACAAACCTCTTCGGGGCAATCCTCCTCACGATCCTGGTCTGCTTTATTCACGAACATATCCCAGATTCGATGCAGCCAGCGCACCACGCCCTGGATGTTCTCCTCACTCCAGGGCCCTCCCTCGGACCAGCGGTATCCAAACATCAAATAGCAGCGAACTGCATCTGCCCCATATTCATCCACCAAAGGATCAGGTGCTACGACATTGCCTCGGGACTTACTCATCCGTTGCCTATCCGGGGCGAGAATTTGACCCTGGTTGCGCAGCTGCTTCATGGGCTCAGGCCCTTTGGTGACCCCTATGTCACGCAGAGCTTTATGGAAAAACCTGGTGTAGATCAAGTGCATGGTGGCGTGTTCAACCCCACCCGTGTATGTGTCCACAGGCATCCAATAATCATATTCTTCCTGTTTGAAAGGAGCGTCTTCATATCCGGGACTGAGGTAGCGCAGATGGTACCAGGAGGAACACATGAACGTATCCATGGTATCCGTCTCGCGTTCTGCGGGGCCTCCGCACTCCGGACAGGTAGAGTGCTTCCAAGTGGGATGCAGCTTCAGCGGGCTCTCTCCCGTCGGGAGCCATTCCACATCATCCGGTAATCTGACGGGTAGTTCCTCCTCCGGGGTCGGGTTCCAGCCACATGTCTGACAATGAATCATGGGGATGGGGGCACCCCAGTATCGCTGGCGGGAGATCAACCAATCCTGAATCCTGTAACTCACATCTTGTTCTCCAAGCCCCTTTTCTTCTAACCACTCGATGACCTTCATGATCCCTGAGTTATGATGTCCTTCCTCTCCAGTGATTTTTGTCCCTGACAGCGGGCCGCTGTTAATCATCAATCCAGGGCCGATATATGGTTCTTCCATTGTTTCGCCAGCGAACTTTTCACCTTTCGGTTGAATGACCGGGATCACATCCAGGTCATATTTGCGGGCAAATTTGAAGTCCCGCTCATCATGGGCAGGCACACCCATAATAGCGCCTGTCCCGTAGCCCATCATCACATAATCCGCAATCCAGATGGGGATGCGCTCCTGATTGACCGGGTTGACAGCAAATCCGCCGGTGAAAACCCCTGTTTTTTCTTTGTCCACTGCAGCGCGCTCAATCTGCGTTTGGTTAGAAGCATGGATTTTGTAGGCTTCAACTTCGTCCCTGTGTTCTTCTGTGGTCACCTGGTCCACCAAGGAGTGCTCGGGGGCCATGACCATGAAGGTAGCTCCCCAAAGCGTATCTGGCCGCGTTGTAAAGACCTTTATGGGATCCCCTTCCTGGGTGTGGAAAACCACTGAGGCCCCTTCTGATCGTCCGATCCAGTTTTTCTGCATAGCCACGACCTGTTTGGGCCAATCAATATGGGAAAAATCCAGGAGCTCTTCCGCGTAATCCGTGATCCGGAAGAACCACTGTTCCAACTCCTTCTTGATCACCGGTGTGTCACATCGTTCGCAAATACGGTCTTCCCCCACCACCTGTTCGCGGGCCAGCGTGGTATTGCAGCTCGGACACCAATCCACGGGAGCATGTTTCCTGTACGCCAGGCCGTGTTTGTACAACTGGATGAAGAACCACTGCGTCCAGCGGTAATAACTCGGTTCACAGGAAATGGCTTCCCGGTGCCAATCGAACATGGCCCCCATGCTTTTCAACTGGCCGCGCATAAACTCGATGTTTTTGTACGTCCACTCTTTGGGGTGGATATCCCGTTTGATGGCAGCGTTCTCCGCTGGAAGTCCGAAAGCGTCAAATCCCATGGGAAAGAGCACATTTTTCCCCTGCATGCGTTTATAGCGGGCCCGGGCATCCGAGGGAGTCATTGCGTACCAGTGTCCAATATGCAGATCCCCCGAGGGGTACGGCAGCATGGTAAGCGCGTAAAACTTATCCTTATCGTGATCGATTTCAGCGTGATATAACCCATCTTCTTCCCACTTTTTATGCCATCTTGGTTCTATGTCTTGAGGCCGATACTCTTTCATCATCTTCTCTTCTCCCGAATGTACCTTGGGCTTTGTCCTCTCTCGCCCTGCCGGTTTCTCAACGCTTACCTTACAGCCTGTACCCTGATTTGCTATTTTGAAAAAAAAAGGGATCTTTTATAACAACATCCTTGACTTCTTTTTCAAAAACGCTCATCCTCCTTTAAACACAACAACCCTTCGCCATCAGGGACGAAGGGGCTTACTCCGTGGTACCACCCTGCTTGCGGCCATAACCGCCACTTGGGGATGCTGTATCGGGCATACCCGTCACTGGCTACTCATTTCACCAACGAAATGCGCTCAAAAACGCAGCGCCAGGCGAGTTCGATCTGCTGTACTCTGCGAGTACACTTGTCAAGGTTTTCAGCCGGTGACCCAGACTCTCTGGCAGATGACCTACTACTCCTGTTTTTCAGTATGTAGAAACTCAGTTTTGGGCTGAATTTCATTGTTTATGGACCCAGTGGGATTCGAACCCACGACCTTCTCAATGCCATTGAGACGCGCTCCCAGCTGCGCCATGGGCCCTCAACAAGTTGGCCCTCATTGTACCGCCAAGGGGCGGTCAAGTCAACCTAGGTGGACCTGGCGGGATTCGAACCCGCGACCTCATCAGTGCGATTGATGCGCGCTCCCAGCTGCGCCACAGGCCCTATAGAAACCAACTAAAAGCTCTACCCATTTTATCGAAGGCTGGGTTTGATGTCAAGCAAACCCCACATGATCCAGATGTAGAGCTCATTCCCTTCTCACCCTAAACGGACTCTCCCAAAACGACTTTCACTTCCCAGCATGTGAAGCATTTTCCTATCCAGTCAGGAGTGAATCTGTAGAACGCACGAGATGCATACCCTCATTGGAGAATCTTTCAAAAGCACGATCAGCCTGCTCAGTGAAATCCACCACCTCTGGAATCACCACTGGAGAAGTGCAATCCTCCAGCAAGTAAACTTTGTCTGCCAAGGAGGGGTCTTCTGTTTTAATTTGATCCAGCAGATCGCTCACCGTCCAGGCCACACAATGGCTTTTTGCCTGCCCGGCAATGACCACCCGAGCATATGTTTTCACAACCTCGAGTAAAGCCTCATCTTTTTGGGCGATTTTCTTCCCTTCGGGGCCTTCCAAAATTTCCGGGCCCACAGCAGAGTAGTGTTCCGTGAGCAGATTTCCACCTTTGATTTTATAATCCGCCTGGGTATGTCGAGAAATGCTGTGAAAGAATATCGCTTCCTCAACAGCGGATACCAGAGCGTGGCCAATTCCTCCCAGCATGGCATGGTAGGGCCAGATGGTCAACTCATATTTTTCCTTCTCAGCCAGTTGTTTTGTGTAATGGCATAAGAACCGGTTTGCATATGCCTGGTCAATCCCCAGCCTTTCCACTGCTGCAGGGTTAACTTCCCACTTTCCTTCTCTCACTTCCTCATAAGTGATCATGGTATTGGCTGGCGGATGATTCCCTTCCCCATCGACCAGAAAAAGGGCGTGGAATATTTGCAGCGGTCGATGCGTGTCCATGGTGGCTGTAATCTGCGTGATTTTTCCCAGGTTCCGGTAGATAAATTCTGTTAACCTGCGGTTATCTTCCACAGCGCCCATCCCGGATCGCCCGGCAACAAACAACTCAAAATCAGGCAAACAAAATGTGTTTTGAACATCGATAAGGATCAAGGCTGTAGTCCGTTGATCATCACCTGCAGGTTGAATGTCGTGTTCTTCTGCCCACAAGCGGGCTTCCTGAGCCCGGTCTTGGTAAGGCACACGCCATACTTGATCCATCTTGCGCCCATCATAATGATCTGGAAGCGGCAGTACGTGTTTGCTGTTCATGCTTGGTCTCTCCCAATCTGATTTTATGTTGATGTCATTATATTACACCACGACATGGACTCACGAAACGAACACCCCCACTTATCCGCACTAGCATTCCAGATGTATAAATATTCAAATGGCATGAACTAAGTACCTATGTTGAATCCGGGACGTAACACAAAGTACAGATGACCCAAAAAGAGGGAACCGTTGAGAATCACATCTATCCAGCCCAAGGCATTGAATACATGCTGAAGCTGGGCAATTATAAAAATCACACTACCCAACCCAAAACAAACAGCCAGGCTGATGGAGACAACTCTCCGCGCGGTTTCATCTTGTGTATCTTTCGCGTGCCAAGCCAGAACAGCAAGAGAAAGATAGCTTGCCCCAAAAGACCTGGCCAGTACAGATCCTCCCTCTGATAAACCAACATCATAAAGAGAAACGACCCTAGATGGAAAAAACAAGACCGCGAATCCAGACAATACAAGGACAGCGCATGTAATGAGCGTCATAGTTTTATACTTCATATCAAACTCCTGTCTAGGATTGTATTCACCCCAGTTGTTATAGAAACTACAGGTCCTGCATAAAATCAATCGTTCACCTCCTCCGGATAAACCATGAGTCCCCATAGGAAAAATATTCCCACCACCGGATCTCCCTCTATCCCTATTGTAACGAACAAACTGGCTTTCCCTTAAACTTAATCATACATTCAGTTGTAATGAACAGTCAAATTCACAAAGCAGGAAAAGGGGCGGTTTCTTGCTGGCTCCCCGTAAAATTCGAGTAGAATTACTGTGGAGGAAAGATGAAAACAAATCCCCATGTTATAAGACAGCAGCAGCTTCACCAAATTTTGAAACGGGAAAGGTTAAACGCTTTGGCTCTCAACCCGGGACCTGATTTGAGCTATCTGACCGGTCTGGATTTTCATCTCATGGAGCGGCCGGTCCTGGGCTTATTCAGCCCTAAACAGGATCCTGTGTTTGTACTCCCCGAATTGGAAATGGGAAAATTGGCCGACCTTCCCTTCCCAACACAAACTTTCCCCTACAGCGAAGACAGATCCACCTGGCCGCAGGCCTTCCAAGACGCGTTCCAGCAGGCAGGCTTGCAAAAAGGAAGGGTTGGCGTCATCCCCAGGCGATTAAGGGTGCTGGAGCTCCAATTTTTAGAAACCGCTGCTTCCAGCGTGGACTTTGTCGACGGGCAGGAGGCGATGAGTGCCCTCCGGATCCTTAAGGACCAGCATGAGATCAAATCCATGCAAAAAGCGGCAAATATTGCCCAGCACGCCTTCCAAGCCATCCAGCCCCTGATCAAACCGGGGATCACTGAAAAGGAAATAGCAGCGGCTTTAGTGGGCTCCCTCTACAATGCGGGTTCAGACCCGGACCTGCCCTTTTTCCCTATTGTCTCTTTTGGATCCAACAGCGCAAACCCCCATGCCGCGCCCACGGATCGCCCCCTTGATGAGACACAGCTTGTTCTGATCGACTGGGGTGCCACCGTCGACGGCTACTACTCGGATATCACCCGAACCTGGAGAACGGGGAATATGGATAAGGAACTGCTCGAGATTGCCAGGGTAGTTCAAATTGCGAATCAAACAGGAAGAGAGGCTGTCCAACCCGGCATCCTTTGCTCAGAAGTGGACCGCCACGTCCGTGAGGTGATCGAAAAAAGCGGGTACGGTGAATACTTCATCCACCGGACGGGACATGGTTTGGGGCGTGAAGCCCATGAAGAACCTTACATCGCTTCCGATGACCATACCCCTTTAAAAGCGGGTATGACCTTTACAATAGAACCCGGAATCTACCTCCCCGGCCGTGGCGGGGTGCGGGTAGAAGATGACATCCTGGTCACTGAGGAAGGCTGCCGCAGCTTCACGGACCTCCCACGAGAACTGAGGGTTCTCTGATCAAAATCACCCGGCCTTGCCATCCGCTAACAAAGGGAAAAAATAAACAGAATCCAATCGAACACAGTAAATCAGATTCATGAGAACCCAACACTTGTAAAAAGGAAGACCATTATGCTAGTGCCCTCTGCGACTCCATTTTATTACCCTGCTGGAAACGTGGGATGCCTCTTGATCCACGGCTTCACGGGATCTCCCAAAGAAATGCAGCCCCTGGGTAAATATTTATCCAGCCAGGGATACACCTCTCTGGGCATTCGCCTTTTCGGCCATGCCACCTCCCCCGAAGATATGAACCGGGCCCATTGGGAAGACTGGGCGACATCTGTGGAAGATGGATGGCATATCCTTCAAGATACGGTGGACGAGATCTATCTGATTGGACTGTCCATGGGGGGTGTGCTCGCCCTTTACCAATCCTCCAACCTTCGCGTCGCCGGGACTGTAGCTCTCTCCACCCCGTATCGGATCAACCCAAATCCTTTACTGCCCTTCCTTAAATATATCTGGTGGCTCTATCCCTCCGCCCCGAAAGGCGAGTCTGATTGGCAGAATCCCACTCAAACAAAGGAACATTTTTCATACGAAAAATATCCTACCCGGGCTGTATATGAACTCCAGAAGCTGCTTAGAGAAACCCGATCCATCCTCCCTAATATTCATACGCCTGTGTTTTTAATGCATTCGAAAAATGACACGACCGTCACCCCCGATAACATGGTCAAAATATATGAAGAGATCGGCACCCCGGAAGCTGACAAAGACATGGTCTATGTGGAAAACAGCGGCCATGTTCTGACCCGGGATATTCAAAAGGAATTTGTGTTCCAGCATATCAGACAGTTCATTGAAAAGGTTTCTACAGCCTCAACATAAGCAAACTCAGCTTGCAATCAACACTCGACCAAATACAGGAAGATTGACTATGGACAACCTGCTTACCCTATCTCTATCCATCTCCATTTGGTTTCAACAGTTGGGGGATTGGCTTTACCCCGTGATGAAAGGAATCACATTTCTCGGGAACGAAGAATTCTATCTCTTCATCATGCCCGTTCTATATTGGTGTGTGGACCAGGCCCTGGGAATCAGAATCGGAATGCTTCTCCTGATAAGCGGGGGCACCAATTTCCTCTTAAAGCTACTTTTTCACAGCCCACGACCCTACTGGTATTCCAGTCAGGTAAAAAACATCATATCTGCGTCCAGCTATGGATTTCCCTCCGGTCACGCTCAAAATGCCTCCAGCTTGTGGGGATACGTCGCGGTGAGGACAAAACAAAGATGGTTGAGATACCTTTTAATCCTGATCATTCTTTTGATCGGGATTTCACGGATCATCCTCGGGGTCCATTTTGCCCACGATGTCATCGTGGGTTGGGTGACCGGACTCATTATCTTAATCCTGTTTACTCGCTGGGAACCATCCATTCGCTCCTGGTTTTTAAAACAATCCTCCCGGAGGCAAATTTTCGTGAGCTTCTTGAGTTCGCTTGCTTGGATTGTGTTCGGTTTGATCTTTGCCAGTCCATTTTTACAAGGCCGGATCCCCCTGGCCTGGATTCAAAATACCCAGGGAGAACTCGACCCTCTTAACCTGGACGGCATCATCACCATCAGCGGCGTCTGGTGTGGGCTTCTTTCGGGAAGGATCTTATTGACATCCCAGGGCGGTTTCACCACCAAAGGTCCATTGGGGCAGCTTATGATTCGGTTCCTGATGGGCATTTTCGGTGTGGTCCTCATCTGGTGGGGACTGGATCTGTATTCCCCCGAAGCGAATTTTTCCCTTCTCCTGACTTTACGGTACATACGCTACTTATGCGTTGGCTTATGGATCTCATTCGGCGCGCCGTGGTTATTCACACACCTCGGTTTGGCCGCAAAAAAAGCCCAGGCGATTGAAGATTTCTGAACCTCCAATGAAAAAAGCCCCTGATGGATCATCAGAGGCTTCTGGGTCTCACTGAATCCGTGTCTGGAAAGTTTACTCTTCCTCTTGGGATTCTTGAATGACTTCGTTGGCAAGATGCGCAGGCAGTTGTTGATAATGCGAGAACTCCATTTCGAAAATGCCCCTCCCACCGGTCATGGAACGCAAATCGGTCGTATACCGCTGCATTTCTGCTAACGGCACCTGGGCTGAAACAACGGATCTGGCACCGCTTGTATCCATGCCCTGTACGCGAGCGCGCCGCGTGTTGAGATCCCCCAGGATATCACCCATGTTGTCTTCCGGAACGGTCACTTTCGCGTTCATGATCGGCTCTAGAAGGGCAGGACCCGCTTGTTTCACAGCCATTTTAAACACCTGTTTGGCGCAGATCTCAAATGCCACCGGTTTCGAATCCACAGGATGCTCTTTGCCGTCAAAGACAGCGACCCTTACGTTGACCACCGGATATCCAGCCAACACTCCTTCCTCCATCACGGACTTCACACCCTTCTCAATAGCAGGCATGTAGTTTCTAGATATGGCCCCCCCGAAAACTTCGTTCACGAATTCAAACTCTTCCTCCGGGAGGGGTTCTACGCGCATATGGACTTCCGCAAATTGACCCGCACCGCCGGACTGCTTCTTGTGACGGTATTGAGCAGCCCCTGTCTTTGTGATCGTTTCCTGGTAAGGGACCTTGGGGACAGTAGTTTCCAATTCCGTCTGGAAAAGGGTTTTCGCTTTCCGGATGGCAACGTCAATATGTTGATCTCCCATCCCTTCCAGGATCGTTTCCTTTGTGGTTGTATCCTGCCGCCAGGAAAGGGTCATATCCTCTTCACATAACCGGGTCAGAGTGGGGCTGAGTTTTGCGGAATCCGCCTGGGTTTTTGGATTCACAGCCACCCGGAAAGGAGCGTTGGGATATTCCGGAACTGGCAGGCTGATCGGGTGTTCTTTCTCTCCCAGGGTATGTCCCGTGGAGGTTACATTCAGCTTGGGTACAGCTGCGATATCACCTGCGTGCACAGTGGGCACTTCCAGGTGATCATTCCCACGCATTATTGAGATGTTTCCCAGGCGCTCCTCTTCATCCATGTCCTGATTCCAAACACGGCTGTCCTCATTGATCACGCCCGAGTAAACATGAAAATAGGTCATTTTTCCAACATAAGGATCGGCGGTTGTTTTCCATACATACGCTGCCAAAGGACCTGCATCTGATGCAGTTAACTCCTCTTCACCCTGGGGTCCCTCGGCCTCAGCTGGCGGCGCTTCTTCCGGAGAAGGCAGAAGGTTTATCATGGATTCCAACAACGGAACCAATCCAATATGAGAGGTGGCTGAAGTGACCAGCACAGGCACAAAACTTCCTGTTCTAATGCCCTCTTTAAGACCGGAAAGAACCTCCTCTTTTGTGAGTTCTTCGCCTTCCAGGTATTTCATCAACAATTCGTCGTTCCCTTCTGCTGCAGCCTCGATAGCTTCCATCCCCGCGGCCTCTACATCCTCGAGATACTCATCAGGAATGTCCAGCGCTTCTTCCCCTGCCCCTTTTAGCGCTTTTTTATTGAGAAGGTCAAAAACACCTTTGAAATCCCCCTTTTCACCCCACGGAAGTTGAAGCGGGATCAACCGCCTGTCAGATACCTCTCGCATGGAGTTCAATGCTTTTTGATAATTTGCGTTGTCCCGGTCCATCATATTGATGACCACAATCCGCGGCAGGTCAAATTTATCAGCATAGGACCAGGCTAATTCCGTGCCCACCTCCGCCCCTGCCACTGCATCCACAGGAATGACTACGGACTCCACCACCCGCATAGCTGAGATCACCTCACCTACGAAATCAGTGTATCCGGGTGTGTCAAGGATATTGATCTTGTGGTCCTGGTATTCTACAGGGATCACGGATGTAGCAATAGAGATTTCTCGACGCTTTTCTTCCTCCTGATAATCGGAAACAGTTGTCCCGTTGTTGATTTCACCCATTCTCGTGACTGCACCTGTGAAATATAAGAGCGCTTCTGAAAGCATGGTTTTACCGGAGCCGCTGTGGGAAGCAAAGGCTACATTACGTAAACTTTTTGTTGGATATTCTTTCATGGATTTGAACCTTCCTAAGAAAATTCTACGGGGATTTTTTTGCTTTCGCCTTTTCGCCTGCTCATGCGAAATTCCTTCCAAAGATTAACTACAGCCCTACGATTTTATGATATGATGGCTTCCTTGTCAAAGGTCTTAAGATATATAGCGCAGGTATCCTTTGCCAGGTTTTGCCCTGCGCCTCAGCTCAACATACACACCAGAAGTTGACATAACTAACCATCCTTGCCATAATAACCTCGCCATGTACACATCCAAATCCATCCATATTCGGAGGATCGTCGCTTCCGCTTCTGAAATTCAAAACGAAATACACAGGCAGCGCCGCATCCTGCCTACCCACGAAAATCACTATTTAACACCCCCATCGCCTTTTCTCCCCATTTTCAAGAACATCCAAACCAGGGCAAATCACATATCAGCTGAGCTTGAACGAAAAGGGGGAACCGCTGCGAATTTACCAGTCCGTTCCCGAAGAGCCTATCAATGGTTAGCCTTTTTAGGGAAACCAGATCCATTCTGCACTCACCTACAAACGCTGCATGATCTATATCAAATGGAAAAAGCCTGCCCACGCCCCCCCTTCCTTTCGGGAAAAATACCAAGCATCCGCCTTTTCCATATCAGCCCCCTGTTCCGCTTTCGGGTCCAAGATGGCACCTTGAACCTCACGGCAGGGGAAAGTTTCAGTGGTGCAGATTCCAGGGTTTTAAAATCTCTTCTCCAGCTTTGTTATCAACATAATGAAAAACAAGCGAAAAAAGTTGTCTATGATTTTACACGAGGGAACCCATACACAGAAATCAGGGAAAAATTAGAATACCTCGCCATCCCCTTAAATGCGACAACAAAAGGCGAACATAAAGACCTCTTGCCAGTTTTCCATCACATAAATAAAATCTATTTTGGTGACACCTTAACTCAACCCCATTTGGTGTGGAGTGATCGGAAAACATTCCGAAAGTTCGGGCACTATCAATTTGAAACGGATTCCATCATGATCAGCCGCAGCCTGGATGATCCGGATCTGCCCGCTTATGCGCTTGGCTACGTGATGTACCACGAGTTGTTACATAAAAAATTGGGATACAGGCAGGTCAACGGGCGCCGATATTCCCATACAAAATCCTTCCGGGAAAGAGAAAAGTGGTTCAAGGAGTATAACAAGGCTCAAGCGGTCCTTGAACATCTCTCCAGAAGAAACTCGTAGCTTGAAAAAACTGATTTCTCCAAGAAATGAAAGAGAGGTTCTTGAGGATACTGGATGGATGCTTGTAGGCACACTACCAATCAAAGCAAGGCTAAATTTCCAGGGCTGACCTCTTCCCAGCTGAAATCAGGTATTTATTTTTATTTCAGGATTCCGGATTTCTTTTTAAAAATTCTTGTATTTCTCGCTCCATTTCAGACAAGGTTTTGTCTGAAACTGAAAACCAGGTAATCTCGGGATCGTCTTTCTGGAACCAATTGGCTTGTTTTCTGACATAGGAATGAGAGCGGCTTTCCATTTGCCTGACAGCTTCATCCAAAGTTATCACACCCTTAAGATAGTGGATGATCTGGCGGTACCCAATGGCGGACAGGGGAGGAAGGTCCGGATCATAGCCCTCTTTTAGTAACCTCTTAACTTCTTCCACGAATCCCGCTTCCAGCATGGCATGAATCCGATCATCAATCCGCTGATACAATTCCTCCCGCGGACGAGTTAAACCCAGTTTCAATTCCCGAAAAGGGGTAGGCCCTTTCCCCTTTTGTTTCGAAAACCTTTCACCGGATATGAATATGACCTCAAGTGCTCGGATCATGCGGCGCAGATTGGGACCATCAATTCTTTTTGCAGCCCGAGGATCAAGCGTTTCCAATCGCTTTCTCATCCCATCGACCCCAATCTCCTCCGCCCATCCACGGAGCACCTCCCGCAATTCAGGATCAGGCTCGACACTGGGTATGCGCCAGCCTTCGAGTAGGGCTTCAATGTACTGACCTGTGCCACCCACCAAAAAGGGTAGTTTCCCCCGTTGATAGATACCCCGGATAACTTTTTTCGCCTCTTGAAGATAAATGGCCAGATTCCAGACTTGGTCGGGGTCCGCGACATCAATCAAATGATGGGGAACACGTTCCCTTTCTCCCTGAGAAGGTTTTGCCGTACCGATATCCATTCCCCGATAAAATAAACGGGAATCCGCGGAGACGATTTCTCCATCCAACTGCTCCGCGAGCTGGATGGAGATCTCTGTTTTGCCCACCGCAGTAGGGCCAAGAATGACAATCAATGGGATATGCTTCTTCACTTTTTCAGTCATGAGAATACATTCTTTAAATGGTTTGTTTCCGTTTTTTGTTGGGAAGCGTGGCGCTCAACAGAGATAACATCCACTCGCCAGTGATCGCTTCGCTGGGGATGTTTTTGTATATAAGATGCCGCTGAAGATAAGATATGTTCTTTTTTTTTGGTCATTAACAGCCTCTTCAGGATACCAAATGCCCGCGAGGATCTTGTTTTAACTTCGATGAAAACCGTGATTTTCGAGCCCTGATCCATTTTCTCGGCAATGATATCAATTTCACCCCGCCGGGAATACACATTTCAATCAAGGATCCGATATCCCCTCTCGATCAAGTAATCAACCGCCGTATCTTCTCCCCATTTCCCGAATTCCTTACGCGTATCCATCTATTTTGTTCTCTTTAAATGACTCATTTAGATGGGTGGATTGTCTTATAATGTAGTTTAGCATACGGCTGAGGTAAGGAGAAGCCGCATCATCCCTATTTGTTTTCTTCAAATTTTGAGAAATAAAACGATGGCCCCAAAGAAAAAGCCTATCCCCACCCTTGACAACCTAAGTTTTTTGGTCGCAATAATCCTTTTAGCGTATACCTTAACACACTTCGTGAGCATCCCCTCCCTGGATTTGGAACTGCGTCTGATTGGGATCTACCTCCCCTTAACCATTAATTTCTCCTTGATTGTTTCCTTTCTGGTAGCAGGTTTAGCGACTTCCGGAACCGTTTGGATACTCCAAGAACATCCGGAGATTCACTCGGGCGACTCAACAGTAGAACATTGGTTGTTACCTGGTTTGACCGCTCTGGTCCTTATGTTAGTTATCGAGCAGTTCCCTTTTGGCTTGATCTGGTGGGTCGCCGCATTCCTAGGTGGTTTCCTCCTCATGCTGGTGCTTCTGGCAGAATATATTGCTGTTGATCCTGAAAACGATTATTACCATCTTGCGGAAATGGGGATCACCACCCTTTCCATGGTATTCTTCTTTATTTTATCGATCGCCCTCCATGCTGAAGAGATCCGTTTACTGATCCGCGTCCCCTTTCTCGGCCTTGCGGCGGGGCTCGTTTTTCTGCGCATCCTTCATGTGAGATTAAGAGGCAATTGGGTTCTTGTCCCCGCTCTTGTCGCTTCCATTGTCATAGGTCAATTATCAGCCGCTTTCCATTATTGGCCCATGAACTCTATATCATTCGGAATTACGTTGCTCGGTCCCTTATACGCGCTCATTGAATTTGGTGAACAACACAGCAAAAACACTTCCCCGCCCCCACCTCAAGCGTATCTTTTCCCAGGATTCCTCGTTATACTTTCCTGGATCATTGCCCTCCTCATCTAAGATTCGTTTCACTTTCAACATTTTCGTGTTAATACAATCGTCTTGACTCTTACGTGACTGCAAGGAGAATGCTGATATGAATATTTGGCTTT
This sequence comes from Anaerolineales bacterium, assembly GCA_046483045.1. Lineage (GTDB taxonomy): Bacteria > Chloroflexota > Anaerolineae > Anaerolineales > UBA11858 > B10-G9. The sequence goes on along the minus strand of JAWODY010000089.1, from coordinate 30,434 downwards.
TGTTCGGTCTCATATTGTTAAGCTATCTCTTGGGCTCCATTCCTTGGGGTTATATTATGGTAAAGTTGACCACAGGAAAAGATGTACGGCAGATTGAAAGCGGCCGCACCGGAGGCACAAACGCCATGCGGGCCGCGAATTTCAGCGTGGGATTGTTGGCGTCCATATTGGACATATTAAAGAGTGCGGTTACCGTATGGCTGGCAAAGGCGATCGCCCCTGACCAATTCTGGATGCACATCATCCCCCCAATTTTTGCAATCCTGGGTCATAATTACTCACTCTTTCTGATCGAGAAAGATGAGCATGGAAAAATCAAAATGTTCGGCGGAGCAGGTGGAGCTACTGCTGCAGGAGGAGCCATTGGATTATGGTGGCCCAGCGTTTTTATCCTTCTTCCCCTGGGTGCTCTGATCATCCTCGGGATCGGTTACGCATCCATTGCCACCATGTCTTTTCCCGTGGTAGCGATCCTGATCTTCCTCTATCGATCCCTTCGCTTCGGTTCCCCCTGGGAATACCTCCTTTTTGGTTTCATGGCGGAAATCCTCATCCTGTGGGCGTTAAGACCCAACATTCGACGCTTACTGAAAGGAACAGAAAGAGTGGTAGGATGGCGGGCAAACAGAAAAGAATAAGGAAAATTAAAAAACCCCTGTTTTAAAACAAGGGGGCTTCCTTCCAGGGTCATCGGCAAATGTTTTTCTTGACGATTAAAATTATGGATTCAGTAATAAGCTGATTCGTCAAATTCCTTAGGTTCTTCATCGAATCTTTCCAGATATAAATGACGCAGGTTTTGTTGGTGGATCTCCTCTGCCAATCCATCCAGCATGATCCTGCTTTTACCGCATGACTCGATATCATTTTCTTTGAGGATATCCCCCGGAAACTCGTTTTCCGATGCCTCTTGAACGATCTCTTCGATTTGATACAAATAATCGATTCGATCTTCAATACCGCTCTCAATCTCACCACGCAAGATGACATCCCCATGCCCCTGGACGACATTCTCCAGAGTCAGTTTTCCGATCTCCTGCAAAGATTCGCGCATTACATCGATATCCCCATCCACGATATGGGGAACAGGCATCCAGACATCACCGGAGAAGAGGACTTCATCCTCAACGATATAAATGCCGATCCCATCCCGACTGTGGCCTGGAAGTGAGATAAACCGCAAGCTTTTATCGTCTACGATCAACTCCAATTCCCCATCATTCATTGTCAAGTGAGGTAAAACAATTTGAGTCTTACGGAAAATGGTATCTTCCTTCCACGCTTCTTTCAAAGACGGAACGCCATATTCCTGTAAGAAAGTTCGGCACAACTCATGACCGATGACCAATGCTCCCGGAAAAAAACAATTGCCCCAACTATGATCAGCGTGGTAGTGTGTGTCAATCACATAACGAACTTTTCGCTCTAACTCATTTTCTAAAAAATCTCGGATCGCTAACGTTTCATCGGGGAAAGCAAGGGTATCTATGACTACAGCCCATTCCTGACCAATTACCGCGCCTGCATTCACTTGCGCGTAAAGATCACTCTGGAAGGTATACACGTTATCTGCAACCCTTTCTCGATGAATCATAGCCAGATTTCCTTTTCTGAGAACCCTTCAATTTAAAATAGTTTGAACCGAGAATCAACAGCAACCACAGAAAAGAATAGCACAAAGCAAGGTTGAAAGTCAAGAAATTTTAAGGTTTGAAGAAAATTAAGGCTTTGTGAACCTGCTGGATAAGCATCCTACCCGAGTTATATCTTGGCCTACTGAAATCAAAGGGTAAGGAACTTTAATGAAAATTAGACACTCCCCTCCCTTTATGACTATGCGTAATATGTTGAGCGTTTAAAATGGGCGTTGACGAAGCAGGGGACCCTCGGTATAATCCAGGGTAACTGAATACTTGCTTGACGAGAGGAGTACACGGTTTAAACCCGCACAGAGAAGGATGGTCATTGGCTGCGAACCACCGGCGGGGTCAACCGTAGAAAGTCGCTCGGTTTATTTGTCGAAGAAATTTGGTCACCCAAAGAGTAGAACGACACGGCTGCGCCCGTTATCGCGTCATCTTGATCCCTTAAGGATCAAGAGGTAAGTGCGCGAGTCAACGATTGATCGCGAACAAAGGTGGTACCACGCTGAGGTGTATCCTTTTCGTCCTTTGAGATGAAAAGGATTTTTTTATTTATTAGAGGAGGGACCGCACATGCGCCGTCTCACGCTCATCACCAGTTTGTTATTGATACTTTGTGGAGGCTGTCAAATAGATCAAAAGACGCCCACTGAGATGACACCATCCGCCACTCAAACCCCCACTCCAAAATTGGCACCGACAGCGACAAGCACCTCCCCTCCCCCTACATCTCCCGCGCCCACCACCCCTCCCGACACCCTCACACCCACGCCAGCATGGAAACCCCTGCCAGCACTCACGAAAGGGCAGAACGTGACCATCACGGAGATACACATGGTGACCACCTCAAAAGGCTGGGCCATCGGACATCAAGAAACAAGCCTTGACCATGTGCTCTACACTGAAGATGGCGGGGAAACATGGTTTGACCGCTCACCGCCCACAACCATATCTCAATCCACAGATCAAACGATCCACGCGAAGGGCTTTTTCCTGAATGAAAGCACAGGATGGGTGAAGTTATACTTGGACGCACCTCCACCTCCCCTGGCTCCCCAATATGTATGGCGCACGACAGACGCCGGGAAGACCTGGCAGATCAGCCAACCTTTGCCGCTTTTAGGGGAAGAATTTTATTTCATCCCCACCGGAATCACGTTCCTTGATCCCGACCAGGGCTGGCTGTTGGTAAACGTCGACTCTGGTATGAATCACGAATACAGCAGTCTATACACCAGCAAGGACGGAGGGGCTACCTGGGAACGTATCCTCACGCCTCCCGGAAATGGTTTGCAAATCGCTCAGAACACAGATATGCTCTTTGCTAACGAAAACCTGGGGTGGGTGACAAAAGATGCACCGGTCGTTGCCAAAGGCCCCTTTATTGAAAAGACAACAGACGGCGGATATGCGTGGAATACCTTCTTCCTCCCCGCTCCAGAAAACATAAACTTCGATAATGATGACATCTTTTGCAAAACATACAGCCCCACCTTTACCTCCTCACAAACCAGGCTTTTGCTGCTGAGCTGCCGACACACAGAAAAAGACCAAATCTACCAATATGTATACGCTACCACAGACAGCGGTGAAAGCTGGCAAATTATACAGCTTCCCAGTGAGGTCTTTGAGCTGGAGTTCATCGACTTTGAAACGGGATATGCCTTTGGCAAGGACATTTACAAGACAATCAACGGAGGAGAAGACTGGGAGAAAGTAAAAACGGTCACCTGGGAGGGTCAATTCAGTTTTGTGGATGAGAACCACGGATGGGCTGTGGCCCGCAAAGAAGACGATATCTCCCTGGTTTTCACCGAAAATGGCGCTCAAACTTGGCAAAAGTTGGAACCCATCATCTCACTCGAATAGGATCAATAATCATTTCCTTGGCATTTCACGGAGAAACGGAAAATATGATGCTTCCCAAAACGTACGACTTTGATTCCACTGAAAAACGAATTTATAAGATGTGGGATGAAAACGGGTATTTCAAACCCTGCAATGATCCCCATGATGAGGACTTTGATCCCGACATTGAGAACTATGTGATCACCATTCCCCCGCCCAATGTGACCGGGAAACTCCATCTCGGCCATCCTCTTTTCGTCTCGCTGGAAGATTTAATGGTCCGTTACCACCGCATGAAAGGGTACTCCACTTTGTGGGTACCGGGGACGGATCATGCGGGTATCGCGACCCAATTACAAGTCGAAAAAAAGCTTCGTGAAGAAGGGACTAGTCGAAAAGAAATCGGGCGGGAGAAATTTTTGGAACGAACCTGGCAGTGGAAGGAAGAACACAGCGGGTTGATCACGGAGCAAATCCGACGCTTAGGGGCATCCTGCGACTGGGATCGGGAGCGTTTCACCATGGACGAAGGGCTCTCGAACGCAGTCCGGGAAGCTTTTGTTCACCTTTACGAAAAAGGCCTGATTTACAGGGGCCCGCGTCTGATCAACTGGTCTCCAGCTTTACAGACAGCTGTCTCGGACCTCGAAGTAGAACACGAAGAGGAAAAAGGCACCTTATATTATTTCAAATACCGCATTGCGGACAGCGAGGGTGACTATATCCCGGTGGCGACCACGCGGCCCGAAACTATCCTGGGGGACGCTGCGGTCGCTGTCCATCCAGACGATGATCGTTTTCAAGAGTACGTGGGAAAAAACGCTCTGGTGCCCATCCTGGACCGGGAGATCCCGGTGATTGCGGATGACTACGTGGATCTCGACTTTGGCACGGGCGCGCTGAAAATCACCCCGGGGCATGATCCTAACGACTACGAAATCGGGATGCGACACGGGCTCGAAGTGTATTCAATGCTCGATAAAGAAGGGAAAGTAACCGATGTGGGCGGCCCCTACCAGGGTCAGGATCGCTTTGAAGCTCGCAAGAACCTGTGGGGAGACATGCGCAAAGAGGGTTTGGTGATCAGAGAAGAACCGTATGTCCACCAGGTACCCCGCGCCCAACGGGGAGGTGAGATCATCGAACCCATGGTCTCCACCCAGTGGTTTGTGGACATTCAACCATTGGCTAAAAAAGCCCTGAAAGCGGTCAAGGAGGGTGAGATCGAAATCGTCCCCGAACGCTTCAAAAAAATATATTACAACTGGATGGAGAACATCCACGATTGGTGCATCAGCCGCCAATTATGGTGGGGACACCGCATTCCGGTTTGGTATTGTGCAGAGTGTAATCAAATCACAGTCAAACGGGAAGACCCCACCACATGTGAACACTGCGGGAGTGAGGACATTCAACAGGACCCCGACGTGCTCGACACCTGGTTTTCATCTGGGCTGTGGCCTTTCTCCACCCTGGGTTGGCCCGAAGAGACGCCAGACTACCAATACTTTTACCCCACCACCATGATGGAAACAGGATACGATATCCTCTTCTTCTGGGTGGCGAGGATGATCATGATGGGCCTGGAACTCACCGGACAGAAACCCTTTTCGACCGTTTATCTGCACGGACTGGTGATGGACAAGCACGGGCAAAAGATGAGTAAAACCAAAGGCAATGTGATCGATCCTATCGAGGTCATGGATGAGATGGGCACGGATGCCCTGCGCTTTACAATGCTTGTGGGATCCACACCGGGAAATAATACAAATATCAGTCTGGAAAAAGTGAAAGCCAACCGCAACTTTGCCAACAAGGTTTGGAATGCAGGGCGTTATGTATTGGGTACCCTCCCGGACGCACCCTCTGCGCCCAGCAATGAACCTGATTGGACCCTGGCGGATTCCTGGATTTGGGCCCGTCTGCAACAACTTATCCGGAGCGTTGAACGCCTGTTTGAGAATCATCAATACGGCATTGCCGGAAGGCAAATTTACGACTTCTTCTGGAGCGAGTTTGCAGACTGGTACCTGGAAATCTCCAAAGAACAGATTTCCCGCGGTGGTGATCACGCTTATTACACGATTGAAACCCTGATCCGCGTCCTGGACATCTCATTGCGTTTGCTGCACCCCTTCACACCTTATGTGACCGAAGAACTCTGGCAGCACCTCAAGGAAGCGGTCGAGGGTTCTCTTTTTGCAGATCGAGTGGATGACTGGGAAGACGCTTTAATCATCGCTTCCTGGCCTGAAACACGGGAGATAGAAGGCTGGGAGGATGAGGCAGTCGAAAATTTCGAGTTGATCCAGGAAATGGTGCGGATAATACGAAATATGCGGGCCGAGAAAAACGTCAAAGACGGACGTCTCATCCCGGCCTTGATCGCATCCACGGAATTTGCGCAACTTTTCAAGCAGGAAAAAGAGATCCTGGCAGAACTGGCCCAGCTGGATAAAGATCAAATCGAAATCCGGAAAGAGTTGGATGAAAAGCCTGAGGGGCATGTGGCACTGGTAGCAGGCCCCGTGGAAATTTACCTGCCGCTTGCGGACCTTGTGGATCCTGAGGAAGAATACAAACGCCTTCAAAAAGAACTCAAGCAAACTGAAGGGCAAATTCAACGTCTGGAAAAACTTTTAGCTGGCCCATTTTCGAAAAAAGCCCCCCAGGAGGTCGTGGAAAGAGAAAAAGCGAAATTAGATGGTTATCGGGAGAAAGCGACAACAATCCGTGAACAAATTGAGATGCTTAAAAAAGCCTGAAGTGTGTTACTCATAAATTTCAGGCAGGGCAAATCGGATATGGAGGTAAGTATGCCTAACAAAGCTCTTTCAAAAAATGTTCTTGAAAAGAAAATAAAAGAACTCAACCAAGGCTCATCGGAGGATTGGATCCTCCAGGACGGAAAATTATTTAAAGAGTTCGGATTTTCTGATTTTACAGCTGCATTTGGCTTCATGAGCCAAGTGGCGATCACCGCAGAAAAGATGAATCATCATCCTGAATGGTCCAATGTCTATAACAAGGTGAACGTTCACTTGAGCACGCACGAAGCAAATGGGATCACAGATAAAGATTTCAAATTGGCCCAAAAAATGGAAGAGTTTGTACCCTAAAAGCAAAGAGGATATTAGGTACGAGAGCCGAATGCTTTCCTGTCTGGGTTATACTGCATTCTCGAATTTCAATACGATACAGTAGAAAACAATTTTTAAACTCTTCAAAAGAAGGGGGAAAACACCAGGCAAATATCAGAAACAGGGAGTTGAATGGAGAAGAAGCAGGATCAGACCTGGGAATACAATGGGTCGGAAGAAGGGGAGGATTTAATCCTATTCCAATCTCGTTTCGATACTTATGTTAATCGCCGAAACGACCAAACTGTCAAGGCCGTGATCCTGGAAGCACCTGAATGGGTAAACATCTTCGCTTTGACGCGGGATAAAAGGGTGGTCATCGTCCAGCAATACCGTTTTGGCGTGCAACGCGTGACCTCAGAAATTCCCGCTGGGATCGTGGAAGCTCATGAAACACCCCAACAGGCTGCGGTCCGAGAGCTTCGAGAGGAAACGGGATATACTTCAAATCAATGGATCTCCATGGGGTATGTGGAACCTAACCCGGCTTTTCTAACGAACAAATGTCACCTCTGGCTGGCGAAAGACGCGAAAAGGACACATGAATCCTCTCCGGATGAGGGGGAAAGCATTCGAACATTGGAAATGGATACACAGGAAATTGAAAAAGAGATTAAATCTGGCAGATTAAGACACTCGCTTGCCTTAACAGCCCTTTCCCGAATCTTGGACGTTTGGAATTTTCGATAAGGTGAGGGGTTTTATCCACCCCATTTCAAAGCTGGAAAATGGATGTTAACAACAACACCCTGATAAACCCGGGCGTATTCTACCGTCCAACCTTTTCATCCATTAGATGACATTATGAATCTCAGCAAAACAGATATCACACCTTCGTGTGTTTTCAACACATATGGAGAAGAAAGGAGAGGTCCTAAATATCCCTTTATTGAATATATCCCCCCTGGATCAGGTATGGACCGTCTTTACTCCCTCGTTATCTTGGCAGTGTTTACATTCCGCCACGGACGCACCATTAAGGACGCATAAGCACCCATCACGGTCTGGGTGGTGGCAGACATATGTCACGCGGAGTTCGCCTCGGCTTTGAGAATAAAATTCATTCAGTTCCACATGCTGGCAAATGCTCTTGATTGGGAAGGTCAACCTGGACATGGAAAACTCCTTTCTTTACCTCATCAACGATTAAATTCCTTACCTTACATTGCGCATTATATCACGATCTTTTCGAGAAGATATGCGTAGCCAGCCCCAGGAAGGCTTCAGCGGCCTCAGCGACTGTCTCTGACAGTGTAGGATGAGGGTGGATCGTCAAGGCCAGATCCTCCACAACCGCCCCCATCTCGATCGCGAACACGCCTTCAGCAATCAGGTCCTCTGCACCCTTTCCCGTAACACCCATCCCCAATAACCGTTTGGATTCAACGTCAAATACCAGTTTTGTGATCCCCTCTCTGGCATCCATGGTCGTGGCCCGTCCAGACGCTGTCCACGGAAAACGCGCTACCTTGACATCATATCCTTTCTCGCGAGCTTCGTCTTCCATCCAACCGCAATAAGCAATTTGAGGGTCTGTGTACACAACAGCGGGGATGGCCATGACATCGAAAGCAGCGGGTTCTCCCGCAATCACATCTGCGGCGACTTTGCCCTCAAACATCGCTTTATGGGCCAGCATAGGATCACCAACGACATCCCCAATGGCGAAAATTCGGGAGTCGTGGGTCCGGCGCTGTTCATCAACCTGCACAAACCCTTTCTGGTCCACTTTTACATTCGTGTTCTCCAATCCAATATCCTCAGAGTTTGGCTTCCGGCCTACCGCCACCAAAACCCGGTCAAACTCTTGGGCTTTCTCCTCAACTTCCCCTTCCAGAGTGACAACGACTTTTTCGTCTTGCTCTTCTAACGAAGCCACCGTCGTCTTGAGATGGAGCGCTTCAAAATTTTTCTTTACCCGCTTTTTTAAGTACCTGACAAGCGTGCGGTCCACCTCTGGTAAGATGTCATCCATCATTTCTACCATGGTCACCTTGCTTCCCAGCGCAGCATACGTGGTCCCCATTTCTAACCCAATATACCCACCACCGATGACAAGCAACCTTTCAGGGATATCTTTCAATTCCAACGCCCCAGCTGAACTCATGATCCGACCCTGGTCTTTGAACTCAACCCCGGGAAGCGACGTGGGCTTGGAACCGCTGGCTAAAATTGCGTGCTCAAATTTCACATGGGCAAAATCAGATGTCCCCTGGATGCGCACCTGATTGGAGGATTCAAAGACAGCCCGCCCTTCAATGAGCTGCACATCACGCATCTTAGCTAAACTTTCCACTCCGGAAACCAACTGATCCACCACCCCCTGCTTGTGTTGGCGCAATTTTTCAAGGTCAATGCCAAAATCGCTGAACATGATCCCCCACTCCCGGGCTTTCATCCCGTCCTCAATGACATGTGCAGCGTCCAATAAGGTTTTCGTGGGGATACATCCTCTTCGTAAACATACCCCCCCCAAGCGTTCTTCAGCGTTAATCAAAGCTACATCCAGACCTAAATCCGCCGCTCGAAAGGCAGCAGAATATCCCCCCGGTCCTCCACCGATCACAGCCACATCTATTTCCAGCGTTTGCTCACCCATTACCATTTGTGTTCCTCCCTACCAAAAAACGATTGCCCTTCTTGATTTAACTGCATGTTTACATTGTGAATAGCAAATTTGCGGGGTTCCTCAAAGATTCTTTGACGACATTCATAAACCTTGCCGCGTCCGCCCCGTCCACCACCCGGTGATCGAAGGCCATCATCAAAGGTAGCTTGTACCGCGGCTCCGTGATAAAATCACCATCCTCATTCTTCCGGATCACAGGCTTCCACTGCGCCCGGGCCATGCCCAGGATTGCCACCTCGGGGAAATTGATGATCGGGAAAAATGACTTCCCTCCCAAAACACCAATATTTGTGATCGAAAAAGTACCCCCCTGTAAATCATCCAACGAGGCCTTTCCCTCTCGCGTCCTTTGCGCTAATTCGGATAATTCGATCGAAAGTTTGGTGATGCTTTTTTGGTCCGCGTCTCTAATCACAGGAACGAGTAATCCGCGATCCGTGTCCACAGCCACCCCGATATGATAATACTCTTTCAAGATGATCTCCTCTGACTCAGGATCAAGGCTGGCGTTGAAACGGGGGAACTTTTTAAGGGCAACGATAACTGCTTTCATAACAAAAACAGTCGGTGTCAGCTTTCCCCCTTGCTCTTCTATTTCCGCTTTATGTTCCTTCCGGAATCTTTCCAGTTCTGTGATATCCACCTCATCCTGATGGTTCACATGGGGTACTTGGGACCAAGACAACGCCATTTGTCGCGCTGTAGCGCGGCGTACAGAACGCAGCGGGACACGTTCTACATTGCCCCACTTGGAAAAGTCGGGCAGCGTGGGCAGGTGACCACCGGGAATGAACTCGGACATTCCTTCTGCTGGGGGACGGGCCTCACGTTCAGCAGGTTCTCTCTCGGCCTCCGGTTGCTCCGCAAAAGCTCGAACGTCTTCCGAAGTCACCCTCCCTGCATCCCCTGAGGGTGGAACAAGTTGGAGATCCACATCTAATTCACGGGCAAGCCGTCTGGTAGCTGGAGAAGCAGGAATGGGGCCTTTCCGTTCTTTCTCAGAGGAAACGGGTGCCGTTTTTTCCTCTTCTCCCACGGCTTCAACCTTTTCAGGAGATGGTTTTTCCTTTGTCTCTTTTTCCGCTTCCTCCTGCACCTTTTCTTGATCCCCCTCTCCACCGAAGATCATGATCACATCACCGGTGTTCACAATTTGACCCACTTCAACTTCGATACCAGTGACTTCAGCTGTATAAGGAGAGGGGATTTCAACTGCTGCTTTATCCGTTTCGGCCACCAGAACATTATCCCCCTCTTCTACTTCGTCTCCTACCGAAACAAGGACCTCAATGATCTCCGCCTCATGGATACCCTCACCCAAATCAGGAAGTTTAAATGAACGTGCCATATTTCACCTCATTTTTGCGCACTGCAGACAACCTGCCATTTTCGCAAACTAGACGCTAAGCACTTCTCGTGCTCCCTTAACAATACGATTAGGACCCGGCAAATAGGCGTTCTCATACGCGAACAAAGGCACAATCACATCATACCCCGTCACTCGCTTGATGGGCGCTTCTAGATACCAGAATGACTTTTCAATCAAGCGTGCCATCAATTCAGCTCCGGGACCAAAACTTCGCGCCGCCTCGTGGACAATGACCGCCCGACCTGTCTTTTTGACGGATTCTGTGAACATCTCATCATCAAGAGGTGAAATCGTCAGAACATCAATCACCTCAACGTCCACGCCATCTTCTTCTTCCAGGATATCAGCTGCTTTGAGTGTGGGGCGCATCATCGAACCATAAGAGATCATTGTCAGATCAGACCCTTCCCGGACAACCTGAGATTTTCCAATGGGGAATGTTTCCTCTTCCTCCGGTACCTCCTCTCGAAATGCGCGGTAGGATACCTTGGGTTCAAAAAATACAACCGGATCCTCATCCCTGATCGCACTCACTAACAGGGACCGGGCGTTGCGGGGCGTGGAGGGAATAACCATCTTCAGCCCCGGCGTGTGAGCGTAATATGTTTCCCGGCTTTCTGAGTGGTGTTCCAAAGCTCTCACGCCCCCACTATATGGGGTGCGGAGAACCATGGGGACCGTGAATCCACCCCGGGAGCGCCAACGCATCCGCGCAGCGTGGGATTCCATTTGATGAAAAGAGAGATAGGAAAAACCTGAAAACTGGATCTCAGCCACAGGCCGTAAGCCCAGGATCCCCATGCCTACCGAGATGCCTACGATCCCCGACTCTGCGAGAGGCGTATCCATCACCCGTTCTTCCCCATATTTATCAATCAAGCCATCCGTGACGCGAAAGACGCCGCCATCAACCCCCACATCTTCGCCGAGGATGATGACCCGATCATCATTCTTCATCTCTTGTTCAAGCGCTAAGTTCAGGGCCTGTACCATGGTCAGCTTAGCCATTTCTCGCCTCCTCCAATTCTTCCTTAAATTCCTCTCGTTGTTCCTTTATGTTTGGAGGCATTTCAGCATACATATGATCAAACATGGATAATTCTTCGTCCTCCAATTCCTTCATTCTGCTCTCAGCTGTATCAACCGCTTTTTGAATTTGTTCTTTGACTTCTTCTTCCAGAGTCTGGATATCTTCGTCCGTAAGCAAGCCTTTCATCTTCAAATAATTCTGGAATCGTGGTAGGGGATCTCTTTTCTGCCATTTTTCAACTTCCTCATCCTCACGATATTTGGTGGGGTCATCTGCCGTCGTGTGCACAGAAAGCCGGTATGTCACAGCTTCAATGAAAGTGGGACCGCCGCCTTCACGAGCCCGTTTTACAGCTTCTTCTGCGGCTGCGTACACAGCCAGGATATCATTTCCGTCCACCTGCAGCCCAGGGATACCATAGGCAACTGCTTTCTGGGCGATGGTTTTTGAATTCGTTTGTTTACTGCGGGGGACGGAAATCGCCCACTGGTTGTTCTGACAGACGAAAATCGTCGGCGTTTGGAAAACCCCGGCCATATTCAAAGCCTCATGGAAGTCACCCTCCGAGGTGGCGCCGTCCCCAAAAAAGGTGACGACCACATCGTCTTTTTCCTGATACCTGAGCCCGTAGCCCACACCGACAGCGTGCAGGGGTTGGGTTCCCACAGGGACAGCCACAGGCAAATCCGTGTGCCCTTCTGGAATTTCATTTCCCTGGTAAAAACCACCATACACCAGGAGGATGTTTTCCATTGGCGTCCCTCTCCATAGAGAAGCCCCTGTTTCGCGGAAGGAAGGGACCATCCAATCTGACGATCGCAAAGCTGCTACGATACCCAGCTGGGAAGCTTCTTGTCCTTTGATGGGAGCGAACGTGCCAATCCGACCCATTCTCTGTAATTTGAGCATCCGTTCATCAAACCGTCGGCTTAACAGCATTGAATGATGAAGGTCCAGCAACAGGTCTTCTGACATTTTGGGTTCAAGCTTCTCATCTAAATTTCCATCCTCATCGAGGATCGATAGATATTCAATATTGTCGGGGAGATCTACCTTTTTTCTAGGCATGCGTTCCTTCTCCTTTGGAAATCTCAAAAAAATGCAAATCTATTTACGATGAATTAATCCAATCCATTTTAACATATATATCAAATTGACTACGAAGTGAACATTTAAAAGTTGGATAGAATTGAGCCTACTTTTCTCGTTTGCTTCAGGACAGATTCGATTTCAAACAGCTCCTTAATTACCCAAACTTGAGCGTAATCTCATGCCTGACCTTACCTGAAAAATCTCAACCCGGAGGGAGCAGGGCGATCCACTGAGGTAGGCTAAGTGTTCCAGGGCCAAGATCCTATCCACCTAGGTATCTATTCCGGATTCTGTCATCCGTTTTGGATCAAGGATCACATCCAGCTCCTCGGGTGAAAATTCATCTAACTCCTCCGCTGCTTCACGAATCGTTTGCCCCCGACAATGTGCATCTCTACTTAATTGCGCTGCCCTTTCGTGTCCGATGTAAGGAACTAAAGCGGTCACCAAACTAAGATTTCGCCTGACATCCCTCTGACACCTTTCATGATTAACTTCAATATTTATCACCAGGCCATCCACAAACACCTCCAAAGCGTTCGCCAACCAGGTGACGGATGAAATAAAGTGAAAGGCAAAGAGAGGTATCATCATGTTGAGTTCAAAATAAGACCCCAGCCCCGCCAGGGTCATGGTGTAATCATTGCTGATCACCTGCGCCGCCACTTGAATCAGAGACTCTGCCAGGACGGGATTGTTCTTCCCGGGCATTATGGAGGATCCAGGCTGAACCTCAGGTAGGGATAATTCACCCAAACCACTCCGCGGCCCTGAACCCAACCAGCGGATGTCATTCGCGATCTTTGTCATACTGACCGCGATCACCTTCAACTGACCGGAAGCGTTGACAAGCGAATCCCTCGCCGCGTTTGCTTCAAAATGGTTTTCCGCTTCCCTGAATCGTTCCTGCAGGGCTAGATTAAGATGACCGATTGCTTTTTCAGGAAAAGCAGGGGGGGAGTTTAAACCCGTACCTACCGCTGTTCCTCCCAGGGGAAGTTCCAAGAGCATTTCCACTGCCTCCCGCGCTCGTTCCACTCCCTTCTTCGCCTGCGACGCATACCCGCTGAATTCTTGCCCCAGGCGGATAGGCGCTGCATCCTGCAGATGCGTCCGGCCCGATTTCACAATATCATCAAATTCTTCAGCTTTGTCCGTTAAAGCTGACTGAAGTTTTCCAAGTGCTGGAATCAACTTCTCTTTCAACGCCAATACCCCAGCGACATGAATCGTGCTGGGGATCACATCATTGCTGGATTGGCTCATGTTGACATGATCGTTGGGATGAATAGGATGATAGCTTCCCAATTCTCCCCCCAACATCTGATTGGCCCGGTTGGCGATCACCTCATTCGCATTCATATTCGTTGACGTCCCGGAACCTGTTTGAAAAACATCAAGGGGGAACTGATTGTCCCATTTTCCCTTGATGATTTCTTGACAAGCGCTCTGGATGGCCTGGGCGCAGGTTTCATCCAGCTTTCCCAGTTCCAGGTTAGCCTGAACCGCAGCTTGCTTTACATGACCCAAACTGCGGAGGAACGTTCGCCCGAAACGCAGCCCTGAGATGGGAAAATTTTCAATCGCCCGTTGAGTCTGGGCACCCCACAAAACGTCCGTAGGGATCTCCACAGCGCCTAGGGTATCTTCTTCCCTGCGCATACCTACTCCTCATCCTGCACCGGTTCCACATCCGCATCCGCTTCATTTATACCCAGGAGTTCCAGGACTTCTTCCCCAGGGATTTCCTCCATTTCAAGTAAACGCTCCACTATTTTTTCCAACCCCTCTTGATGCTCTTCCAAAGTCTCCTTCGCCCGATTAAAGGCTTGGTTGAGAATGGATTTGACCTCCTTATCCACTTCCCGGGCGGTGCTTTCGCTGTAATCTCGCTGCTTTGCGATCTCTTCCCCCAGGAAGACCTGCTGCTCTCCTCCCCCGCCGAGGGCAACATTTTTAAACTTCTCGCTCATCCCCCAATCGAGCACCATTTTTCGGACCATCTTTTTCGCCTGTTTAAGGTCATTCTCAGCACCACTGGTCGCTGTCTCAAACACAAGCTCCTCTGCTGCACGACCTCCCATCATCACTGCCAATCTATCCAGCATGTACTCTTTATTATACAGGTAACGATCCTTCTCAGGCAGCTGTTGAGTGACGCCCATGGCTTTGCCTCTGGGGACAATGGTAACTTTATGGATGGGATCCGCGTCGGGAAGGACCGCAGCTACCACAGCGTGTCCAGCTTCATGATAGGCGAGAAAACGACATTCCTCATCGGTGAGAGCTAGGCTTTCCCGCTTGAGACCCATTAAGACCTTGTCCCGGGCCTCCTCTATATCATCCATTTCAATTTTGTCTTTATCTTTTCTGGCCGCTAACAACGCAGCTTCGTTGAGCACATTTTCCAGATCTGCGCCACTGAATCCCGGGGTGCCGCGGGCAAGTTTCTCCAAGTCAACATTTTCTGCAAGGGGTTTATCCACCGAGTGGATTTCCAGGATTGCCTTCCGGTCTTTCATGGTAGGCATGTTCACGGTGATGCGGCGGTCAAAGCGACCCGGTCTTAACAAAGCAGGGTCCAAGATATCGGGGCGATTGGTAGCGCCCATGACGATCACATTCGTATTGGGTTCAAAACCGTCCAATTCAGACAACAGCTGGTTTAAGGTCTGCTCCCTCTCGTCATGTCCTCCTCCTAGCCCTGCCCCCCTTCGCCTGCCAATGGAATCCAACTCATCAATAAAAACTATACTGGGAGCAGTCTGTTTTGCCTGCTGGAACAAATCCCGAACCCGTGAGGCGCCCACACCAACGAACATCTCCATAAAATCTGAACCTGTGATATTAAAGAATGGGACATCTGCCTCCCCAGCTACCGCCCTGGCAAGGAGGGTCTTACCCGTACCCGGGGGCCCAACTAGCAGCACACCCAGGGGGATTTCACCCCCTAATCGCTCAAACTTCTGGGGGTTTTTTAGAAATGCGATCACTTCTTGCAATTCACGCTTGGCGCTTCGACATCCCGCAACGTCGTCAAACGTCGTCTGTTGGTCATCCCGCTGGTAACGTTTTGCTCCGCTCTGCCTCATATTGAAAATAGCTTGACCCTGACCTTGCATGCGTTGGAAAATCATATATCCTATGCCAATCAGGAATACAAATGGAAGGACATTTATCAGGATGGTCCACCAATTGATATCTGACTGCGGTTTCACGGTAACCTCAACTTCCTTTTTAAGAAGCAAGGGCATCAATTGTTCGTCACCGATCTCCGGGATGTAGGTGGTAAATTCGGTGAAGGTTTCGGGGTCGCTGTCCCCCGTTTCCGAATCCAAAGAGACAGGGGATTTCATCTTTCCTCTGACTTCATCTCCCGAGATCGTCACCTGCTCTACATTCCCATCTCGGACATGACTTAAAAATCTGCTGTAACTGATCTGCTCCCCGTTGTTCTGCCACAACGTGTACAGCCAGGGCGCAAAGATGATTAAAAATAAGATGATAAGCGTTCCGATATTGATCCCAAACCCTCTTTGTGGGTTTTGTGTTTCTTTCTCTTGATTGCGCTTTTTAGGTTGATTACCTGGAAACATATCTTCTTAATAACTCTCCCTTCCAATACATAAGAAATCTCAACAAAAGCCTCTGGTTAACTGACAACCTGGTCTCTTTCAGAATAGTATAGATCAAACAATAGGGCTTCGATAGGTACCTATACGGGAAATAATAAAACGCTTATATTTGCTGGAAAAAGCTCTCCTTTGCTATGAAAGGTTTTTTCCATACTTACAGCGCACAGCAGGCATCAAAAGATGATATCCCCCGGAGAATTCCCTCACCTTTCGAATCCAGTCCCAGGGAGGAAATCACGTTCTGGCTCATCCTTAGACGTCAAATGACCGATACACCTTAAGTCGATTCAACGCTGAAAAGTTGACTGTGGATCATGAGTTGTTTTTGCGCTTTGCGGATGATCTCTCGAGCCAATAACTTTACATCATCCCGATAGTGAAAATCTTTCAACTTCAACGGAGAACTAAAGGATACATCTGGCTTGAGCAGGAACTCACCCGGGGAGAGCATCTGGCGGATCCCTTGAAAAAACTCTGCAATCCGCTGTTTGTCCTGCCTCTTTCTGCGAAATACTGTCAGGGGATGTCTGGTAAAGAAGGGGGCAAGGATCCCACTCACAATGGTAATTGCCAATTTTGTCTCAGGAACTTTCTCCAAAAACAAACCCAAGCTGGATGACCAATTTTCAATTTCCTGAATGGCACCCGGCATATGGGCAGGGTCTGGATCGATTCTACCCCGAGCAAACACCAACAAGGCCCCGCCCTCTTTAAGATGGCGCAAGGCAGATCGGACAACCGACATCCGGAAATGAGAGTCCGGATTTGAAAAGATCATATGCTGGCAAACATGAGGCAGCTTTTTCAAAAAGGGGATCCCGGAGGAGATGATTTTGATATCGTCCCGCGGGATAGTTGCCGCAATCACAAGCGCATCATAAGCGCTGGGATGATTGGATGCGATCAAGAGGGGGCCCTGCTCCGGGATCTGCTCAGCACCAAAGACATTTACTTCCGTCATAAAATTAGGTAGGATCCAGCGAGCTGCTTCACGAAAACCTTCTTCTGCTATGATCTGGTCAGATGTGGAAGAGATGGTTGAAAAACGGTGAAAAGGTCTCCAAACCCATGGTGTTAAAATTTTTCCCACCCAACCACCAGAGGAGAACCCCAGCGTCGAGAACATTTCGCTCACCAAATCCGATGTTAATTGATCGATTTTCTTTTTCTGATCCATATCCATTTCCACAAGAAGCAAAAGTGTTTGGACCCGTTCAGTACCCCTCATCTGAATTATACATAAAAATCTCATCCTGTGAACCACCCGGAGGGATAACCACTTCCTCCGTTACCATCTGCTGAGAGAGGTCCCCAGAAAAAAATTTTTCGTTACAATCAGAACAAAGGATCCGTGTCTTCACCTAGGAGAAAAGATGACCTCACACCAAAGAGAACTTGGCTATCCCAAAAGAATAGCGCTCATCGCGCATGATAATAAAAAAGATGACCTTGTAGAATGGGTAGATTACAACCGGGAGATTCTTAACAAACATAACCTTTATGCAACAGGGACAACCGGATACATATTATCTGAGTTGTTGCAGCTAGATATTCACCGCATGCAAAGCGGTCCCCTCGGCGGAGACCTGCAAATTGGCGCAAAAATAGCCGACGGAGATATCGACATCCTGATTTTTTTCTGGGACCCGCTCGAAGCTCAACCCCATGACCCCGATATAAAAGCCCTTCTCCGGCTTTCTGTGGTCTGGAATATTCCCGTAGCCATGAATAGGACCACAGCAGACTTCATATTTTCCTCTCCCCTTATGGAAAGTGAATACGAGCGCATTGCCCCCGATTACGAAGAATATCGAAAAGAGATGGAAAATAAGCTGAAGCAATTCACCCAGGATTAAGACCCAACCTGCTGAACAGACACTCTCTACTCAAAGGCGGGAAAGATTCTAACATTCTCTCCCTACATTCAAAGGACCGGGTTGGATTTACTAAGACAGATCAAGGTCACTTGGTCAACCCCCAATGTTAAACTTGAGCGAGGGCCACTCCCGCCCCCTGCAAGAATCTGCGAGAAAGGTCATCCGGATACTCATTATCATAGACAATCCGCATAATTCCCGCGTTAATAATCATTTTTGCGCACAAAAAACAGGGCTGATGGGTGACATAAATAGATGCTCCCCCTGTTGATACCCCATGGAGTGCTGCCTGGATTATGGCATTTTGTTCTGCATGGAGGGTTCGAATACAGTGACCGTTATCCATTAAACACCCCACTTCTGTGCAGTGAGGTAATCCACTGGGGCTCCCATTGTATCCGGTGGTGATAATTCTTCTGTTCTTGACGATCACAGCCCCCACCTGCGCTCGTTCACATGTGCTTCGGTTGGCCACCTCATGGGCTATTCCCATAAAATACTCATCCCAGCTGGGTCTGGCTTTTACCACATCACCTGTGTGTTTTCCCATTTCACTGCACCCTGCCCTTCGAATATCTGTGTTTTCTTATTAATCAGATTCACAAACGTTCCTTTTCCATCAACATTCGCTGTATCCGCAAGCATAACATTTCCGGCAGCCTTCTTCATTTACAAGAGCTGCCTGGCCGCATTCAGGACACAAATCACCCACTTTAAATTGGATGCTGGATGGCTTTCGAGGAGAGGTCTGGGCTTCTTTTTCCTCCCAGCCCTCTCCTGTATTTTCCAAATATTCGCGCAGAGCTTGTGCGACACCATCCGGCAAGGATCGTACTCGATTTGCGCCAAACCCAAGCGGGCGACGTCCGCCAATGCCAGAATACTGCCGAATGACCTCTTCCAGACGTTCCCGGGGAGGGATAGGTGATGACATCCGGAGAATGTAGGATAAGGATCGCCCAATTGCCTCTGAGACCGCTGCTGTATCGGAACCAGCTTTTGCGGTGTTTACAAAAACCTCAAAAGGTTGGCGATCCCCATTTTCATTGATGGTTACGAACGTTTTTCCCAAGGGTGTTTGGATACTGTAGGTATATCCCTCCAGATGCCGTGGACGAGGCTTTTTAGATTTCTGCCAGGTCGTTGTATATTTTTTTTCTGAAGCTTGTTCTTGATCCTCACCCTCAGATCCTTTCGCTGTGGACTTCGTTTCCAGGACCACTTTTTCACGGGACCCTGTGACATAAACCGTGATCCCCTTGCATTCCAACTCCCATGCCAGTTTATAGGCTTGCGCCACGACCATAGGCGTAGCATATGAAGGAAAATTGATCGTTTTAGAAATGCTGTTATCCACAAAGGCTTGTAACGCAGCCTGCATGCGCACATGTTCTTCCGCGGGTATATCAGACGAAACCACAAATACCTTTCGGACATCTTCCGGGACTTCGTCAATTTCCTGGCAGCTTCCTTGGGTGAGGATTTGACTGATGATCTCTGCCTTCATGTCTTCCTCTACTTCCGTTTGATCCAACGCCTTCTCAAATAGAGGGCTTGTATATGCCAAATTCAATTCCTCCCCCTCCTCAACAACATGCCGCGTATACGCCAGAGCGAAAACAGGTTCGCATCCATATCCTTCGCAGCCCGCGACGGTGGCGATAGTCCCTGTGGGAGCCACAGTAGTTTGAGCTGCATTCCGAATGCCGTGCTCTTTTATGCCTTGTGTTATTTCCTCCCAATTCAGATCCGGACGCCCCCAATCGTTTTCAAAAGGAAAGAGAGATCGGGGTGGTGTCCATTGAAGATGATCAGGATTGTAAATACTGTTCCCAATTCCCGGGAAAGGTCCTCTCTCCTCAGCCAAAGTTATGCTGGCCTTCATGGCATGGTAACGGATGAATTCCATAATTTGGGCAGCGAACTCCTGGCCTTCCTTTGAACCGTAACGAACTCCCGCATTGTACATAAGATCCGCAAGACCCATGATGCCCAGCCCAATGCGGCGGGCTCTCTTTGCAGCCCTTTCCAATTCAGGAATTGCAGGGACATAAGCATTGGCATCGACCACATCATCCAAGAAACGGGTCGCGATCTCCACACTCTCGCGTAGTTTATCCCAATCCGTGCTTCCATCATCCTTCACATGGCGGCTGAGGTTGACAGACCCCAGGCAGCAGTTTTCATATGGCGCCAAAAACTGTTCCCCGCATGGATTGGTCGCCTCTAAGGAATATTCTTCAGGCATGGGATTGTCCTGGTTTGCTGTGTCCAGGAAAAGCATGCCAGGTTCTCCATTGTGATGGGCTTGATGGACGATTTTGTCAAATAGATCCCGGGCGCGAACTCGATCGTGGACAATGATTGGAATCCCCGCTTCCCGAGCTTCTTCGATTGTGCCGTTAAATTGGCGGTAACGCGGGTCCTTTACATCAGGAAAACGAAGCTCCCAATCCTGATCGTTTACAACCGCCTCCATGAATTCATCTGTGATGCCTACGGAGATGTTAAAATTCGTAATCGCAGTTTCATCCGTTTTACAGGTGATGAAATCCTCAACATCCGGGTGGTCCACCCGGAGAACAGCCATATTCGCTCCTCTTCTTGTCCCTCCTTGAGCGATTTCTCCAAACGCTTTATCGTAAACTTTTAAGAATCCAACTGGACCTGTTGCATGTCCGGAGGACGCTTTAATGAGAGAGTTTTGAGGCCTCAAACGTGAAAAGGAAAAGCCGTTCCCGCCCCCTGTTTGTTGAATGAGCGCTGCATTCCTTAACGTCTGAAAGATCCCATCATCCCATCGTCCCATGTCATCACTGATAGGCAGTACAAAACAAGCCGCCAGCTGTCCAAGAGGGGTGCCGGCTCCAGTAAACGTAGGCGAATTAGGCAGGAATCGTTTCGAAGCAATCAGATTATGAAACTGCTTTGCGACCTGAATAACTTCTTCTTCAATATCCTCTACTTTTGCCACGTGAAAGGCAACCCGCCAAAATGTTTCTTTGACCGTTTCAACAGGTTTGCCTTCTTCCCCCTTCCTCAAGTATCTACGTTTAAAAACCTCTAAAGAATTTCTGGATAAGTGAACATCCTGTGTATCCTTGGGGAGGGGAGGAGTTGGCTTTAAACCAACCTTTTTACTTTGCAGCTTCACGTCCATCACCTTTCTCAACTCCTTTCCGTCGAAAATCGAATGTGTTGTATGTGTTTCACTGATCCTTAACACAGCCTTAAGAAAAAACCCCCACATATACGGGTAGCGGCACCTGTGTACCTTATATCTGGTTAAGTGTGGGTATTCTAGCATACCCATATACACTTATCAAGCCGTCAATCATTCAAGGAACCTTAATATTTTCCATGATTTAAGGTTCTTGAATTAAACGCCCAAATCTGAAGTACGGATCATGGATTGGAGCGTGATATCCCCCATTTGTCCCATCCTCCCAAGCACCTCGAAAACGTTTTCTATTCACTTATCCAATGGTTCGAACTCTTCACTCACCTCTTCCCCCAGCTGGAATGAGGACAACAAAAACCCAGAGATCGATCTTGCTGGCCAATGATTTTAAACTGGTAAACCTCAGTCACGGTCAGAGCGCACAACAGCACAGCGCGTTCATTCCCCGTGGACTGGCCCGTATCATCAATCTTCATAGCTTCTTTTTTTTCACCAGCTCAAATATATTGTCCGCGTTCTGGTCCGGGTGATCAGTGACGATTCGAACCAATAACTGCTTTTCGCCCCCTTCGGGCTGAAATCAGGCGAACAACCCTCATCTCCATTTTCTGAGGAGGGAATATCTTTTAATTTTTGATTTTCTCTACCGGGGGAAGGACCTCTCCTGTGGTTTTCTATAATGGTCTGGCGGTCAAACCAATCGACAATAACCCAACCAGGTGGGCTCCAACCACTTGGATGAGCCCAGGACCGGGAATCCCCATCAAAGAAGCCCGATCCACAAGCTCTGACCCAGAAGCCTCTTTTGAGGATGAATCCATAATTTTGCCAGCCACCAACTGGCCACAATGATATATATCCAGAGATAATATCTGCGTAATCACAGATCGAAGGCTTTCCACATGAATACCAGCTAACTAAGCTGTAAGGGTTTATGAGGAAAACCAGCGGGTTCTCTTTACGGCATGAAGAATGGGTAGATCTATCGGATCATAAGGGAGTTAAATTTTTAGGTTGCTGGTTGGATCCCCCATCTCTCCGGATAAATGTTTTACAATGGTAAGAAACAAAAGTTTACAAAGATACAAAAGAAAAGCAGCCCATTATATTACACCCTTGTACTAGTTTGTCAATCGACAATAACAAAAAGAGGAAACTATGGCAGCAAATAAAAGTTTATACACCCTTGACCTTGGCTTCCAGGGAAAAGAAAAAGCGATCGCTTCTTATCTCATCCCCCACACCCAAGGTGGAATTCTCGTTGAGTGTGGTCCGGGGTCGACGCAAGAGACACTCCAATCCCAATTAAGCGAACACCATTTGTCAGTGGAAGATATCAGCGATGTCCTGCTCACCCACATCCATTTGGATCATGCGGGCGCCGCAGGTTGGTTAGCGAAAAAGGGCGCCCGGATCCACGTTCATCACATTGGTGCCCCTCACATGATAAACCCGGAAAGGCTGCTTGCCAGCGCTGAGCGAATATATGGAGATCAAATGGATTCTCTGTGGGGTACGTTTCTTCCCGTACCTGAAAAGAAGATTTCTGTACTTCACGATGGTGATGAGATCGAGATAGGCGAACACATTTTTCGTGCATTTGATACCCCGGGACACGCCTATCATCACATGGCTTATCTCTGGGAAGATATTTGCTTCTCCGGGGATATCGGGGGCGTTCGCATCTCCACCCCCGGTCCCAAACACCTCCGCATACCAATGCCTCCCCCCAGCTTGCACCTACAAAAATGGAGAACGTCCATTGAGAAGCTGCAAAAGATGCAGTTTTCCAGCATCGCCTGTACGCATTTTGGCATTTTTCCCGATGTAGAATGGCATTTAAATGCTGTCTTAAGGGAAATTGAGGCGGCGGAAAAATGGATCCAGGAAACGATGTCTGAGGATGTCTCATTGGAAAGACTGCGGGAGGAATTTGTCTCATGGGCAATGAAACGCTCAGTCTCCTCGGGCATGAAAGGGACATGGCTGACATCCTACGAGAAAGCTAACCCATCCGCTATGTCTGCAGATGGATTATTTCGCTATTGGAAGAAACACATCCAAGGAAACTGACTCACAGATCCATTTGCAACTTTCATGAACTTGTTCCGTATATATTAATGAAAACGGTCAAAATAGATCAAAATTCATAGTGGTCTAAAAGGAGTATCCAATATGAAAACGAAACGGCAATTTTTATTGTTCATCCTCGCGTTTGTCTTGATATCCGGAGTCGGATTTAGACTTGTCGGGACCGCCAAAGCAGTCGAATTCGATAATGACGGCATCATCTCTTCAGAAGAAGTCATTGACGATGACCTTTTTATCGCCAGCGATACGGTGGAAATCAACGGCACTGTAAAGGGCGATGTGTTTGCTGCAGGGGGTCTTGTGAAAGTGAACGGCACCATTGAAGGCAGTTTGGTTGCGGGCGCTCAAACCGTGATCATCAACGGAACTGTCCAGGGCAGCGTCTATGCAGGTGCCAGCACATTCACGCTGGACGATGAAGCTGCTGTTGAACGAAACGTTTTTTTCGGAGGGTTTAATTTAACTACAGAGGAAGGGTCAACGATCGGCCGCGATCTCTTAGTTGGGGCATATCAGGCTTTGTTATCAGGTCAGATTGAGCGCAATATACAGGCTGGGGTGGGTGCATTAGAAATCAAGGGCAGTGTGGGTGGGGATGTGTACGCAGAAGTAGGCAGCCCGGATGACAATCAGCAAACCATCTTCTTCGGCAGTCCTCCCGGTGTGGATGCCGTTGTCCCCGCAGGCATCCGGATCTCAGAGGCGGCGAAGATTGAAGGAACAGTAACCTATAAGAGTTCAAAAAATCAGTCAGGTGCCATCCAATCCCAACCTGCCCAGGGAGTCACATTTAAATACGAACCGAAACCCGAGAAAAAAGACACCACGAAGGGCACAGGCGTCAGAGTGGCTACCCTGGTGGGTTCCTGGTTTATCAACCGCCTGCGGATTTTCATTACCTTACTGGTCTTAGGAGCGGTCATCCTCTGGCAGCTGCCTTCGCTTCTCGAGCAGGTGGGCTCCACCGTAAAGAGTAAAACCGGATCCTCCATTGGATGGGGAGTTGTAACGGTCATCATCGCCTACGCAGGCGCAGCCATCCTTGCCGGGATCATCATCACAGCTGGTATCTTCTTTGGGGTGGTCACCCTGGGTGGTTTGTCCAAAACGATCTTTGCTGTCGGTTTCTCCAGCCTCGGTCTGGCCTTAGCAGTTTTCGGCCTGCTGGTTTCCTATGTCAGTAAGCTTGTTGTCTCTTTCACTGTCGGTGAACTCATACTCAAAAAAGCGGCTCCAAAGTACGCCGAACAAGTGGCATGGCCGCTCATTTTGGGCATCCTCATCTACACATTCCTAAGAGCTATTCCCTTCTTGGGTTGGTGGATTGGTCTTTTAGTCACGTTCACCGGTATGGGTGCCATGTGGCTTGTTTACCGAGACCTACAATTCCAGATGTCAGAATAATCACTTTAACCAAGCTTGTCCATTGTTTAAACCTGGTTCCTTGACAGGAGCCAGGTTTTTTAGACCTAAAAAATATTTATTCCCCCACTATTTGGATCACGAGCTCCCGGTTTCGTGATCTATTGTCAAAATCAAGAAAGATAATTTGCTGCCATGTACCCAGGGTCAGGGACTGATCCACAAAAGGCACCGTGAAAGACGCTTTCACCAACGCAGCCCGGGTGTGGCTGTGCCCATTTCCATCCCCCCATTTGGCATTATGCGCATACTCTCGATCCGGCGGTAAGATCTCGTCGAATAACCTTTTTAAATCTTTCACACATCCCGTTTCATATTCCACAGTGGAGATTGCACTTGTAGATGATGGGGTAAAAATTGTGACGATCCCATCCCTTAATCCGGACGACTGAATCTCTTTTTGGACTTGATCCGTGATGTTAAGGATATCTGCATGTCCCTGGGTTTGAATAGAAATGGATCTTGTCTCAACTGGCATGTATACTCCTTTAAATGCCTCTATTGGCTATACGAATTTCATACTCAAAGAGCCCTACTCCTCCATCGGGCAGAAACTCAGCATGAGAGGAATGGCAACGAAAGTTAAACAAGAACCCGATCCCTCTGTACTGTCCCTGAAGTCGGTTCAAGCGACCTCAAGATATCGGGATACCTCCCAATCCGTAACGCGTGTTCTGTACTCTTCCACTTCCGCCCATTTCGCCCGTCGAAACACATCGCAAATCGTGGCGCCTAAAGCGTCTTGAATGACGTGATTCTCCTCAAACTCACGCATGGCTTCAGCGAGAGAGCCCGGTAAGGACTCAATCTTTTTTTCCTCTCTTTCCTGCTTATTCAAATCATAGATATTGATTCTATTTAAGGGTGGAGGGCAAGTGTATCCCTTTTCAATACCGTCCAAACCCGCTGCGAGCATGGCTGCAAAGGCCAAATAAGGGTTGGCAGAGGGGTCAGGACAGCGGAGTTCCAGGCGGACCGCCCTGTTCCTGCCCGGGGTGATGCGGGGTAAGCGGATAAGAGCAGAACGGTTTATTTGAGCCCAACCGATGTATACGGGCGCTTCATAACCGGGAACCAAACGTTTATACGAGTTCGCTGTGGGGGCGATTACCGCAGACATACCCCTGGCATGTTTCAATTGACCAGCCAGGAATTGGTATGCCAGGCGAGATAGATGGTTCTCATCTTCTGGATCAAAAAAGAGGTTCTCCATGTTTTCATCAAATATGGACTGGTGCGTGTGCATGCCAGACCCATTGACACCAAAAATGGGCTTGGGCATGAAGGAAGCGATCAAGTCATATTTAGCGGCGATCGCTTTCACCGTGTATTTCATGGTAATCACGTTATCTGCCGCGCTGAGCACGTCTGCATACCGGAAATCAATCTCATGCTGCCCCCTCGCCACCTCGTGATGTCCCATCTCCACGTCCAATCCCATCGTATTCAGAGCATGCATTAACTCTGTTCGCACCAACGTCGCTTGATCCCTTGCGGAGAAATCAAAGTACCCTCCAACATCATAAGGCACCGGGTGAATCTCCTTACCCCCGTTGCGCTTGAAGAGGAAGAATTCAGGTTCTGGTCCCACATTGTAGGTCCACCCCCTATCCTGACATTTCTGAATCACTTTTCGCAAAGTGCCTCGGGGATCACCCGCAAAAGGTTCACCACCCGGCATATAAATATCGCAAAAGACCCGTGCTCTTCTGAGATCGTCTGGACTCCAAGGTAAGACGGCGTATGTCGAGGGATCAATCACAAGGCGCATATCACTTTCTTGAATGCGGGCAAAACCTTCAACAGAAGAACCGTCGAACCAGACACCGTCTTCTAGAGCGGCGGGAAGCCTCTCCGGTGTGATATCCACACTCTTCACCGAGCCTGTGACATCAGTAAACTGAAGGGATATAAATTTCACGTCATCTTCTTTTACCCTTTTGGTCATTTCTTGGTCTTTCATCCATACTCCTTTATAAGATGATTGTAGATCTTGTCTTTTATCCTGCCTTTGCTCTTGTTTTCGGTCCACAAGCTTGATATTAAAAGAAAAAGGCACGCCAGGGCGTGCCATAATACGATCCCAGAAAACATGCTGACATGCCCTTCCTTTTCCATAAAAACAGAGCTGACATCACATATCTCTGTTTGCCACTGAAACAGACCTTGTCACACCTGTCACCAAATGTTTTTCGATCTTTTCTTTGCTAGGAAGGAAAGACAAGCCCATGACGGGGCTTGGAGGCATCCGCTGATCCATTCGATTTTCCCTGTGTGATCCCACAGGTTCACACTTCCTTCGCAGGAAGGAACCTCCACCTCGTAACCTCATCCTATTTCATGAGGTTCAGCCGCTATCATTCCTCCAACCTGAATTGTTAAGTTGCTGTGCGTGATTGTAGCAGGAGCCATGACCCCTGTCAAGCGAGGGGAAACAGCTTTACACAACAAGTAGGAAAAGATATAATTTCCACAGCTTGTGGGGGTGGTTGAGTCCCGGTGGGCTCCCCGGTCTTCAAAATCGGTGGCGGGTCGTATTGCGAGCCGCGGTGGGTTCGACTCCCATCCACTCCCGCCAGTCTTTTATTGGTGCGGGATGTAGAAAAGGATCTCATGGAAAATCAAACTTATAACCTAAGCAAACCTGAAAACGAAGAACAGACCGCTGAAGATGAACACCTGACCCGGATCACCCGCCGGGTCATGCACATCGATCAGACGATGTGGGGAAGATCAAAAGACAAATACTTAGTCCGTTACCAAGGCAGATTGTTAAAATCACCCACGGAAGCATATCAGGAATTATCCCAGGCCCTGGAAGGAATGCAGATCACGCCAATCTTTCGAGAGGAGAATGGGAGGCATACTGTTTACCTGAAACGGGGTTTGTTTAAGAGTAAAACTGGGAAAAGCTGGATCCATATTGCCCTCTTCCTGGCCACATTCCTCAGCATGGTGTTCGCTGGGTTGATTACCGCATATACAGGTCCCTTGACCACCAACCTGAAAGTGATTTGGAACCACCTCAAGCCAGAGCTAGGAGGAGCCCTGGCATTTACTTTTAGTTTGCTTGGCATCCTTACAGCCCATGAGTTCGGTCATTATTTCATGGCTCGCCACCATAAAACGAAAGTTACTCTGCCATATTTTATTCCCTTCCCATTCAGCCCTTTTGGGACCATGGGTGCTTTTATCCGTCTCCAAGAACCCCCGAAAAACAAACGCTCTTTATTGGATATTGGAATCGCAGGGCCATTAGCCGGGTTGATCATCGCCATACCTGTTTTGATCCTCGGACTTTCCCTTTCCCCTGTGGAGCCCCTTCCCCAACCCTTACCCAGAGGAGAATTTTTCTTTGAAGGAAATTCCATCCTTTACCTTTTCTTAAAATATATCGTTCATGGACAATGGCTCCCTAATCCATCTAGTTTTCAGGGTTTGCATCCAGTATGGTACTGGGTCCGGTACTTCTTTACCGGATCCCCCCTTCCTCAAGGAGGCGTGGACGTTTCTATCCATCCTGTGGCCTGGGCGGGTTGGGCGGGTCTTCTGGTCACGGCCTTGAACCTGCTCCCCGCGGGTCAGCTTGACGGCGGACACTTGATTTATGGATTACTGGGAGAGAAAGCGAAAAAACTCCGACCTTATATTTTGGGGGTTTTATTCGTCTTGGGGTTCTTTTGGTCAGGATGGTGGTTATGGGCATTCTTGATCTTGATCTTTGGCCGCACACAAGCCGAACCCCTTGATCAAATTACAAAGCTAGATTCCAAAAGGAAACTTCTGGCCCGGCTTGGTCTGATCATATTTATCTTAGTCTTTACACCTGTCCCTCTAGTGAGTGTCTAATCAACCATGGAAAACAAACCTACTTTTTGTATATACCATAATGACCTGGACGGCCGGGCGTCTGCCGCTATCGTCAGGCGCAAGTTGGAAAGCCCCATCACGCTGTACGGAATGAGCTATGGGGATGAAACACCTTGGCCGGAAATCAACGAGGCAGAAAGGGTCATCATCGTCGACTTTTCCCTCCCCAAAGAGGACATGAACAAAATCCACGAAGAAAAAGAACTAATTTGGATCGATCACCACCAAACCGCTTTGGATGAATTCGGACACCATGCCCTTGATTGGGAGGGTTCTAGAGACACCTCCGAGGCGGCATGTGTCCTCACCTGGCGTCACTTTTACCCTCAAAAAGAAGTGCCTGAAGCCATCATCCTCATTGGCGACCGGGATATTTGGCGTTGGGAGGAAGATGATACAGGTCCTTTCAACGAAGGTCTGCACCAGAGGGACACTCACCCAACCAATGATTCCCTCTGGAAACCGCTCCTGGAGAACGATCGGACATTCACCCAGGAAATCATCCAAGAAGGTGAGGTCCTCCTAGAATCCCGACTGCGAAAGATCCGGCGCGATGTCAATTCTTACGGGTACCCCATCCTTTTCGAAGGTCATCGAACGTTAGCGATCAACCAACGTGGCAATGGGGATCTGGGTGCCAGAATCAGAGAACTGGGATATGAGATCGGTTATTGTTACATTGATAACCTGATTGAGGGTGAATTAAGGACGTTTGTCAGCCTATACTCTGATGAAATAGATGTCTCTCTCATCGCTCGCAAATTCGGAGGAGGAGGACATCCTGGGGCTGCTGGATTCCATTTTATCCGCAGGGACACCCCCTTTCCGGCTCAAGCTTCCGTTCAAATTTTAGAAGAAGAATAGCTACAACCTCCTCTTTGACAAGAAATAAAACAAACTCCCCCACAGGGGAGTTTTTCTTCATACCTTTTCTGTTGAGATTGATGAGAGAATCAATCAGAATCTGTAGGTGCGGAGTCAGTTTTTGTATCTTTTTTCTTCTCGGACTCATCTTGATGTCTGGGGGTTTCCACGCCGGAGGGGGACCGGTGATCTGTTGAATAGAAACCAGACCCTTTAAAAACGATTCCCACAGGTAAGTAAACTTTCCGTAAAGTATCCGTCCCACATTCAGGACATGTCGTCAATGGATCATCGTTAAACTTCTGACGACGATCAAATTGAACACCGCAGTTCTCACACCGATATGTATAAACAGGCATAACGAAATTCCGCCTTAGAGATTTAGATTAAAATTTTGCCACTCAACATTATAGTCTTAAGTATCCAGAATAGCAAGGTAAGTCATAAATCCTGCTTATTCCCTCTTTCCGCTGCAGCCCAAAACAGGTAAATCAGTTGAGATCTGATAGGCATGTTTTCCCAAGCGTGGATACATCTACCTGGAGGCAGCAGGGGGATATAATCAAAAGTTGTGGATTGAAAAGATGAAAAAAGTGGCGTATCCTTGGAGGTAATGGGAAAAAATACCGCGGCCAAAGGAGCCGCAAAGGATACGCCATGTATAAGATTACCACAGAAGACAGGAATGGACAAACACCTGAAATCCAACAACCGCTGGATGAACTTGCCCGGCAGGGAGCTCG
>JAWODY010000061.1:0-34675 GCA_046483045.1 Anaerolineales bacterium | reverse complement strand
ATATTCGAGTCCCTAATACGCCCCTCCATAAAATGGTCGATATCCACATGGTTCCAGATCCAGAAAAGAACACCATGGATATTCGCATTTGGTGGAATGAAGCTATGGTTCACTCACTCACCCTTCCACTGGAGGGTTTTCGAGTCCACTTTTGAAGCGAAAAGAGTCCAGTTTTCAGCTGCTCCTAACACTTTTCGGCTTCAACCCACCAACATTTCGCTCAGATAGGTTTTTTCAGGGGAGCCAAGTATAAACGTTTGAAGGTCGACATCCAAAATATAATGATCGGTTCCCATTAAGGAAAATTCTTTATATACAAGTAAAAGTTTAGAAAATACCAGAATCTTTTGAAAAGACACTATTTAGGGGGAAAAATGACCCGACTTCCTCGCTTGACATCGAACTAATGTTCGTGTATAATCCCTTATAGCACAAATATTCTACTTTTAAACGCAACCAGAACACGGGAGGACCGTTATGGCTCCGAAAACCAATCAGAAATTAAAGGACCGCCATAAGCAAATCCTGGAAGTGATCGAAGATTACCGCGCAGAACACGGCTATGCCCCCTCCTACCGGGAGATCTGCGCCCAGACCGATATAACCTCCACATCCATGGTCAATTACTACCTGGAGCAGCTGGAGGAGATGGGCATCATCGAACGCCAGGAAAACATCTCCCGCAGTTTAAAGATCAGGAACGCAGCCCGGAAGAAAGTGGAGCAAGCCCTGGGCAGAGTCAAAGAGGCAGCGGACTCCCTTAACAAGACATTGAACGTCCCCATCCTGGGCCGGATTGTGGCCAGCGAACCGGTGCCCATCCCGGAATCGGACTTCAGCCTCTTTGACGCTGAATCCGTGGTGGACGTGGCGGTCAGCCTCATCCCCCGCAACGTCGAAAAAGAAACCCTTTTTGCACTGGAAGTCGAGGGTGATTCCATGGTCGACGCCATGGTCAACGACGGGGACATCATCATCATGAAACCAGCCCAGCAGGCCGAGAACGGGGAAATGGTTGCGGTCCGCCTCAAAGATCAAAACGAAACCACATTGAAGCGTTACTTCTTTGAAGGTGACCGGGTCCGCTTACAGCCCGCCAACCCGACCATGGAGCCCATTTATATCGACCCCTCCACGGACCTGGAAATACAGGGCAAAGTAGTCCTGATCATCCGCCAGATCTAAAAGGAATAATTCAACCCTATCTCCGCACTGGAAAAAATCGTCTCTTCCTCAAGACGGTTTTTTCTTTTAATGAGCGCTTCTCCGTCAGAACAACCGACTATGAGACCTATCAACCCGAAAAGTCATAGGACCCAAACCAACTTCCCTTCCCCCCTTGAAGTGGCGTACCGCACGATTTCCCACCTTGCCCAGATCAACCATGGATCACAGAAGACGGATCAGCGCGTTACACGCTTACGCTTCAGTCACTCTGGATCAGCATCGCTACCTTCAATGTACAACAATTCAATTTGGATTTCAAGCCTGTCACCTTTTGTGATTCATGAATAACCATAAACGTGAAATGCATCCCCGAAACAGGCATTCATGATAAATTCCTAGCAGAAAAATCGCGGATTAAAACAAAACACCAACCGTTAGAGACTGGTTGATGTTTTGAAATTGGAAAATTATGATCAATGATTTTACTCAGAGACCTGGTTCATATTCTCCCGACCCACCCGGTAGGCGCGGGCGAAAAGGGCCCCACCCACAATCTGGAAATAGGCGCCCAGGACGCCGATGATGAGGGGGTAAAAACAGCACAGGATAACAGTGAAGATCAAAAACTGGGAGGCGTAATAAGCCAGCATCCCTCCGCCAAAGAGGAGCAGGAAGGAAACCAGGAACCCATCCCAGTTGGCGTGGAAGATAGGCCACCACTCTTTAAATCGGAACCCAGCAGAGAGCTCATCCTCGACCACGACATGGCAGCCGGCAACAGGTAAAAATAGGCTGATCACGAATCCCAGCAAAGCCCCCATACCCATCAAACCAAAGCCGACCAGATAGCTGATGATCACCGAGGCCACAGCCACACCCTCGGGGACGGCGCTGGATTCCAGGGTGAACACGGAGAGAAACATGGCCCCATACCCAAAGAGTACCAGAAAAATGACGGGAAGCAGGTACACAAGTCCCAACCCGAAAAGCCGCAGCCCATGTCTGAAAATGCGACTGAAATCGTCCCAGGCAGGAAGCGAGGGCTCCCCGGTCTCCACAACCTGGAGGATGATCAAGGCCACATACCCCAGCAGCAGGGTCTGGGGGAGAACGGGAATAAAGCTCAGGAAAACCCAGACGCTGGCCAGGAGCAGTTTCCCAATCCAGCGTTCGTCTCGAAACGGAAAGCTGATCATCGTTTTCAAGCGATCTGCGGTCACGGTCTCTTCCATGTTTTCCTCCTCTGACTGAATTAACTTCACATTCCATTATACACAAATCAGACCAGCAGACCCAGGAAAAATCCCCTTTGAAGCGGGGATCCTTGAAAGGCCGGCGAAAAGACGCTACCATGTACTACAACACCCTTGGAGGGGAGGCGAAGCCAACCAAAAAAAGCCCCTGGCTCCCTCTTAGGAACATAAAAAGGGGCGCTTTCAACCCCAAATAATTCGGTTTTCACCCCCACCATCCACCTAACATAAGGATATAAAACTGGTATAATCATCCTGGTATTAAAAAAAGGAGCGAAATCGTGGCATTTTCTCCCTTCGATTGGCTGTTGGGACGCTTTTCACTGGACATTGGGATCGATTTGGGCACCGCAAACACCCTGATCAACGTCTGCGGGAAGGGGATCGTGATCAACGAACCCTCCTGGGTAGCGGTTAATAAAAGGACCAACGAGCCCATTGCCATAGGAGCTGCTGCGAAAGAAATGGTCGGCCGCACGCCGACCGACGTCGTCACCCTGCGCCCGCTGCGGGACGGCGTGATCTCCGAGTTCGAAATCACGGAAGCGATGCTGGAGTATTACATCGCCAAAGCTCACCAACAGAGCATCGTCCCTGTGCCGCGCCCCCGGGTGGTGATCGGCATCCCTGCCGGTGTGACCGCCGTGGAAAAACGAGCTGTATTCGACGCCGCCATGGCAGCCGGAGCCAGGCAGACCTTCTTGATTGAAGAACCGGTGGCTGCCGCATTGGGCGCCGGCCTGCCCATCGACGAAGTGCGCGGGAGCATGGTCGTGGACATCGGCGGCGGGACCTCCGAAGTGGCTATCATGTCCATGGGTGGGGTGGTCAACTCCCGCTCCCTGCGCGTAGCCGGGGACGAATTGGATGAGGACATCATCCAATACATCCGCAATAAATACAACATCCTTATCGGCAAAGGGATGGCAGAAGAAGCAAAAATTGCCGTCGGCTCAGCCTACCCTTTGAAAGAGGAACGGACGACTTCTGTGCGCGGCCGTAATTTGATCACCGGCCTGCCGGATTCCGTGGAAATATCCTCCATCGAACTCCGGGAAGGGATCGCGGATTCCGTGCAGACGATCATCGATGTCATCAAAGACTCCCTGGATGAAACCCCCCCCGAGATCATGGCGGACTTAATGGACACCGGGATCTGCCTGGCTGGCGGTGGAAGCCAACTGCTCGGGCTGGATCAACGCCTCACAGATGAACTTTCTTTCCGGGCTTGGTTAGCGGAGGACCCCATCAGCTGCGTGGCCCGTGGCGCGGGGATCGCTCTGGAAGAATTTAATAAGTGGAGCGGCCTTTTCGTCGGCCTGGAACGCCAACCCGGTCAATGAATTTCGCCGGTCATAGGCCCACCTCTTCCCGCGGCCTATGACACCCCCGAGCAACTCACCAAAAACACTCCATGGGAAATAAATCATAAAATTCATCCAACCCTTTAACAATCACAATCGTTGATTTATGAACCAGCAGTTTCCAAATTCCATTCGAATATTCGTCTTCAGCCTGCTTGCCCTGGGGATCTTCCTCCTCGCCTTGGGAGGATATATCCCCCCCTTGACCCGGGCGGTCCTCACCCCCCTGACGTCCTCCCAAACCTGGATTTCCCAGCAGTTTCAGGGTTTGGAGGATTTCATTTCCGCCCCCCGGGATGTGGCCGCTATACGCCGGGAAAACGAGAAACTGGAGGCCGAAAACGCCCGCCTGGAAGCCCAAATCATCGAGCTCCAGCAGCAGCTTCTGGAGTTTGAAATCCTTTCCGCCCTGCTTGATTTCGCCCGGGCCCAGCCGGAGCACACGTACCTCGGGGCCACAGTCATCGGCCGGGACCCCAGCCCCTTCCTGGATTACCTAATCATCAACCGCGGTTCAGATGACGGACTGCAGCGAGGGATGCCCGTGGTTTCCCAGAACGGCCTGGTGGGGCGCATCGCCCAGGTCTCAGCAAAAAACGCCCGGGTGCAGTTGATCACTGATCC
Organism: Anaerolineales bacterium; assembly: GCA_046483045.1. Taxonomy (GTDB): domain Bacteria; phylum Chloroflexota; class Anaerolineae; order Anaerolineales; family UBA11858; genus B10-G9. The sequence goes on along the minus strand of JAWODY010000061.1, from coordinate 30,267 downwards.
AAGCGTGAAAATCAACGTCCAGGTCCAGCCCTCCCAGAGCGAAGCAGTACTCACGGGGACGATCACGGGAGACATCCGTTTGGAACAAATTCCCCAGGATGCAAACGTCACCCCGGGAAACCTGGTCCTGACCTCAGGCCTGGGCGGAAATTCCCCCCCCAACATCATCGTCGGCCAGATCACAAGCGTCCGGAACCCGGAATACGCCCTTTTTCAGAGCGCCTCCGTGCAGCCGGTGACGGACTTCGCGGATCTGGATATCGTCCTGGTGATCACCAATTTCAACCCTGTCGACATCCAACCTCTGATCCCCAGCCCCGAATCCCCCTAACCCTGAAGTAATGAGGTCCTCCCTGACTTTATGATATCGATCCTGCTCAGCATCCCCATATTAAGCCTGGTGACCATCATCCAATCCGCGGTGGTGAGCCGGATGCCCCTTGTTAAGGGTACAGCGGACCTGGTTATGGTGGTCATCATCGCCTGGGCCCTCCAAAGGCGCGTGAAATACCCCTGGCAGTGGGCGCTTACGGGGGGGATTCTGATGGATTTTTTCTCCAGTCTCCCCTTCGGTGTGTACACATTGAGCTACCTGGTCCTTTCCATGCTGGCCCAGCTTATGAGCCGGCGTTTATGGAAATTCTCATTTCTGATTCAGCTTTTTTTGACCCTGCTTGGTACAATGTTGGTACACATCATCTCCACCCTGGTGCTGTTCCTCCAGGGGACAAGTTTAGAGATCCTGCGTGTGCTGCAATCGATCACGCTACCCAGTTTACTGTTAAACCTGATGCTGACGCTCCCGGTATATATCATCATGGTCGATTTCGCCCACCAGCTGTACCCTGAAGAAGTTGAATTATGAAAAACACATCCACGGCAAGAAACAAACTTGAAGACAACCGCTTCCTCTCTTTTGCCATCTTGGTGGCGGGATTCTTTTTTGTATTCGTCTTTCGTCTGTTCACGATCCAGATCCTGAATGGAGAAGCCTGGGCCGCTCAGGCGGAGGAAAACCGACTGCGAGAGATCAGCCTCGCCCCAGCCCGGGGAGTGATTTTCGACAGGCGCGGAATCGTCCTGGCCAGAAACGTGGCCTCTTACAATGTGGTGGTTACAGCAGCCCAGCTTCCAGATGATGAAGGGGCAATTCAGGACATCATCCGCTCCCTGGCGAAGTACATTGACGTCCCCATCAACCAAAGCCAAATCACGCAGGAGAACCCATTCGTCCCCTGCTGGTCGGATCACGGTATCTCCCAGATCATCCACTACGGGGAGCACAGCGCCCCTTACCGGGAAGTGAAAATCGCCTGCAACATCGACGAAACAGCTGCCCGCCTGATACAGGAAAACGCCATCGATTGGCCGGGGATCTCCATCGAAATTGAACCTCTCCGGGAGTATCCCACCGGGAACCTAACGGCGAATTTCGTCGGTTTTTTGGGCCCTATTCCCAACGCAGAAGAAGAATATTTTACAGAAAGGGGGTTCGTCGCCAACCGCGACAAGGTCGGCTACGCGGGGTTGGAACTCTCCTTTCAATCCCTCCTTTCCGGGAAACCGGGCAAACGCCTCGTTGAGGTGGATGTGGCAGGAAAGATCATCAGGGACGCGAAACCCGTCATCCCCTCCATCCCCGGACAAAATATTCACACGACCATTGACACCCGCCTGCAGCAAGCTGCCAAATCCATCCTACTCAAAGAGATCAATGACTGGAACGAATATCTCGGCGAACTGAGGATGACCAGCGGCGTGGTGATCGCCATGGATCCCAAGACGGGGGAAGTGTTGGCCATGGTTTCCTACCCGACCTACGAAAATAACCGCATGGCCCGAATCATCCCCGCCTATTACCTGGAACAGCTCAACGCGGATGTCCGAGACCCGCTCATCAACCAGGCCGTGGCAGCGGAGATCCCTGTGGGGTCCGTGTTCAAGATCTCCACAGCTGTGGGCGCCCTCAACGAAGGGGTCGTCGACCCAGAAGAGGAGATCACAGCCCCACCGGAGATCAAACTGGTCAACAAATACACACCCAACGATCCCAGCCGGAGCAAAACCTACGTGGATTGGAAGGACGAGGGATTCGGATCAGTGAATTTCCTGGAAGGGCTCGCAAAGTCAAGCAACGTGTACTTTTACCAGCTCAGCGGCGGCGACGCTGAAGAAACGGGGACAGGGGTCCCCGGTGAGATCCCGGAGGGGTTAGGCATCTGCCGCCTGGGGACCTACGCGCGGGCTCTAGGCTACGGAGAGATCCCGGGCATAGAACTCCCCTATCAAGAAGACGGGATCATCCCTTCACCGAAGTGGAAGCGCATCGCCCACGGTGAAAACTGGTCCACAGGCGATACTTATATCGCCGGCGTGGGGCAGGGGTTTGTGACCGCTACTCCCCTGCAGGTCTTGATGTCAGGGACAACCATTGCCAACGACGGACGATTGATGAAACCCACCATCATCCGGGAAATCACAGACGAAAAGGGGGAAACCATCGTTCCCTTCCAGGCAGAGGAAAAGTGGGATATCACCCAGGATCCAATGATCGATGTCTTCAACAACCCTGCCAGTGCGGGGGGATGTGAAGCGAAAATGACCGGCGAGAAAACCACTGTTGAGCCCTGGGTGTTGGAAAAGGTACAAGAGGGGATGCGGTTAGCGGTCACTAACGGCACCCTGGAAGATCCTTTCGAGAACATGAGTATCCCGGCAGCGGGAAAGACAGGGACCGGAGAATACTGCGACACTTTTGCCAACGAGAAAGGCTTGTGTGTGCCCGGACGATGGCCCACGCACTCCTGGACAGTAGCTTATGCGCCTTATGAAAACCCTGAAATCGCAGTAGTGGCATTTGTTTACAACGGAGGGGAAGGGGCCAGCGTGGCCGGTCCCATTGTGAGGCGGACTATCGAAGCCTATTTCGAACTAAAAACCATTGACACTCGAGCAGGAAATCCCTGATCAATCGTGCTATAATCCTTCCGTAAGAACATGTATTCTACAAAGGGCAAAAACCTCTCGTGATTCGTGCCGGAGACAGGGGAATGGGAACAAAAAACATCGAAATTAAAGGGATCAGGGACGGTATTCTGGTCGAAATCAGCTCTGGCGACTGGAAAAAAAGGGAAAAAGAACTCCTGGACCACATAAAAAATAACAAACAGTTTTTCAAAGGGGGGCGTTTAGCGCTGGATGTCGGCAGTCACAAGTTGAAAACGGACCGCCTGGCTTCCCTGAGAAATGCCCTCTCCGACGAAAACATCACCCTGTGGGCCGTGAAAAGTTCTTCCCTGGTTACAGAGCGCACGGCGCAAAACCTGGGTTTGTCGATCCGCATCCAGCAATCCACCGCGGAACAGCAAGGAGAGTTCCCCTCTTCCACCATTGAAGGCGAGGAAGCGGTGTTTGTGCAGCGCACACTGCGTTCGGGGCACAAAATTAAATACGCAGGGCATGTGATCATCCTCGGTGATGTCAACCCCGGGGCAGAGATCATCGCCGGTGGGAACATCATCGTCTGGGGACGATTGCGAGGGACCGTACACGCGGGTGCCAAGGGTGATGAAGAGGCTGTGGTATGCGCATTGCAGCTCTCCCCCACCCAATTGCGGATCGCTGATAAGATCAGCATTTCCCCAGCGGAGGATAGAAAGGTGGAGCCCGAGATCGCCCAACTAAAGGACGGTCAAGTGATCGCCAGGAACTGGAATAGCAGATCAGGTTAGGACAAGGCAAAGAGGAACAGCGTATGGCAGCTAAAGTCATCACCATCACTTCTGGAAAAGGCGGAGTCGGCAAGACAACCGCCACCGCGAACATCGGCGCAGCCCTTGCCAAGGGCGGGCATACAGTAGCCTGCATCGACGCTGACATCGGACTGCGCAATTTGGATGTGGTCATGGGGTTGGAAAACCGGATCGTCTACGATCTGGTCGATGCCGTCGAAGGCCGCTGCCGGCTGAAGCAGGCCATGATCAAGGACAAACATATCCCGGGCTTATTCCTGATCCCCTCCGCCCAAACCCGGGATAAAAATGCGGTCTCTCCCACAGATATGATCCGCCTGTGTGATGAACTGCGCTCCGAGATGGATTACATCCTGATCGATTCCCCAGCAGGCATTGAGCGGGGTTTTCGAAACGCGCTGGCACCCGCGGACGAAGTGATCGTGGTCACCAATCCCGAGGTTTCCGCCGTCAGGGACGCGGACCGCATCATCGGGATCATTGAGGCGGAAGAAAAAGGTCCAGCGAAGCTGCTCATCAACCGCCTTAATCCGGAGATGGTGCGGCATAAGAACATGATCTCCGCTGAGGATGTGGTCGATTTACTGGCCATCCAGTTGATAGGCATCATCCCGGAAGATAAAAATGTGATCATCAGCACCAACACCGGGGTCCCTGTGGCCACGGATGGGAAAAGCTTGGCTGGTGAAGCGTACCGCAACGTGAGCCTGAGGCTTCAAGGAGATTCTGTCCCTTTCATGGACCTCAGCAAAGGAAGCGGACTTTTCGGATTGATTTCAAACGTCTTCGGAACAGGAGAATAATAGCATGGCTAACTTTCTCACCCGTCTATTCTCTAATGAACCCAGCAGCGCCAGACAGGCCAAAGAACGCTTGCAGCTGGTATTGATTAACGACCGGACCAACCTGACGCCCGAAACGATGGATTCTTTAAAAGACGATCTCCTGGACGTGATTTCCCAGTACATCAAAATCGATCCTAAATCCGTGAAAATAGACATCGCCCAAGAGGGACGAGAACAGCGATTAATCGCCGACATCCCCATTACCGGCGGAGAAAAGCGCAGATACTAGCCTATGCGAAACATTTCCTGGCGTCATTTTGACTTCTGGCTCTTGGGTGCGGTAGCTTTTTTGACCATTTTTGGCGTGGCCATGATCGGTTCCGCCATCGCTGGAAACCCCACTCTGGTGGAAGCCAATACCGTGGCGAAGCAAATGATCTTTGCCGTAGCCGGCTTTGCGGTCATGTTCCTGACTGCGGTCATCGACTACCGCTACTGGAGTGCGGTGAGTAATTTCTTATATTTGATCACCGCCGGCGTTTTAGCCGTCTTATACCTCTTCGGCGCTGCCCTTTTTGGTTCCACCCGCTGGTTTACACTGGGCCCGATTTTAATCCAGCCCTCTGAGATCGCGAAGATCATTATTATCCTCATATTGGCAGACTACTTCTCCAAGAACATCGAAAAGATCAACCGGCCTCTGACAATCTTGCGCAGCGTACTGGTGACAGGGGGGATCATGATCTGGGTTTTAATCCAGCCTGATTTAAGCACCTCGATCGTCCTCCTTGTGCTCTGGTTTGCCCTGCTGTGGGCCAGCGGTCTGGAAGTCAAACAGCTGCTCATCGCCAGCGGCGCAGGAGCCATGGCTTTGCTGGTTGGGTTCCCGCTCATGCTCCTCAGCTACAGCACGGAAAAATCTGGGGGACTGATCAAGCCCTACCAAATCCGGCGGATCATTAACTTTTTGTTCCCCGAGGAGGATGCCAGCTATGGGGCGATCTACAACGTTCAGCAGGCCCTGATCAGCATTGGTTCCGGAGGCTGGCTGGGCCGGGGGTACGGCAGCGGTTCCCAAGTCCAGCTTCGTTTCCTGAAAGTGCGCCATTCAGACTTCATTTTCTCCTCCATTGCCGAGGAATTCGGTTTTGCTGGCGCGCTGGCTGTTCTCCTCCTGCTGGCATTCATCATTTACCGCTGTCTGCGAGCTGCTCGCATGGCTGGAGATACCTACGGCGCCCTGACCGCATACGGTGTTGCCACCTTGATCACGTTCCAAACCATCGTCAACATCAGCGTGAACCTGAAGCTCCTCCCGGTGACCGGATTGACCCTGCCGTTTGTGAGCTACGGCGGGAGTTCATTGATCACCCTTTTCATCGGCATTGGCCTGGTAGAAAGCATCATCCTCCGCCATAAAGAACTTGAATTTTAACTCTTTCAACCATCCGTCCAGGGTATGTATTCTGGATGATATTCACGTGAATATTTGAACGAGGAGATAGAATGAAAAAACCTCAAAACCCAGCCCGGGTTCGTTTTGCACCCTCCCCCACCGGGTACCTGCATATTGGAGGGGCCCGAACTGCATTGTATGACTACCTGCTTGCCAGGCAAACGGGCGGTTCTTTCATCCTCCGCATTGAAGATACGGACCAAAAGAGATACGTGGAGGATTCCGAAAAAGACCTTAAACGCTCCCTGCGCTGGTTAGGACTGGATTGGGAAGAGGGTCCCGACAAAGGCGGGCCCCATGCCCCTTACCGGCAGTCTAAGCGGAAAGCGATCTACCAGCAGCATGCCCGGACCTTAATTGAAAAAGGACATGCATATCCCTGTTTCTGCTCCCCAGAACGGTTGGATAAAATCCGAGAAGAACAAATCGCCCGGGATGAAAACCCTCATTACGACCAAAAATGCAGAGATTTAGAACCTGAAGATTCCGCCCAACGCGTGGAAAAGGGAGAGCCCCACGTGATCCGGTTCAAATCTCCCAACGAGGGGTCGACCACTGCGCGTGACTTGCTGCGGGGCGAGATCACAGTCAAGAATGAAACGCTAAATGATATCATCCTCATCAAATCCAACGGCTTGGCCGTGTACCACCTGGCGGCCATGGTGGACGATCATCTGATGGATATCACCCATGTCATCCGCGGGGCGGAATGGCTTCCCACCTTTCCCATTCACACTTTAATTTATGATGCCTTTGGATGGAAGGAGCCCGAATGGGTCCATCTCTCACTGCTCCTTAAACCGGATGGCAAAGGGAAGCTCTCCAAACGGGACATGGAAGAAGCCCGTCAGAAAGGGCAACCGATTTTCGTAAAAGACATGGAGGACTTTGGTTATTTGCCAGAAACGGTTAATAACTGGCTGGCGTTGATGGGCTGGAGCTATGATGATAAGATGGAATTCTTTCCCATGAACGAACTCATCGAAAAATTCAGCCTGGAAAAACTGAACCCCTCTCCAGCTGCCATCAATTTCAGCAAGTTGGATCATTTTAACGGAATCCACATCCGGGAGCTTGACGTGGATGACTTCGCGCGCCGGATTAAGCCGTACTTTGAGAAAGAGGGATATGAGGTGGATGAGGAGATCCTGACGGATGTTGCTGCAGCCATCCAGACCCGGACGGGGAAATTGACTGAGGTCACCGACATGGCGGGTTTCTTCTTTGAAGAGGAGGTGAAATTGGTCCCCGAGCGGATCATCAGCGGCGCGCTGAGCGCTTCTCAGGCGGCTTTTGCAGCCCGGCGGATGGCAAATCTCTTCAACGAGGTGCCCATGATCACCCGGGATACCGTTGAAAAACCGCTCCGGGAGTTGACTGATGAACTGGACTTAAAGGCGGGCCACCTCTTTGGGTTGCTGCGTGAAGCCCTCACCGGGCAAAAAGTCAGCCCTCCGCTCTTTGACATCATGGCCATCCTAGGCAAAGAGGAGGTCCTCGACCGCCTGAATCAAGCTGCCGAGACCTTGGAGGGCATGCCAGAGAGTCGATAATCCATCTCTTTACCCAACCGGATTAAAGCCTGATATCACCAAAAAAAACGGGAGCTGGACTGTTAGGATTTCTTTCGCTTCCGCTCCTGCGCCTGTCTTTTTTCGATTTTGGCCCAGGAATCATAGAGGGCGATCGTCTGGTTAAAGACCAGCTTCTCTTCCGTCGAATCCGGATCAACACAGAAATAGCCTACCCTCTCAAACTGGTACCTGTCACCCGCTTTTGCCCCCTGCAGGCTGGGTTCGACCTTGACATGGGGGTAAACCTGGAGGGAATCGGGGTTTAGGCTGTCCGTAAAATCACCCCCTTCCTCCACATCAAGCGGGAAAGGATCGTTGAACAGGCGATCATACACTCGGACTTCAACATCCAGGGCGTGCGGGACAGACACCCAGTGCAAGGTACCTTTGACCTTCCTGCCGTCGGGTGCGGCCCCGCCGCGGGTTTCCGGATCGATCGTGCACCGCAGCTCCACAATGTTCCCATCCTCATCTTTGACAACATCCTGGCAGGTCATGAAGTAGGCGTAGCGCAGGCGAACCTCTTTCCCCGGAGAAAGGCGCCAGAACCGTTTGGGAGGGTCCTCGCGAAAATCATCCCGATCAATAAAGATTTCCTTCGAAAATGGTACATCCCGTGTCCCAAAACTCTCATCCCCGGGATGGTTGGGAAATTCCATCATCTCCACTTTGTCTTCCGGGTAATTGGTGATGACGACTTTTAGAGGACGCAATACTCCGTTCGCCCTCGGCGTCCGGGCGTTAAGGTCATCGCGGATGAAATGATCAAATTTCGAACGCTGGATGGTGCTTTGCGTCTTGGCTACGCCGACATGCTCGATGAAAAGACAGATGGATTCCGGGGTGATGCCCCTTCTGCGCATCCCGGAGAGAGTGGGCATGCGGGGATCATCCCAGCCGTTGACATAACCCTCCTCCACCAGTTGAATCAGCCTGCGTTTGCTGAGCACTGTATACGTGATGTTCAAGCGAGCAAACTCTATTTGCCTGGGATGGAAGATCTCCAATTGATCCAAAAACCAATTATAAAGAGGCCGGTTGTTTTTGAACTCCAGGGTGCACAAGGAATGCGTGATCTTTTCGATGGAATCCGACTGCCCGTGGGCCCAATCATAGGTGGGGTAAATGCACCACTCATCTCCCGTGCGGTGGTGCGTTTCATGGAGAATGCGGTACATAACAGGATCGCGGAGGTTGATGTTCGGGGAAGACATATCGATTTTAGCTCGCAACACGCGTTCCTCTTCCATAAATTCGCCCTCTTTCATGCGTTCAAAGAGGTCTAGGTTCTTTTCCACAGACCGGTCCCGGTAAGGACTTTCTTTCCCTGGCTCGGTCAGCGTGCCCCGGTACTCCCGGATTTCTTCCGGAGTGAGATCATCCACATACGCTTTGCCGTCCTTAATGAGCTGGACGGCCCATTCGTAAAGCTGGCTAAAATAATCCGAGGCAAAAAACAAACGGTCATCCCAGTCATACCCCAACCAATGGATGTCCTCGATCATGGATCTCACAAATTCCTCTTCTTCTTTGGTGGGGTTCGTGTCATCAAAGCGTAAATTACACTTGCCGTCATATTGTTCAGCGATCCCAAAATTCAAAACAATGGACTTGGCATGACCAATATGCAAATAGCCATTCGGTTCGGGAGGGAAACGCGTGTGAACCCGCCCGTCATGTTTACCTTCTTCAATTTCCCTCTCAATAATATCGCGAATAAAATCAGACAGCACTTTCTCGTCATTCATCATTCTCACTCCTCGATTTCCTGGATTCATTACCCTCAATAAGTGTTCGGATCATGGCCTCCACCAAATTTTAGCATACTCTCGCTTTTCCGGTAATAGGCCCCGCTTCTATGCACTCATGCCCGGATTGTGAACCCCATACCCTACAAGGAGACCTCGGAGCCTGGGCAGCTCCTCCGGGTTCCGCCTTCCAAAGAGTTCTGAAATCCGGATACTTGGTTGTTTTTAATGTTATCCCCTTTCTGTTGAAACAGCCGCTCACGTGATCGTCTCTGGAATGCGGCGGGCAGTTTGACGAACCCTGTGGGAAGTGATAAAATACCCATCGTTGATGGGGGCTCGTCTAATGGTAAGACAGCGGTCTCTGGAACCGTAAATCGGGGTTCGAATCCCTGGCCCCCAGCTGATGACCCTGATGGCCCCGTCCATCAGGGTTTTTTTTACCCACCTTTCCATAGTACAATTCGAAAAGAACTCGACATGGATTTTTATAAGGAGAACAAACATGGCTGATGCGGTTGATTACACAATTTACGGCGACGATCTTCAGATGGTGGAAATCGAACTTGATCCCCAGGAAGGGGTACGAGGGGAAGTAGGCACAATGCTATACATGGACCCAGGCGTGAAGATGCAAACCGGGACAGGGGGCGGACTCTTCAAAGGAGTAAAAAGGGTTTTCGCAGGAGAGAGTTTTTTCATCTCCACCTTCCTGAATGAGACCTCGGGGAAGCAAACCGTTGCCTTTGCGGCTCCCTTCCCCGGTAAGGTCATCCCCCTAGATCTGGCCTCCCTGGGCGGTTCCTTTATCTGCCAACGGGATTCCTTTTTATGTGCAGCCCGGGGAACGGAAATTGAAGTCACATTCAGTAAAAAATTAGGCGCAGGACTTTTCGGCGGCGAAGGCTTCATACTCCAAAAATTAGTCGGAGATGGGATGACATTCGTACATGCGGGCGGTACGGTGATCGAAAAAACGCTTCAAAAGGGGCAAATCCTTAAAGTGGATACGGGTTGTTTGGTAGCCTTTTCTCCCAGCGTTGATTACGACATCCAATTTATAGGCGGGTTCTCAAATGCCTTATTTGGAGGTGAAGGTTTATTCTTAGCAAAATTAACCGGCCCGGGTAAGGTCTATTTGCAAAGTCTTCCCCTATCCCGATTGGCTGACCGGATCGCGGTCGCTGCGCGAACAGATAATAAAGGCGAAAGCAAAGGTGCCTCTGGGTTGGGAGGTGACGTGCTAGGGGATATCATCAGCGGATTGTAATCCGCCAGGGACGGATCCAACAAATGAATGCCCAGGAGGAAAAACGTGTCCGTTCGTGACCGTAAGCCTATTCCCGGGTTGAAGTGGGGAGGGCTTATCCTGGGATCTCTGGCGGGAGTGTTCTGGTTAGTCTCTCTGATCCTAAACGCTGTCCATGAACTTTCTGAGGGCGTGCTTCCCAATTCAATCGAAGGCCCCCTTCTTGCCCTGCTGGTCCTAAGCGCGAGTGCCAGTGTGGGTTTCAGCTGGAGAAACTTGAAAGTGGGCGGGGTATTGACCACAGGCAGCGGTCTTGCTTTATCCATCTTCGCATACTTCTCATCAGGCCACAATCACCTGATCGCTGCCCTGGTCAGTGGGTTTCCATTCCTTTTGGCAGGGATTTTGATCACCTTTTCCGTGCGGTGGAAGAAAAGCAAAGCGCAGAAGCGTCATTCCTGACGTTTGGCTTCTTCCCAAAGTTCGTCCAATTCTTGCAAACTCAAGTCAGATAGATCACAACCACGGGACCGGGCAGCTTTTTCCAGATAAGAGAATCTTCGTTTGAAGCGCTGATTCGCCCCGCGCAGTGCACTTTCCGCGTCCAGATCGTACCACCTGCTGAGGTTTACAACGGCAAATAACAAATCCCCTAATTCTTTTTGCTGGGATTGGGGATCCTTTTCCTTTTTCAATTCCCCTAACTCTTCAGAAATCTTATCCAGAACCCCCCCTAATTCCGGCCAATCGAATCCCACACGTGCAGCCCTTTTTTGAAAGATCTGGGCTTTGGAAAGGGAGGGCAGGGCAGGAGCAACGCCGTCCAGCAAGCCTTCCTTCCGACCCCCTTGGTGATAGCGCTCCTCCGCTTTGAGCTGTTCCCAATTCTGGAGCACATCTTCTGTCTCGTCAATATCCAGGTCATCAAAGACATGGGGATGGCGGTTAACTATTTTCGTATGAACACCGTGCAAGACATCGGCCATGCCAAACTCTCCATATTCGCTGGCTATCTGCGCATGGAGCACAATTTGAAGCAGTAAATCGCCGAACTCTTCTTTCATCGCTTCCGGATCGTCTTCATCAATCGCTGTCAGTGCCTCATAGGTCTCCTCCAATAAATGAGGACGGAGAGATTGGTGGTCTTGTTCCCTGTCCCATGGACAACCACCAGGCGCCCGGAGGCGGGCGATGATCTCCTGAAAGGCTTCAAAAGACGTCCTCTCCGCGAGGGGTGGGACATACAAAGAGGTCAGCAAACCAATATCTGGGCTGTGGTCGATTTCATACAGGGAGAGATTTTCCACCTTTTCATCTTCCGTCCCCGCTCGATGGATGAAACGGACCGGATGGTGATCGGGATAGACCGAAAAAAGAGTTAACTTGAGATGGGAAGCCACCCAAGGGGAGTGAACCTGGGCGATCAAGGCCGGTATGTCCGGGGGAAAGTTCGGGTGATGCTGGTCAGTCAACTCCAGGGCGTCTAACAGGACCGTGGACGGCAACGGGTCGAGGCCCAGGGCCGAGAAGGTGGGCTCCAAATAACTAAGTCCAGAGACAACCCGAAAAGGGATGCCCCGAGTCCTGGCTTCCTGGATGATTGCCGGTGTGGTCGCTTCAGCGATATATGGATCGCCGGGAACCGCGTAGACCACCCCTTCTGGCCGTTCACTTAAAGCCAAAACCTGTTTGACAATCCCCTCATAGACCTCTGTGAAAGAATCCGCCTGCTCATAAAGATCATCAAAGGACCGCACGTGGAGAGAGGAGGGGAATCCGCCCACCGTAGGGTGTTTTTGCGTCCGGAGGTAGACTTCAGACGCCGCGGATAAAACCTCCCAGGCTTCCCGGGTTAAAAACTTCGCATCCCCGGGACCGAGGCCAAGGATGATGAGCTTCTCATTAAAATCCTGCTTTCTATCCATAATCTAAAAAAGCGCGAAGAACACATGAGAATCAGAGGTGTCTTCGCGCAGTTAGTAACGAAACAAGGTACCGTTCCCCAGAAAAGGTTTTGCTTTGGGGGAAATTACCGTTTGGTGTAGGTAGGGGCTTTGCGTGCGCCTTTAAGCCCTGGTTTCTTGCGTTCCTTAACACGTGCATCACGAGTCAGGTGTCCCCCCTGGCTGAGTGTGGTGCGCAAATCAGGATCCATCTCCAGTAACGCCCGGGCCAATCCCAGACTCACAGAATCCCGCTGTCCGGTGTCCCCACCCCCTTTGACATACGCGCTGATATCGAAATCTGACCGGCTGTAATTTACAGCATCCAAAGGATCAACAATTTCAGCCACATCACCCACGCGGGTAAAGTATTCTTCTAAGTTCCGTTCATTTACCACGAATTCCCCGGACCCGGACCGGATGCGAACTCGTGCTGTTGCTTCTTTTCGGCGGCCAACGCCTTCAAAATATTCAGTCATACCTTCTCCTTCCTACGTTCAAAACCCAAGATCTCACTGCAGAGATCCCGTTTATCCTTCGTCCTTCTCCCCTCTGTTATGAGAGGACTTCTTCGATCGGTTTCGGCTGCTGCGCCTGATGTGGGTGGTCAGGCCCGGCATACACTTTTAATTTCTTCCTCAGTTTTCTTCCAAAGCGGTTGTGGGGCAGCATACCATACACCGCATGTTCTACGACGCGTTCCGGTTTCTTTTCCAACTGATCCCTGAGAGTGATCTGCTTCAAACCGCTCTGGTAACCGCTTTCCCGGTAATACATTTTCTGATCCAGTTTCTTTCCCGTGACCTTCACACCTTCCGCATTGATGACGATGACATGATCGCCGACATCCACGCCGGGCGTGAATTGGGGTTTATGTTTCCCAAGGATGAGGGTGGAAATTTGCGTCGCCAAACGACCCAAATTTTCTCCATCTGCATCAACCAATACCCACTCTTTGGAAACGTTATCTGCATTCGGGTAATATGTTTTCCTCACAATCATCTGCTCCCAACTTTCTTAATGAATAAATGTTCAAATTTCAACCTTTAATGACCTCATTTTCCTGGTAAACGACCTCCAACAAGGTCAACCCCCGAGCTGGCGCTAATCCTCTGGCTGGCGGTCCCCCCGGGCGGTCAAGGTAGGCTGCCACACGGTTCACCGGCTTTAGACCCTGGCCAATCTCCACTAAAAGGATGACGGTATGACGGACCATGTGGTATAAAAACGCGTTACCCACGATGTGGAAGGAATATGTATCCTTCTCTTTCCGCCAGACGGCTTCTCTAACTTCACGGATCGTGCTCCCACCCTCCTGGTGAGGACTTCCTAAGGCGCCAAAATCATGCACACCCAGCAAGTGTGATGAAGCCTCCCGCATCCGCTGCAGGTTCACATCCGGCCATACGCGCCATATATATCTATCTTGTAAAGGATCCCGTATCGGATCACAGCGGATCCGATATCTGTAACGGCGGTAAAGGGCATCAAAACGGGGTTGAAAACCCTGCTTCGTCTTGACTACCTTTTTGGCCGAAATATCTCTGGGAAGATTGGCGTTCAGCGCGCGCTGCAAATCTTCCCCTGTGTGCGACCAATCCAGATCAAAGGCTACAACCTGACCTGCTGCGTGCACACCGGCATCCGTTCGACCAGCAAAGTACGTCGTGCGCCCCTTCCACGCGATCTCGTGGAGCGCTTTCTCCACTTCGCCTTGCACAGTCCGCACATTTGGCTGGCGCTGCGAGCCGTGAAAGTCCGTACCATCGTAAGCTAAGATAACCTGATAACAATCTTTCATCCCAGCCAGCTGTGGCCTATTCTTCTACCAGCTCCAAGATGACCATCTCCGCGGCATCGCTCGTCCTGGGCGGCAGCTTAAACATGCGCGTGTATCCTCCAGGGCGATCCATGTATCGCGGGGCGATGTCATCAAACAATTTCTTGATAATTTCCTTATTGTTCCCCAATCGTGAACTGGCGATCCGTCGGGCATGCACCATTGCATCTTCATCAGCATCCTGCGCACGTTTTGCCAACGTAATTAATTTTTCTGCAGGGCGCCGGACGAACTCCGCTTTCGCACGTGTCGTGCGCATGCGCTCATTCTCAAACAATTGAATAATCATCGTTCGCCGTAAAGCACCGCGCTGGGCAGAGCTCCGATTTAATTTTTTTCCCGTTACTCGGTGTCGCATAATATCACTCCGACTCGTCTTCTTCTGCTTCGATATAGCCGTGATTTGCTAATTTCTCTTTCAATTCATCCAGGCTCTTTACACCGAAGTTTCGAATGGAAAGCAGGGCATCATCTCCCTTCTCATGAAGTTCTAAGACCTGACCCACTGTTGTGATCCCCGTCCGCTTCAGTGAATTGAAAACACGGACAGAAAGGTCCAACTCCTCGATGGGGACTTCGACAACTTCCTCTTCCGGTTCCACCTGCTCTTCATCTTCGACCATTTCTGCTAGCGATTCAGCGGTAACACCAGACAGGTGCTGTAAATGGCCCATCAGGATTTTGGCGCTGTCGCTTAAGGCCTCCTCTGGTTCAATGGTCCCATCCGTCCAGACCTCAATGGTTAATTTATCGTAATCCGTACTCTGGCCCACCCGCGCTGAACTGACTTCAAAGTTGACTCTTTGGACCGGATTATAGATAGCATCGACCGGCAGCTCTCCAATCGGCAAGCGGTCTTTCCTCTCTCCCGCAGGAACATACCCTCTGCCCCGTCCGACAGTCATCTCAATGGTGAGGGGTGTATCACGGCCGTCGACGGTGAGGAGATATAAATCTGGATTGACAATTTCTACTTCCGCAGGGACGACGATATCCGCCGCTGTCACCACGCCCTCCCCCTCAATCTCTAAGTGCATGCTGGCCATATCGCCTTCAAAAAGGTTCAAGCGCAATTGCTTGACGTTTAACATCAGGCGCAGCACGTCCTCTTGGACACCTGGAATGGTGTCGAATTCATGGTCAACCTCAGCAATGCGAATGGATGTCACGGAAGCACCTTCTATCGACGACAACATTGTCCGCCGTAGAGCATTGCCCAGGGTGATACCATACCCGCGTTCCAGGGGTTCAATTTCATATTTACCATACGCGCGAGCTTCAGCCACACGCTCAATCTTTGGCGTTACCATATTTTTCATTCCTAACACGGATCACCTCACCCTATTCGCTAACTCGTGTCTTAAGCGAAAATCATTACCTGGAATAAAACTCAACGATCGATTGCTCGCTGAGATTGCTGTTGATCTCAGACCGTTCTGGTAACCGAATAACTTTACCAGACAGCGAATCAAGATTCCGATCAATCCATTCCACTGGCGTCCGATTTTCTGCTTCCTCCCTCAAATTTTTAAAAAAGGTCCGCTTCTTTGAACCATCTCGGACCGATATTTCATCCCCAGGGGATAAAATGACAGAGGGAACATCTGTGCGACGGCCGTTGACATTGAAATGTCCATGGGTAACCAACATGCGCGCCTGAGGTCGGCTTGCAGCGTATCCCAAACGGTACACCACATTATCCAAACGGGATTCGACAATCTGCAACAAGTTCAAACCCGTCAACCCACGTCGCTGTTGAGCGTTTTCATAATAACGTCTAAATTGACGCTCTGAAATGTCATATACTCTTCGTGCTTTCTGCTTTGCCCGCAGTTGACGTGAGAAATCAGATTCTCTGCTGCGTCGGTATTGGGCAGATCTGCCGTGCTGACCAGGGGGGTAACTGCGGCGTTCATAGGCACATTTTTGCGAGTAGCACCGTTCTCCTTTCAAGAACAGCTTCTCTCCCTCTCGCCGGCACACTTTGCATTTCGGCCCACGATATCTAGCCATATAATATTCCTCTTCTTTCTTAAATTACCTTATATCCTATTTCATCCTCTCAATCTCAGAGGGATGAATCGGATCTCACAATCAGCTATACCCGGCGCTTTTTCGGCGGGCGGCACCCGTTGTGGGGTACAGATGTGACATCCGTAATTGATTTCAATTTCAAACCCATGGATTCGATCGCCCGCAAGGAAGCTTCACGACCGGGACCAGGCCCCCGAATGATTGCGTCCGCTTCCCGCAGTCCCATCCCCATGGCCTTCTTCACGGCATCCTCTGTCGCCAATCGGGCTGCGAAGGATGTGCTCCGGCGAGACCCTTTTAAACCCACGGTGCCAGGGCTGCTCCAACAGACCGTGTTTCCTTGTTTATCCGTGACAGTGACGATCGTGTTATTAAACGTCGCTCGGACATGGATTTGCCCCGAAGAAAGTTTCTTCTTTTTACTTCTTGATTTACTCTGTCGTCCTGAACCTTTCGATTGTTGAGCCATAGTACCTCTCGAACTTCAATTCTTATCTTGATCCGCTCCCAATGTTTCCTTACCAAAGCTTACGAAGGAAATGTGCCTTTTCAACCCCAGGCACCATCTCAGGACGCAGATGCTATATTTGCCACTGTGGGGGGCTCAAACGGACCACACCAGCAGGGCTTCTTGTACTGTACCTGATTATGTTTTCTGCATGCCGCGCCGACGACCCCTTCCTGCCACTGTCTTCTTGGGCCCTTTCCGAGTCCGGGCATTTGTGCGCGTGCGTTGCCCCCGGACGGGCAAGCCTTTCTTATGGCGGATCCCCCGATAACATCCGATCTCCACCAAGCGCTTGATATTCATTTGGACTTCGCGGCGCAAATCACCTTCTACCTTGTAATTCTGATTAATGTACTCCCGAAGGCTGGTGATATTTTTATCCGTCAATTCATGCACCCTGGTATCGGGGTCAACCCCAGTATCCTCCAGGATATCTTGCGCGCGGGATAATCCAATGCCATAGATATAGGTCAGCGCGACCTCAATTCGTTTATCACGGGGTAAATCTACACCTTGTATACGAGCCATAATTATCCTTGTCTTTGTTTATGTTTCGGGTTCTCACAAATAACGTATACTTTACCTTTGCGTCTGACTATTTTACACTTATCACAACGTTTTTTCACAGAAGATGATACTTTCATAATGCCACTTCCTTCTTCAAATCAGCGAAGTTCTCCAATAAAACATACCCTAAGCCAAAAATATAATTATAGCGTAATCCCTTCTTACAGTCTAGGGAAATGACCTTTTGTCATCCAAAAACGCTTACAACCTGGTTAGTATCACAGGTTCCTTATCTGTGACTGCGATGGTGTGTTCATAATGAGCTGTCAATGAACGGTCCTCAGAGATCACAGTCCACTTATCAGAAAGCACCTTTGTTTTCGGCGTGCCCACCAGGACCATGGGTTCAATGGCGATGGTCATCCCTTTTTTTAACTGCAGTCCTTTACCAGGAACACCGAAATTGGGCACCTGCGGCGGTTCATGCATTTTGCTCCCCACACCATGCCCCGTGTATTTTCTTGGCACGTGAAATCCATTCCCCTCTACATGTTCCTGAATGGCTGCAGAAACATCACCAACATGGTTTCCAGCTCTCATCTGTTCGATTCCCTTGTACAGGGACTCTCTCGTGACCTGGATCAGGCGATTGGCTTCTAACGAAATCTCTCCCACCCCTGCTGTAAACGCGGAATCGCCAATGTATCCTCGATAGGTAGTTCCGCAGTCGACAGAGACGATATCCCCTTTTTTCAAGGTCCTTCCACTTGGGATGCCGTGCACCATTTCTTCATTTAAACTCACCGTCAGCGTAGCTGGAAAAGGATAGGGACCCGGATATCCTTTGAAGGTGGGAATCGCCCCATAAGAGCGGATGATCTCTTCCGCGGTTTCATCCAGTGCTTTGGTGGTGATGCCTGGTTCAATCAAGGCTTTCACCTCTTTCAAGACGCGAGCGTTGATCCTCCCGGCTTCACGCATGACCGCGATCTCTTGATCGTTTTTAATTACTTCGTTTTTCACCACTACCATTGCTGCTTTTCCAATTTACTTTCGATTTCTGAAGCAACCCCTTCCACGTCCTGTCCTGCATCCACCTGGAGCAGGATTCCCCGCTCACGATAATACGCAATCAAGGGTTCCGTCTTCTCCATGTATACATCTACCCTGTTTTTCACGGTCTCCAACTGGTCATCTTCGCGTTGGTAGAGCTCCGAGCCGTCATAATCGCAGACCCCTTCTTCCTTCGGGGGATTATATTTCTTATGAAAAACATGCCCGTGGGCCCGACAGGTCAATCTTCCCGTCAGCCGCTCAATCAGCTCTGAATAGGGCACATGAAGGTAGAGGACCACTTCCCACACTTCCGGATCGTAATCCGCCAGGATCTCCTTCAAGGCTTTCGCTTGGACCAAGGTTCTTGGGAATCCATCCAAAATAAAATCCGTTCCAGAATCGATCTCCCTGATCCGGTTTTCCACCATGCCAATCGTGATTTCGTCCGGGACCAGCTCTCCTGCATCTATATATAGACCTGCTTTTTTCCCAAGCTCCGTTTCGTTTTCCAAATTCCTGCGAAACAATTCACCCGAGGAAATGTGAAGGAACCCTTTTTCCTCGACCAAGATTTCCGCCTGCGTCCCCTTTCCTGCCCCTGGTGGACCTAGCATTATCAGACAGATCTGCCGCGGCATGGCTGCATCCTTTTCCTGGGGAATTTATCGAACAAGTAAAGTTTCATCATAACCGTGAAGTTTGAGTTCAGCGTCGATATTTTGGAACGTATCACGGACAACGCCCACCACAATCAACAGGCCCGAAGAAGTGATGAGCATAGTGCCTGAACCAGAGGGCCCAAAACCGGGTAAGATCAAGCCAACCAAGAAGGGCATAACCGCCACAAATCCCAAGAAAAACGCACCCGGGAACGTGATCCGGCGCAGGACCTTTGTCAAATATCGCTGGGTGGGGGCTCCCCTGCTCACCCCCGGGATCTGTGCTCCAGAGCGCTTGAGATTGCGCCCGTAATCCTGTTGAGCGAACAAAACATCAGTGTAAAAGAATGTAAATCCGACAACCATCAGGAAGTACATCCCCCAATACCAGGGGCTGCCGCCTCCAAAAAGGTTTTGCACGCGGACGGATAGATTTGCCAACCACGTGATATCGGAGTTGCTAAAGAAACTGGCCAATATCGCCGGGAAGGTCAACAAAGATTGGCCGAAAATGAGGGGGATCATGCCGGCCATATTTACCTTCAAAGGTAGGGACCCTTTGACAGGCATGGACTGTCGGTTCCCCACCCGCCGCCCTGGATACATCACGGGGATATTCCGCTGGCCCTGCTGGACAAAGATGATAGCGAAGATGACCAGCAGCGTCAGAATCAACATGAATCCCAAGATGAACACTGGGTTTTGGGAAGCTCTCATTAAGCGGGCAAAGTTCTGAGGAATCCTAGACACGATCCCTGCAAAGATCAATAATGACAACCCCTGGTTGCGGATCCCGTACTCGGAAATCAACTCTCCCAACCAAATGGCAAACATCGTCCCCGCTGTCATACTGGTAATAATGGCCAGGGAAGGAATCAGCGAGGCGCCAGTGAAACCAAAGTTATCAATGATTTGGACCCCACCTGCAAGGCTGGAGAAAATCCTGATCTGACCCACCGCCTGTAAGGCAGCCATAGGAACAGCCAGCGCATACGTCCACTTTTCCATCCATTTCCGACCCTCCTGGGGGTCTTCCTCCATCTTCTGCTGTAAAGAGGGAATGATAGGAACCAGCAACTGCAGGATAATTTGGGCTGTAATATATGGATACACACCCATCGCCAGGACCGAGAAATTGGATACCGTTCCTCCGGAGAGCATATCCAAAATGCCCAGAAAGGTGCTCCCGGCACCCCCACCAGCCATGATCGAAGCAATCACATCCCGGTTTGCGCCCGGTACGGGAACATGTGACGCAAGCCGGTAGATGACCAAAATGGCCAACGTGATCAACAACTTGCGTCGGATGTCTTCAGCTTTCCACAGGTATCGCCATGCAGATCTCTTCATATTCAAGAACTCCCACTCACACCGGTTTGCGAGAAACGATCTCCCAAACCATCATGTTTGTGTATCTATTGCTCAATGACCTCCACACTGCCCCCCGCTTCTTCAATCTTCTCCTTGGCTTTTTTTGAAAAGCGGTGAGCTTTCACCTGAAGGGGGACATCTAATTCCCCTCGCCCCAGGATGACAACGGGTTTTTCCTGGTCATGGATGAGCTTCACCTTGGCCAGCACCTCGGGATTGATCTCCGTTTCCTCCGGGAAATAACCCAGATATTCCACGTTTACCTCTTGATATTCAACGCGGAAAGGCGGATTGAACCCAGGTTTTTTAGGCATTCGGCGGAAAAAGGGCGTGTCCCCACCTTGATGCCAAAGAGGAACGCCGCCGCCGCTGCGGGCATTTTGTCCTTTGGTACCCCTGCCGGCCGTTTTCCCGTAGCCTGAGCCGTACCCTCTGCCCACACGTTTGCGATCCTTTTTCGCGCCTTCGTTCCGTTTTAAATCGTGTAATTTCATAGCTCTCAACCTTCGTTAGTTTACTTCTTCCACCTCAACCAGGTGCTCAATACAGTCTATCATCCCCCGCATGCTTGCATTGTCAGGGACTTCCACGCTTTGGTTGATCCTTCTTAATCCTAAAGCTTCCACTGTCTTGCGTTGCCTTGGGGATCGACTGCTAGCGCTCTTGAGGAGTTTTATCTTGAGTTGCGACGACTTCTTCTTTTTCGCCATGTTTCATTTACCTATCCCAGAATGGGGTGACCTTTTCGATATCCACACCGCGAATGGCCGCTTCTTCGTGTGGATCTTTAAGTTGTTCAAGCCCCTGGATCGTGGCAGCGGCGATATTCATCGCGTTATCACTGCCCAGTGATTTCGTGAGGATGTTCGTGATTCCGGAGACTTCCACCACAGCACGCACACTTCCGGCTGCGATCACACCTGTACCCTCGGACGCCGGTTTAAGCATCACCTTCGCCCCACCCACCTTTCCCATAACCTTGTGGGGAATGGTCGTGTTATAGACTGCTACCGGATGGAGATCATCTTTAGCCCGGTCGGATGCTTTGCGGATGGCATCAGGAACAGAATTCGCTTTTCCCATCCCCATGCCTACCCGACCTTTTTGATCACCAGCCACCATCGTGACACGGAAGGAGAAGCGTCGTCCACCTTTGACGACCGTCGCCACACGTTCAATATTAATGATCCGCTCGTCAATCTCTTGTTCTCTGCTATCTCGATAACCATTCGTCATACTATTCTCCTGCGCGAGTGACTAAAACTTTAACCCGTGTTCACGAGCAGCTTCGGCCAGGGTTTTAATTCTGCCAATGTATTTGTATCCACCGCGATCAAATACCACTTCCTCAATCCCTTCTTCCAGGGCGCGTTCAGCGACCGCTTTGCCAACCAATGCAGCCTGCTCGGATTTCGTCAAACCGTCCATATCATCCCGTAATTCGGAATCGATCGTAGAGGCAGCGACTAAGGTGTGCCCGGCGAAATCATCGATGATCTGAACATAGATCTCAGAAAGACTTTTAAAAACATTCAACCGAGGTTTCTTTGGCGTACCATAGATATTCCGACGCCCCCGTTGATGTCTGCGTTTCCGCGCTTTAGATCGTGATTTTTGCTTTGCCATATTACGCCACCACCTTGCCTGCTTTTCCTGCTTTGCGGCGGATGTGTTCACCTTTGTACCGGATCCCTTTCCCCTTATAAGGTTCCGGTGGCCTAACTTTGCGAATGTCAGCTGCAACCTGACCCACTTTTTGTTTGTCGTAACCCTTAACCACAATCGTTCTCGATTTCTCTCCCACCTCGAATTCTATTCCTTCCGGAGGGTCTATCTCAACGGGGTGCGAATAACCGACATTGATGACAAGGGATGTCCCCTGAATATTCGCCCGGTAGCCAACACCCACTAACTCCAACTCTTTGGTGTAGCCGTCCGTGACGCCGATGACCATATTGTTGATAAGGGCCCGCGTCGTCCCGTGGAGAGACCTCAAGACACGATCATCCGAGGGGCGCGTGACGAGGATTTCTCCCTCATTAAAGGAGATCTCTAAATCCGAGGAAAACGTGTCCTCGAGTTCTCCTTTTGGCCCCTTGATCCGTAAACGGGAGCCTTCAATTTCCACTTCTACGTTCGATGGGATTTCCACCGGTAGTCGTCCAATTCGTGACACAGTTCCTACTCCTTGCTCATATCCAAACACCACAAAACTGGGTGCTTTTCAGCATAAATCCGTTACCAAACTTTACAAAGAATTTCACCACCTACACCCTTCCTGCGCGCCTGACGCCCAGTCATCACACCGCGGGATGTAGTCATGATACAAATACCCATACCTGAAAGCACATAGGGAATTTCATCTTTACCAGCGTATATGCGCTGTCCGGGGACGCTCACCCGTTCAAGATCTGTAATCACCGATTTCCGCTTACGACGTTTCCCAACGTACTTCAAATGGATTTTCAAGGTCTTGAACCCTGAACCCTCTTCTACTACTACTTCAAAATCATCAACAAATCCTTCTTCCGCCAATATATTCGCGATGGATGCCTTCAATTTCGAACTGGGCATGGCCACATGAGGATGCTCAGCTCGAACAGCATTCCGAATTCTTGTCAGCATGTCAGCAATGGGGTCACTTATACTCATTCTTTATCCTCCACCCAACTTACCAAGAAGACTTGACAACGCCGGGGATTTTACCTTCTAATGCTAATTCTCGAAAACAAATACGGCATAAACCAAATCGTCGCATATAACCGCGGGGTCGACCACACTTCTTGCAGCGATTTACTTCGCGAACTTTATATTTACGGTCCTTCTCTCGAGCAATCATACTCTTTTTCGCCATGGATTAACCTTCCTCCTTAAATGGCATGCCAAGCTCACGTAACAACTCACGTCCCGCTTCATCATCCTGCGCAGAAGTCACAATGCTGACTTCCAAACCCTGTACATGATCCACTTCATCATAATCAATCTCGGGGAACACCAATTGTTCATTCAAACCCAAGGTGTAATTTCCTCTCCCGTCAAATGAGTGCGGGGAGACACCGCGAAAGTCCCGGACTCGTGGCAAAGCCACATTCATCAAGCGGTCTAAGAATGACCACATCCGGTTTCCCCGGAGCGTCACCTTCGTGCCAATGGGCACGCCAGCTCTGAGCTTAAAGTTGGCCACGTCCTTTTTGGCTTTAGTAACCACGGGCTGCTGGCCGGTGATTTTGGCCAGGTCCCTCACAGCATCATCCAGCACTTTCCCATTGTCTAATGCATCGCCCACGCCCATATTGAGGACAACTTTTTCAACACGGGGAACCTGCATCACGTTCTCCCGGTTAAGAACATCTTTCAAGGTAGGGACGATTTCTTCTTTATATCGCTCTCTCAATCTATTCATGGTCCATCTCCAACTGCTTAATCGATCACCGCTTCACAGCGCTTGCAAACCCGTTTTGGTTTACCATCTTCACGGATCACACCGACCCGGGTGGGTTCCCCGCATGCTGAGCATACGAGCATAACGTTTGAGATATGAACCGGTCCTTCAAATTCAATAATGCCCGGGGTCATCGTCCGCCCCTGGGTTTGTATTTGTCCCTGGTGTTTTTTGCTAAGGTTCACACCCTGGACAGCGACCCGATCCTTATCGCGGTATACCTTAATGACTTCACCACGTTTTCCTTTATCTTCAGAACGTCCGCTGATGACTTCTACTTGATCACCTTTTTTGATTTTATATTTCACAACATACACTCCTGCTTCTCTTGCTCAAATCGTCTCAGGCGCGAGGGAAACGATTTTCATATATCCTTTATCCCGGAGCTCACGGGCTACAGGACCAAAGATCCTCGTCCCTCTTGGATTGGTGCCATCCGCGTCGAGGATGACCACGGCATTGTCGTCAAATTTAATACTGGATCCGTCATTCCTGCGCCATTCTTTGGCCGTTCGCACAACCACAGCCCGGACAATTTCATGCGCTTTGACCGAACCGCCGGAGACTGACCCTTTGATGGAACCCACGACGATATCTCCAATACGAGCGTACCTGCGTTTTGACCCGCCCAGGACCCGGATAATCTGCAATTCGCGAGCCCCAGAGTTATCTGCTACCTTGACTTTCGACTCTTGCTGTATCATGACTTACTCCGATGGGGTTTCCGTAACAGGACGGCTCCGGCGGGTGATCTCTTCCACCACCCATCGCTTGGTTTTTGACAGGGGACGGGATTCTAAAATGCACACTTCATCTCCCATCTCGCAGCCTAACTCATCATGGGCCATCACGGTCTTATGTCGATCGATCACCTTTTTATATAAAGGATGCCGAAAGCGGCGGGTGAGTTCAACCTTCACCGTCTTATCCATTTTATTGCTGGTAACTACACCTTTTAAGCGCCGGCGATTGCTCATGCTTCACCTTCCATTTCCGCTTCCAGCTCACGCTCTTTCAAGATCGTTTTAAATCGGGCGATCAAGCGTCGTGTGAATGGAAGCCTTGTCGTATCAATAAGCTCTCCTGTCGACTGCTGAAAACGGAGGTTCATTAATTCCTCCTGCGCTTCGTCAAGACGAGCTCTAATCTCTTCCGTCGATAAATCACGGATCTCATCAGCTTTCATACCTACGCTCCTACTTCATCTTCTCGGGTGACAATTTTCGTCTTTATGGGGAGCTTATAGGAGGCCCTTCTTAACGCTTCCCGCGCTGCGCTGTCCGCGACATCTCCACCAATTTCAAACATCATCCGGCCCGGTTTCACAACCGCAGCCCAGTATTCAACCTCACCTTTCCCTTTCCCCATCCGCGTTTCCGCGGCCCGTTTGGTCACGGGTTTGTCCGGGAAAATCCGGATCCAAATCTTACCACGCCGCCGCATGGCCCGGACCATGGCCCGCCGGGCTGCTTCGATCTGTCTCGAGCTGATCCAGGATGGCTGTAAGGCCTGTAAGCCGTAATCTCCAAAGTGCAGCTCATTTCCACGGCGGGCTTTTCCCTTCATCCGCCCCCGCATTTGTTTTCGGTATTTAACACGTTTTGGCATCAACATGATTGTTATCCTCTCTGATTCCATCCGACATCATGCCGGTATGATTTCTACTTACTGACGTACACCCCACCGTGCTTTTCCGCTTCTTCCTCATCCTCCAGGGTGGGCAGGATTTCACCGCGGTAAATCCAGACTTTGACCCCGATATTTCCGTACATCGTAGCCGCTTCCACAAGGGCATAATCAATATCAGCACGCAACGTTTGGCGGGGGACCCTTCCCTCGCGCATATGCACGGTGCGGGACATTTCCGCCCCGCCCAAGCGACCAGAGACTTCCACGCGGACCCCTTCTGCCCCCTCGCGCATGGAGCGCTGGATAGCCCGATTCATAGCCCGGGAGTAGCTGATCCGGCTCTCTATCTGGCGAGCCACGTTCTCGGCAACGAGGTGGGCATCCAAATCCGGATTCTCGATCTCCTGGATGTCCACATCAATGTTTTTACCGACCAGCTCCTCCAAGAGGCTTCGCGTTCTTTTGACGTTGACACCTTTTCGGCCAATTAAAACGCCGGGTTTGGAGGTGTGAACAATGATCCTGACCTTACCAGGGAAGCGTTCAATCTCGATCCGGGAAACGCCTGCACGCGGGTTTTCCTCACGAATTAAGTTTCGAATCTCAAGGTCCTCTTGAAGATGATCTACATATTCATCCCCTTCCGCATACCAACGTGCATCCCAGGTCCGGATGACCTTCAAACGAAACCCTATCGGGTGTACTTTTCGTCCCATAATAACTCCTACAAGTTCATAAATGTCGGTACAAATTTCCAAGCAAATGAATGCTCATCCTGAATCCTATGCCTCTTCCCGCTCCCGAAGAACAACGGAGATATGAGACGATCGACGCAAGCGGGGTTTGACCCGTCCTCTGGCGCCAAAACGACGCCACTTCCGTGTGGTCCCTTCATCGGCGACAATGTGATGGACATATAAATCATACCTATTCAAGCCAAAATTGTGTTCGGCATTGGCAACAGCAGAATTCAAAACCTTGGACACCGACCGAGCGGCTTTATTTGGCGTGAACTTGAGAATATCCAACGCGTCCACCACTTCCTTTCCCCGCACCAAATCGATCACCAAGCGTGCTTTTTGGGGGGAAATCGGGACATGACGCGCCTTGGCTTCTACATCTTGCGGCATCGTTAAATCTCCTTCACATTTTCAGCAGCAGCCATCGCAGCTTCTTTCTTCCGCAACTTCCTGGCAGCTACATGTCCACGGAATGTGCGGGTGGGCGCGAATTCACCCAGGCGATGTCCGACCATATTTTCCGTAATGTAAATGGGTACATGACGCCGCCCGTCGTGAACAGCAATGGTGTGCCCCACCAATTGGGGAAAGATCACGCTTTCCCTGCTCCACGTTCGAATGACTTTTTTCTCTCCGCGTTCGTTCATCTCGTCCACTTTCTTCAACAACTTAGGTTGAATATAGGGACCTTTTTTCAACGACCGTGACATACGATTGTCTCCTCGTTATCCGTGACCTCAGGAACCTGTAAATCACGTTATTTCTTACGTTTCTTCTTTCCTTCCCGGCGATCGCGGACGATATACTGCGCTGTCCGTTTATTCTTCCGGGTTTTCTTGCCCAATGTCTTTTTGCCCCAGGGGCTTTTCGGGCTGGGCATACCGATCGGCGCTTTCCCTTCTCCACCACCATGAGGGTGGTCGCGAGGGGACATTGCTGAACCCCGTACGGTAGGACGGAACCCTTTATGCCGTTTTGAACCCGCCTTACCGAGTTTGATATTGCTGTGATCCACGTTGCCTACCTGACCGATCGTTGCATAACAATTCTGCAATACACGTCGGACCTCACCCGAAGGCAGACGAACCTGGGCATACCGCCCTTCTTTCACCACCAACCGCGCAGCTGTCCCTGCCGAGCGGACCAATTGTCCGCCGCGACCTTGTTTGAGTTCAATGTTATGAATCCGCGATCCGGGTGGGATGTTGCTCAATGGCAAGCTGTTCCCCGGGTCGATCTCCGCGTCCGGACCTGACATCACTGTCTGTCCAACCCGCAAACCGACGGGAGCGATGATATAACGCTTTTCCCCATCGGCATAATTCAACAACGCCAATCGAGCTGTGCGGTTGGGGTCGTACTCTATGCCCACGACTTTGGCGGGGATCCCATGTTTTTCACGTCGAAAGTCAACCTGGCGATATTTCCGCTTATGCCCACCGCCCCGATGGCGGACCGTTATCCGGCCCTGAACGTTCCTGCCACCCTTTTTCCGGAGTGATTTAACCAGAGATTGTTCAGGGTCTTTCTTCGTTATTTCTTCAAATGAATGTCCGACTTTCCCTCTCAAACTGGGGGTCACCGGTTTGTAGTTCTTGACTGCCATTATCGTACTCCTTCAAAGGCCGGGATCGAATCCCCAGGCGCTAAGGTGACGATAGCCTTCTTATACATGCTCCGGCGTAAAATCACCCGGCGGTTCTGGGCATTCAAACTTCGTTTGGCAGGCATGATCATGGTATTGACTTTCTCCACCTGGACATCAAATAAAGTCTCCACGGCTTCTTTGATCACACGCTTCGAAGCATCGAGGTCCACCTCAAAGACATACTGGTTCAATTTCATATACTGGTGGCTCGATTTTTCGGTTAATATCGGTCTGTGCAAAACATCATATATCGAGGTCATCGTTCGTCTCCACTTGTAAATTGCCGAGGATCTTATCGATCGCAGGTCTGATGATGATCACCCTCTCAAAACCAAGTAAATCACGGATATTCAAATAATCTGCTAACAAAAGTTTGGCATCCGGTAAATTGCGTATGGAACGCATCAATAAGCGATAATTATCATCCTTCTCAGGATAGATGACCAAACCGCTGTGGTTTCCAATCAGGTCTTTCAAGGCCTGATCCATCAAACGCGTTTTGGGTTCATCTAAAACCATCTCATCCAGAAAGATCATTTCCTCATCGGCTAATTTTACGGATATCGCGGAACGCAAAGCAGCGCGCCGCATCTTTTGGGGCATTTTCTTATGATAAGAACGAGGGTTCGGCGTGAATACTTTTCCTCCTCCCACCCATAAAGGTGAGCGGATGGACCCATGCCGGGCTCTGCCCGTGCCTTTCTGCCGCCACGGTTTCTTGCCCCCGCCGGATACTTCACTGCGGTTCTTCGTGCTGTGCGCACCGGTGCGCCTGTTCGCCAGCTGGCGTATAAAGGCCTGGTGCATCAAATCGACTTGTATGGGGGCTTCGAAGATCTCTTCCGGGACATCCACGGTTTCCACTTCTTCGCCCTGCATATTGATGACATTTACTTCCATGATCATTTCACTCCAACCAATTACTGTTTCCGCGCCTCTTTGATGACAACCACAGTCCCTTTATGACCGGGGACTGAACCACGGACAGCAATTAAATTCCTCTCCGGGTCAATCCGGGACACCAACAGGTTCTGGGAGGTGACATAATGGTTTCCCATTCGTCCCGCCATACGCTTTCCTTTATATACCCGCCCCGGTGTCGAAGTCGCGCCGATCGATCCTGGGGCACGCCAACGGTCGGACTGACCGTGGGTTTTGGGACCGCCTGAAAAGCCATGCCGCTTGATTACGCCAGCAAAACCTCGGCCCTTTGGTTTCCCCAAGACGTCCACGCGTTCCCCTTCTGCAAAAACCTCGACGGTGAGTTTTTCACCTTCTTCCATTTCCTCATCCGTGCGAAATTCACGTAAGTACTTCAAGGGGGGCAGATCATATTTCTTTAAGTGCCCGAGCTCTCCGCCGGTCAGTTTGTGGGGTTTGATTTCATCAAAACCCAACTGCACAGCAGAGTAGCCGTCGTTGTCAATTTTTCTTGTTTGTGTTACATAGCAAGGCCCAGCCTCAATGACGGTCACTGGAACAGCATTTCCAGCATCATCGAAAATCTGGGTCATACCGATCTTCTTACCAATGAGCCCTTTCATTTCACTTTTTCTCCTACTAATCAATTTCACAGGGACTGTCAACTAGGGCTTAGCTGCATCATCCCAAATAACGCAGTCAGCGATTCCTTCGAAAACAGCTGTAGATTATTGTGTTTCCGAGTGGAACGGCTCTTACGTTATCCTCTGTCGTTCCTTCAGACGGTCTGAACTTGTTCGTGTACCCGTCCTCTCTTCACATTCATTGTACTACCCATGTTTTCCTCTCTTTAAGGGCATCCCTGATACTATGGCCTGGGAAGAAAACATGATCCCTGCTTATATCTTTATCTCAATGTCCACACCCGCAGGTAGATTCAAGCGCATCAACAAATCGATCGTTTGAGAATCGGGTTCCAAAACATCAATCAAACGTTTATGCGTCCTAATCTCAAAGTGTTCATGTGAATCTTTATGAACGAACGTTGAACGCCGCACCGTGAAGCGCTCGATTTCAGTTGGAAGCGGGACCGGCCCTGCAACGCGCGCGCCGGTTCTTTCCGCTGTTTCCACAATCCTCATTGCGGATTGGTCTAAAACGCGATGGTCATATGCTTTAAGTCGAATGCGAATTTTCTGTTTTGCCATAGTCCTTACTCAATGATTTCTGTGACCACGCCCGCGCCAACGGTGAGACCACCTTCTCGGATCGCGAATTTGCCGCCTTCTTCCAGCGCCACCGGCACGATCAGCTCAACTTCCATGTTCACGTTGTCTCCAGGCATGACCATCTCCACCCCTTCCGGCAGCTGGATCGAACCTGTAACGTCGATCGTCTTGATGTA
>JAWODY010000050.1:0-7130 GCA_046483045.1 Anaerolineales bacterium | reverse complement strand
TCATCGGCTTGTTTTCGGTGGCCGGGGAGAGGTATTTCGGCACAGAACAGCTGAATTTCGGGCTTTCACCGGCCGCTTCTGCAGCTTCCCCCTCCTCCGGAAAGAAATCCTCGTCCAGCAAACGCTCGTTGGGCAAATCCCGGCCTGCGCCCAAGCCCCGCTCATCCCGGTCCAAGCAGGAGCCAACCTATGAGCCGCTGGTCCTCAGCCGCTCCTCGGACCGCTCTGGGGAAGGGATGTGAGGTTGCCCATGGCCTCCCAACACGGTCATCCTTCTTCTGTACAGGCAGCCCAACCGAGTGGTCACGGCTGCCTGTTCCGTTTTTTCTTGCCCCCGCTGTCGGTCATTCTGGTCGGTCTAGGTCTGTCCTTGCTCCTCAGCCAAATTCATCTCGACATGGCAGAGACAGCTCCAAATCCAACTGAAAGCAAAACAAAAGCCGAAGACGAGAAAAGCGATCCCCCTGGCTTGTCGCCTTTGTTTTCTCCCCAGATCCTGTTTTGGGAGGATGAAATCCTCACCTGGAGCGAAAAAAAGGGACTGGACCCCAACTTAGTGGCCACGGTGATGCAAATCGAATCCTGCGGGGACCCCCAAGCCGTCTCCCATGCTGGGGCCATGGGATTATTTCAAGTTATGCCCTACCATTTCAAAGCAGGGGAAAATCCCTATCATCCTCAAACCAACGCCCACCGCGGACTCTCCTACCTCAAACAATCACTGGCAAAAGGAGGGACCATTGAACTCGCTCTTGCCGGTTACAACGGAGGCATTCAGGGAGCGCAGGCTCCACCCTCAACCTGGAAGGATGAAACAAAACGATTTGTATATTGGGGGACAGGTATTTATATGGATGCTCAGACAGGTAAAGATCACAGCGCACGGCTTGATGAATGGCTGGAACGAGGGGGAGTAAGGTTATGTCAACAGGCAAATGCCCGCCTTCATCCCTAAATAATGTTACGAGATGGCTGTTTACTTCTCCTTTTCAAGCAAGGGGAAATAAACAGTAAAGGTGGTTCCGCGGCCCTTTTCAGATTCGACCTCAATTTCCCCCTCATGATACTCTACAATCCAATATACAATGGATAATCCTAAACCCACCCCGGAGTCATCCGATCGGGTTCTGGCCTTTTCAGTCCGGTAGAAACGTTTGAAAATGTGAGGGAGGTCTTCTTCAGGAATTCCTGGACCCGTATCTGCGATTTTTACTTTCGCTTTCCCGGACCGCTTCTGCAAACTGAAACGGATCTCCCCCCCTTCAGGTGTATATGTCAGAGCGTTACTGACAATGTTAATCAGTACCTGCTTGAGGCGATCCTCATCCCCCCAAACCATCACCTGGTCAATCTCTTCCAGGATGAGGTCCACTTTCCCACCACCCAAAACTTCCGCCTGCTGGTAGACTTCCAGCAGCAGTGTATCCAGGGACATTTCTTGAAAGTCGATCGGCATCCGACCCGATTCCGCTTGCGCCAGGAGTAACAAATCCTGGACCATGCGGGTCATGCGCTTAACTTCTCTGTTGATGGCTTGGATTTCCTCTTCCTCCTCCTCCACACAATCCATGCGCAGCAGTAAATCCACATTACCTTTGATAACCGTTAAGGGGGTCCGCAACTCGTGACTCACATCGGAAATAAACCGTTTTTGGGTGTTAAATAATTCTTCTAATCTCTCTAATGTCTTATTGAAAGATTGGATGAGATGTCCAACCTCGTCATTTTTAGGCCCTGAATAGGGAATACGGAGAGCAAGATCGCCGGCGCGGGTTATTTTCATTGCTGTCCTCGAAACCTCTTCAAGCGGGGCTAATGATTTCCGGGTGCTCAACCAAACAGCGATCCCGACCAACCCCACCGCGCTCAAAAGCCCCCAAAATAAAACCTTGAATAAGGATATTCTGATCATGTCCACCATGGCCATGCTCACCCCTACCATTAAGGTCCCTACAGACCGTTTCCCCACAACTAGGGGAGTGCTTAAGACACGGAAGGTTTCTTGATCCATTTCTTCTTCTAAAAATACAGCTTGGTCTCTCCCAAATCCAGCAACGCTCAAGGGAGCCACCTCATCTAGATTATCAGATGCTTTGACCAACCGTTTATCACGCGACCAAATTTGATAATAATAGGACGGATCGATTTCGATATCGCTCAGCAGCGAAGGTTCTATCTCCCCCGAACTTACTCGCTGAACTTCCTGGATGAGTCGGTTTGCCACCCCCGTGAGACGACGATCCACCTGGAAAACCAGGGATACATTCACCGTCTGGTAGACAGCGGTCCCCACGAACAATAAAATCCCCCCAACAAGTAGGGTGTTGAACAGGGTCAGCCGTTTTCTGAGTAACATCTAATCTGGTTTTCTCAGCACATATCCCACGCCGCGGAGCGTATGGATGAGCCGGGGTTCCCCGTCTTCCTCCAACTTCTGCCTCAAGTAGCGCACGTAGACCTCAATGATATTGCTTTGGCCTCCAAAATTGTATCCCCAAACCCGATCATAAATCACTTCTCGGGTCAAAACCTGTCTTGGGTGCTCCATAAACAGTTCCAGCAATTCATATTCCTTGGCAGTTAAAGAAATTACCCGATCCCCGCGGTGCGCACGTCGTGTTCCACGATCTAAAGTCAAATCCGCAAATTCAAGGACCTTTACCTGGGCAGATTGGGTCCTGCGCAATAAAGCCCGGATGCGGGCCAAGAGTTCTTTGAACTCGAAAGGCTTGACCATGTAATCATCGGCACCCATATCCAACCCCATGACCCGATCGTTCGTTTCATCTTTTGCTGTCAAAATCAAGATGGGGACATCTCCATCTGCCCTCAATTGGCGGCAGACTTCCAAGCCATCAATTCCGGGAAGCATAAGATCAAGGACAACCAAGTCCGGTTCCTTTTCTTTTGCCAGCTCTAAACCCCGCTTACCATCTTCAGCAACATCCACCTCATACCCTTCATAGGTTAACCCCCTGCGCAGGAACTTCAGGATTCCTTGATCATCTTCAATAATCAAAACTTTCGCTTTCATGGATTCTCCTCAGAGAAAGAAAACACTCAGCCGAACACACCAGGGAATCGATCTACAACCCAGCCCTGACTAAGAACCTATTAGGACCAAGAAGTGCGGGAAGAATGATTAATTCAGAGTATACCATATGCTGAATATAGACTTAAAGAAAAGAGACTGCTCAGATGAGCAGCCTCTTTGAACCCGTTTGATATGTTTACTCTAACTCTACGGTAGCGCCCGCTTCTTCCAGCTGCGCCTTGGCATCCTCCGCAGCTTCTTTCCCGACACCTTCCAGGACTTTTGCGCCAGCGGTTTCCGCAACTTCCTTAGCGTCCTTAAGACCCAAACTCGTCATGGCCCGAACTGCCTTGATGACTTCGATTTTCTTCGGACCCGTTTCCTTGATGACCACATCATATTCGGACTTAACTTCTGCGGCTTCAGCCTCACCTTGCCCGCCACCTGCAGCTGCGACAGCGACAGGAGCGGAAGCGGACACGCCCCATTCCTCTTCCAATCGCTCGACCAATTCCGCTGCTTCCAATACACTCAATTCACTCAACTCTTCCATCAATTTATCTAGATCAGCCATTTTGTTCTCCTTTTATCATTCATGTGTTCGTAAATTCATCAACTACGCAGCTTCCGTCGCGCTTTCCTTTTCAGAATACGCTTTTAAGACACCCGCCAACATACGTCCGGGTTCTGCCAACAGACGGGTTAATTGTGTAGCTGGCGCGAGGATAGTCTGCATCAACTTCGCCCGCATCTCATCCATGGTGGGCAATTCCGCCAACGCATTTATCTCTTCGACGGTCATCAACCGGTCTTCCAGATAGCCGCTCTTAATCTCGATCATGCCAAATTCTTCTGCAAAATCTTTAATTGCACTGGCCAAGCTGGAAGGATTATCAAAGGAAATCCCAAAAGCAATAGGGCCCGTAAAAACACCTTCGTCCCATTCACGCCCTTCCTCTTCGAATGCAATCTTTGCCAGCGTGTTTTTGATGACATGAAATTCGCCACCGGTCTCACGGATGGCTGTCCGAAGCTCACTGATATCCCTCACCGATAGACCTTCATACTTGGTAATGACAAGGGAATCGCTCTGTTTCAGCCAGTCTCTGTATTCTTCCACCAATCGTGTTTTTTGTTCTTTCGAAATAGCCAAAGCACCTCACCTCCTTGGAAACGAGTGTATTATTAAAACGAAAAGTCTTTACCAAACCAGAGCAGGTAAAGACAGATAAGACCAAAGATCTTTCTCTTCCTCACCTAGGCCGGAGATTAAGTTTTTTTCAAAACACCGGCTGTCTCTGGTGAATGATGCTTTATTTTACCACGTCAAATTAACATTCCCAACACGGGGAAAGTAATCTTAACTTTCTTGCATCTCCTTTGCCTGAGAGATATCCACATTGATCCCAGGCCCCATGCTTGTTGAAACTACTATCTTCCGGAAAAAACTGCCCTTTGTGGCTGCGGGACGATTGATTAACAAGGATTCCATAAAACTTGCCATATTGTCATAAAGCTTATCAACCGAGAAAGAAACCTTGCCGATTGGAGCATGAACATTGGAGGTTTTATCCACCCGGTATTCAATCCGTCCGGCCTTGGATTCCTCGATCACCCTGGGCAAATCATCCCCGGGGACCATGGTACCCGCTTTGGGATTGGGCATCAAACCTCGAGGTCCGAGGACAGGGCCCAGGCGCCCCACTTTACTCATCATCGAGGGGGTGGACAGGGCAACGTCAAACTCCAACCATCCTTCTTCAATCTTTTCGATCAAGTCATCTCCATCCGCGACGTAATCCGCGCCCGCTTCCCGGGCTCGAGCCGCATCTTCGCCCTGCGCAAAGACCAGCACTCGGACCGTCTTTCCTAAACCATGGGGCAGGACCACCACGTCCCGCACAATTTGATCAGCATGCCGGGGATCCACTCCCAAACGGGCGTGGAGTTCGACCGTTTCATCGAAATTCACATAAGATGTCTCTTTAGCTAACTCCAGGGCCTCCCGAGGGGAGTACTTTTTCATGCGGTCGATTTTGTCAAGCGCATCAAGATATTTCTTTCCGTGTTTTGCCATTCCATTCTCCCTGTGGTCCAAACGGACAATTGACGTCCTCCCACTCCTTCCTAATCTACAACCCTTATCCCCATATTCTTCGCAGTACCCTCAATTTGCCGCATCGCACCTTCAATATCCACAGCATTGAGGTCTCTCATTTTTGTCTGGGCAATTTCTCGAACCTGCTCCCGGGTGACTTCACCTACCACCTCCATGTTCGGTTCTGAAGCCCCCTTCTCGATCCCCGCCGCTTTCTTCAGCAAAATGGAAGCCGGAGGGGTCCGGAGGGCAAACTCAAAAGAACCATCCATGTAGATAGTGATGTCAGCCGGGATGATCTCACCCATCCGGTCAGACGTGCGGGCGTTATATTCCTTACAAAACTGCATCAAGTTAATCCCATGAGCTGCCAGGGCAGGCCCAATGGGGGGAGCAGGATTTGCTTTTCCTGCTTCAATTTGTAATCGTACGTGCGCTTTGACTTTCTTTGACACTCCATACTCCTTCGTGGTTCAAACGGACTTGACATCCTCCCACCTGATTGTATCTGTTTACTATTTATGCTTCTTCAACCTGCAAAAAATCCAATTCAACCGGGGTTTCCCGTCCAAAAAAGTTCACCATTACGCGTACCGTAGTGCGGTCCATATCGATGTCCGCTACTTTGCCGTAAAAGTCTTCAAATGGCCCATCCACGATGCGCACCCGTTCCCCTTGCCGGAAGGTCACATTCACACGTGGGGACTCAGATTCCATACGCTTCAAGATTCGGGCTACTTCCTCCGGCTGCAGGGGTGTAGGCTCATTCCCCATCCCCACAAAACCGGTCACACCCGGCGTATTCCGGACCATATACCAGGACTCTTCTGTAAGGATCATGTTGACCAAAATGTAGCCCGGAAAGACTTTCCGTTCTACCGTCTGTCGTTCACCGTCTTTGATATTCACCTCATCCTCGGTGGGAACGACGACATCGAAGACCCAATCCTCCATACCCATGGATTCAATGCGCTGCATGATATTATGTCTCACCTTGTCCTCGTTTCCCGAGTAACAATGGATAACATACCATGCTCGCCCATCATCTTCTTCGGTCTCTTCTTCTTCAAGGGTTGAGATCAAATCCTCCGCCATGTCCCCCTCTGGTTCCATCGCAGATCCCTTATCTATGTTTCCTTCCAGTTGTTCTTCTACATCCATAACTTCTTAAACCCCGCTGTCAGCGTGGTTTCCTCACTTCATTCTATGCGCCCAAAATCAGGGCAAAAAGACGGGCAAACAAAAGGTCCAGCACGCCTAAAAAGAGTCCTACAATGACGATAACAATGACCACTACCCGGGTCAAGTTAAGGGCTTCCTGTCGGGTAGGCCAGGTGACCTTGCGTAATTCAGCCCTCGTTTCGCGGTAGAAACGTACAATAGCGTTTGACTGCTTCCTTTGTTTTGCCACGAAAATTTCCTCCACGGTCAAAACGCCGCCTCGAAGGACGGCGTCAGACGATTGCAACTAACAGGCCAGGTAGGACTCGAACCCACAACACCCGGTTTTGGAGACCGGTGCTCTCCCAGTTGAGCTACTGGCCTATGGATTATTGGTCAACAGATCGCTGTTGTCATCAAACTGACTCGACTGCTCGAACCCTCCTTATTTGGTTTCTCGATGAAGGGTATGTTCGCGACACCGCGGACAAAACTTCTTCAATTCCAAACGATTCGGGTCGTTCCGTCTATTTTTTTCGGTCGTGTAATTACGTTCATCACATTCTGTGCATGCTAAGGTAATTACCGGCCGTACTCCTTTCTTTCGTGCCATATTATACCACTTCTATTCTCTACCCTGTAAGGCTACTCAATGATTTCTGTGACCACGCCCGCGCCAACGGTGAGACCACCTTCTCGGATCGCGAATTTGCCGCCTTCTTCCAGCGCCACCGGCACGATCAGCTCAACTTCCATGTTCACGTTGTCTCCAGGCATGACCATCTCCACCCCTTCCGGCAGCTGGATCGAACCTGTAACGTCGATCGTCTTGATGTA
>JAWODY010000028.1:0-7213 GCA_046483045.1 Anaerolineales bacterium | reverse complement strand
AGGCGATGGGGATCGAGACCTGGATGGGGTGGCCAACTATCAGGATTATGATCCTACGGGCTATTTATATGATGAGGATACCGGCGAGATTGTTTCTGGGGGATCCATCGAAGTCACCGGTCCCGGCGATGTTACGATCGTGGAAGATGGGTTGGACGGGTATTACCAATTCATCACGGACGGCACGCCAGTGACCTACACGCTGGATGTGAACGTTCCATCTGGGTATGCCCTGAGCGGGGCCTGCCTGCAGAGTGATCCCCCCGCGTACGATCCCACAGGAGAACCGGAGCCGGTAAACTTGGGTAATGGCGAAAACGCGGACACCGGTTTCCTGACCTCCAGTGCCTGCACCACGTTCTATCTATCCTTTGACCTGGAAGCAGGGGATCCAAATATCATCAATAACAACCTCCCTCTGGAAAGGCTGCCCCTGCCGGACACCGGCTTTGCGCCCGGACAGGTTACCGAGCTTGCTCTCCAACCTGAAGAGAAAGCGTACCAGGCGATGGCTGACCTGACGTTGGAAATCCCGAGGATCAGTATAAAATCTGAATTGATGGGTATTTCAGCTGTGGACGGCGCCTGGGATGTGAGCTGGCTGGGGAACCACGTCGGGTATCTGGAAGGGACCGCCTTCCCGACCTGGCCAGGCAACACTGTGATCACCGGTCATGTCTGGAACGCAGACAACAGCCCCGGGATTTTTGTGGACCTGAAGAAGCTCCGCTATGGGGATGCGATCTACATCCATGCCTGGGGGAAGATATACATCTATCAAGTCCAGTCAAACAAAGTGGTATCTCCCTTTGTATCCCGGTCGGTGCTGAAACATCGGGAGAGGGATTGGGTGACCCTCTTCACCTGTGAGGAATACGCCCGATACATAGGAGAATACTCTTACCGGCGGGTTGTGGAAGCGGTGTTGATTAAGGTCACGAACAAATAACTCCAGTGGTATTGAGTGTAAAGTCCTGCAGTGGAGGTGTTTCCAATGCAGGACTTTATCATTTTCTAGGCAGAAGGGATATAGTCCTCGTATGATATACTAGTTTGGAATATTCTGAGTACAAGAAGAGGTTTTGATGGTAGATGTAAGGATTGAATATTGTGCAGTTTGAGATTATCTTTCCAGCGCCCTCAGTTTGACGGGCGAACTTTTTCACATGTATGAAGATAGGATTGACGCCTTGACCCTTGTCCCTTCAGATGGAGGAAAATTCGAAATCAGCGTGGATGGAGAGTTGATTTTTTCGAAATTAGAAGTGGGGCGCCATCCAGAAGAAGGGGAGGTTACAGCGTTGTTTGGCGAATACCTCGAGGAGTAAAGACCGGTGACGGATGAAAAGAACGGACGCGTTTTCTCAGGCGCACGACCCACGGGGCGCCAACATCTGGGGAATTACCTGGGAGCCATTCAGAATTATGTGGCTTTACAAGAAGAATATGAAAGTATCTACTGCATTGTCGATGTCCACGCTTTGACCACCCAGGAAACCACCCAGGATCTAAAGGCAAACACGGTGGAGATGGCTCTGGACTGGCTGGCTGCTGGCATGGATCCGGATAAAAGCATCATCTTCGTGCAGTCCCATGTCCCGGAGGTCATGGCCTTCCATACCATTCTCTCCATGGTCACTCCTTTAGGAAAGTTAACGGCACTCCCCACGTTCAAAGAGAAAGTGCGCGAAAATCCCAATAATGTCAATTACGGCTTAGTGGGATACCCTGTTTTGATGGCAGCGGATATCTTGCTTTATAAGGCAACCACGGTGCCCGTCGGGGTGGACCAAATCCCCCACGTTGAATTTACAAGGGAAGTGGTCCGGTCCTTCCATCACCGTTATCAAACGGACATTTTGGTGGAGCCGGTATCCAAGGTGACGCAGATTCCCAAAGTGCTGGGCATCGATGGGCAGAGGAAGATGAGTAAGAGCCTTGATAATCATATTGAGCTGGCAGCCACGCCCGAACGCACCACAGAAAGGGTGATGGAGATGGTCACGGACCCCCAGCGGATCCGGCTCTCGGATCCCGGGAACCCGGATGTGTGCAACGTGTTTACGCTGCATAAGATTTTTTCGGATGAAGAGGATGTGGAGGAAATTAACCAGGCCTGCCGGAAGGCCGAGATCGGCTGTGTGGCCTGCAAACGGCGCCTGGCGGAGTCGCTCAATGAGCATTTAGCTCCTTTCCGGGCCCGGAGGAACGAATTAGAAGAAAATCCGGATTACGTCCGTGATGTGCTTGCGGAGGGAGCGGAACAAGCGCATTTGATCGCTGCGGAGACGATGGCAGAGGTCCGCTCAGCGGTGGGTTTTTATGAGCGAGGTGGATAGCTCATGAAAGCGATCCTGCAGCGTGTAAACCGAGGAAGCGTCCGGGTAGGAGGGGAAACACTCGGTGAAATCTCGCATGGATTGGTCATCCTTTTAGGGGTCGGACCCCAGGATAAAGAGGGCAATGCGCGTGAATTAGCAGAACAGGTCGCAAAATTACGCATTTTTCCGGATGAAGATGACAAGATGAACCTTTCTGTGAGGGATGTGGACGGAGAGGCGTTGGTGATACCTCAGTTCACCCTTTTTGCCGATACAAGCAAAGGGAACCGCCCTTCTTTTACAGGGGCTGCTCCGCCCGACCTTGCCCGGCCCTTGGTCGACCATTTTGTCCGAGAGTTAGCCGCTTGGGGTATTCTTGTACGGAGCGGTCAGTTTGGCGCCCATATGCTGGTAGAAATTTGGAACGACGGGCCAGTTACGATTTCCTTGGAAAATTGAGATGTGAAAGGGGGAGACGCAGGTCTGGGGAGGAAATAAGCCCATGAAAGATCGTACCAACCACGAGTGGCTGGACGAATTGCGGGGACCCAATAAAGATCAGGCGATCGAAGATTTAAGAGAATTCCTGATCGAGGGCTTGGGGTATGCTTTGGGGGACCACCACCGCGAAAACATGGATGTGTTAATTGAGGATTTTGTCCAGGAGGCTTTGATCAGGATTTTGGACAATCTAGATTCTTTCCGTGGGGAAAGCAAATTGACCACCTGGGCTCAAAAAATTGCTTTGCGGATAGCGTATTCCGAATTCCGAAGGAAGCGCTGGGAAGATGTATCTATCGAACGATTTATCCCTGAAGACAGTGGGACGGATTTCACCCCTGCCATCCTTACGGATCCTGATCCCACCCCGGAACAGGTGACCACGCAGGATAAAATGATCCAGAATATCATCTATAGAGTGGAAGAGGAGCTGACGGATCGACAACGCAAAGCCATCTATGCGGTGATGTTTGGAGGTATGCCTTTGCAAGAAGTGGCGAAACAAATGGGGACGAATCGGAATGCACTTTATAAAATGATCTATGATGCCAGGAAGAAATTGAAGGAATCCTTGCTGCGCGACGGTTTGACCCCCGAAGAGATCTTAGCGACGTTTGAAATATCGTAAGAGATGGCGTCCTTATTCTGTCAATAAGGCAGGAGATACTTATGATGAAAATAGACAAAGAGGTAATGTACAAGATGGTGCGAGCCATCACCTCTGTTCGGGAAGAGGAAATCGGATGTGGTGACTGCTTCGAGAAAGTCGATAGATTTGTGGATTTGGAGCTGGCAGGCAAAGAAGCGGGTGAGGTCTTGCCTTTGGTAAAAGATCACCTGGAACGCTGCCAGAACTGTCGTGAGGAGTATGAGGCTTTGTTGATAGCGGTCAGAGCAATGTCCGAAAAATGAATCCAGGAGGGAAAATGATCGACGGGAGGGATCAGATCATTGTCTATGGGACAACATGGTGCCCGGATTGCAAACGAGCGAAACAGTTTTTTGGGGATCAGCGCATTGAGTACCGCTGGGTGGATATCGAGCAGAATCCTGAGGCCATGGCCTATGTGGAAGAGGTCAACGACGGCAAACGGATCGTGCCCACGATCATCTTCCCGGATGGGGATCGCCTGGTAGAACCTTCTAACGCTGAACTGGCTGAAAAATTGGAGATCACCACAGAAGCGGAGCGAACATATTATGACGTGGTCATCGTTGGGGCAGGACCAGCGGGTTTGACAGCGGGCATGTACGCAGCCCGGGAGGGGTTGGACACGC
This sequence comes from Anaerolineales bacterium, assembly GCA_046483045.1. GTDB lineage: Bacteria > Chloroflexota > Anaerolineae > Anaerolineales > UBA11858 > B10-G9. Next base: position 3,113 of record JAWODY010000028.1, on the reverse strand, counting down.
TGATCATCGAGAAAGGCGCACCGGGAGGGCAAGCGGGCGTCACTCAGGTGATCGACAATTTTCCCGGTTTTGATAAAGGGATTTCTGGGGATGAGTTTGCTGAGCGGTTGGTGAATCAGGCAGAACGTTTTGGCGTGGAAATCCTTCAAGCCCAGACCGTGACGGATATCCGCATGAATGGACAATATCGAGAAGTACTGACAGCCGACGGCAGTTGTTATGCAGGCAAGGCTGTGCTTCTGTCTACCGGCGCTCGGTACCGGCGCCTGGATGTCCCTGGTGAAAAAGAGTTGATTGGCACGAATATCCATTTTTGCGCCACATGCGACGGCGCCTTTTATAAAGGGGATAAGGTCCTTGTGATTGGGGGAGGTAACAGCGGCTTGGAAGAAGGCTTGTTCTTGACCAAGTTTGCAGAACGGGTCACTATTGTCGAACGACAAGAGCAGTTGGGCGCATCACAAATCCTGCAGGAAAAGGTGACACGACGGTCAGATGTGGATGTCTTGCTTCATCATGAATTGCAGGAGTTCCGCGAGGAAGATGGGAAGTTGCAGGCGGTGGTCCTCAAAGATAAGGGGACAGGTGAGGTCAAAGACTATCATCCCGATGGCGTCTTCGTGTTCATCGGCATGGTGCCAAACAGCAATTTTTTACCGGAAGAAATCCAGCGAAACGGAAAAGGGTTTGTAGAGACGGATTCCACCTTACAAACTACCATGGAAGGGATCTTTGCCGCGGGGGATGTGCGAGAAGGGGCGACAGCTCAGGCAGCGTCCGCGGCAGGAGAAGGCGCTACCGTGGCTCTCATGATCCGCCAGTATTTCCAATCTGTAGGTGAAGTATGAATGACTGCGTCCCATCCCTATCCACAGAACAGATGAGGGAAGTGGATCGGTTTATGGTGGAAGAATTCCAGATCAAATTGATTCAGATGATGGAGAATGCAGGTCGCACTTTGGCTGCCCTGGCGCGGAAGCGTTTTTTGGGGGGAGATCCTAGAGGATCCCGTCTCATTTTATTAAGTGGGAGCGGGGGGAACGGCGGGGGTGGGCTGGCAGCCGGTCGCAGGCTTCTAACATGGGGAGCGGAAGTCTTCGTTTTCCTGACACGCAAACCAGAAGACATGACCGGCGTCCCTGCCCACCAACTTTCCATTCTCCAGAACATGGAGGGGGTTCATATCTTTCCTCCTGGAGAATTGAGAGACTTCCCGCCAGCTAGCCTCATCCTCGACGCTTTGATTGGCTATAGTTTAAAGGGCGCTCCGCGTGGGCACACGGCCCGACTCATCACACAGGCGAATGAGCACCCAGCTCCCATCCTGAGTTTGGATGTCCCTTCCGGAATCCATGCGGGGACGGGCAGGATCTATTCTCCAAGTGTGAGGGCCGAAGCGACTCTGACTTTGGCTTTGCCCAAAACAGGTTTGTTGAAAGAAGAAACGCGTCCTCGCATAGGGGAGTTGTATCTCGCTGACATAGGTGTTCCTTCAGAGCTTTATCGGCGGTTGGATATTTCTGTGGGACCGATATTTGCAGCGGAAGATATCCTGCGCGTGTATTAACCCATCCGGTCCTCAAGGGAGGTTTTTTCCGGGTATCCTCAAGAAGAAAATGGTAAAAAAGCCCCCCTTTTGGGGAGTTTTTTTATTGGTAATTCACAGGTCTCTGGGTTTTCTTTTCCTCTCTCGCTGTCATGCAGAATTTCCAGGTTTAGGAGTGGGGATGAAAGCTTCCGCCCGCCCAGTCCTCAATCGAAAGGCGCTCAATCTTTAAACCTTTAAAGCATAAGCCCCCTGGCTGGTTTAGGTCAAAAGAAGTGTTAAAATGTTCTTTATGATAGCTGTACGTTCTGTAACTAAAGGTAAAGAGTTGGGACAAATCAGGCCGTTTGATGTACGCAAGGATCTGATGGCGGTATCTGATTTAGTCGAATTGTGTTTTGCGGAACGTTTGTCGCGGGATGGAAAAGCTCTGCTTCGCAAGATGCGCAAGTCTGCCCGTAACAAACGATTTCAACAGTGGGCATATCATATGGCAGGTCGGGTGTCCATGCCTTTCACGGGTTTCGTTTGGGAGGATGGGGGAGAAGTGATCGGCAACCTGAGCCTTATTCCGTACCATCTCTCGGCAGGGGATTTCTACATGATCGCCAATGTCGCCGTTCATCCCGAATATCAAAGGCGGGGGATCGGGCGGGCGCTTGTGCGTCGGGCATTGGATTTTCTAAGGCCCCGAAATTTGGATGGGATCTGGCTGCAAGTGGATGAGGGGAATCAAGCTGCGATTCGTCTTTACCAAGGGGAAGGGTTCCGCGAACGCACGCGGCGCACAACATGGTTCCGGGAACCTGAAGAGAAAGTAGAGGATCGAATCTGGCAAAAGCCTGCGTCCCTAACTGTAGAAAACAGATATGCCAAACATTGGAACCAACATCGGAAATGGCTGGACGAAGCGTATCCCGGGCAGGTGCGCTGGCACCTGCCGCTGAAATTGTCTTACCTCCGGGGAGGGATCCTGGGATTCCTGACCCGGATGGCATATGTCCGCCCCGAAATTAGACAATGGTCGGTGACCGTCGAGGGAGAGTTTGTTGGATCGTTGACCTGGCAATCTTCTAAACGCCATTCTGATTGGTTGTGGATAGCGGCTCCTCCTGGAGGGGACCAACTGATTCTGGAGGCATTCTTTTCAACTTTTCCCCAACCGTTTGAACGCAGAGTAAGGCTCGATTATCCTGCCGATAGGGCAAATCGAAGCCTTGAGAAGTACAGGTTTTCCCCATCCAGGACGCTAATCTGGATGAAGCATGAGAACGATAAGAGGGGATAGCGAGGGGGACGGTTAATTCCATTCCAGGTTACTTCTGGTCTCCCAATACTCTGGGCTGGGCTCCCGGAGGCTCTCAAATATAAAAATGTTGGTAGTGTCAACCAGTTTTGACATTTGAATTTGAATACACCATCTCGGCTTGAACTTTAACAGAGAACTTGAACGAATATTCTTCTTGCGGCTGGTCCCAGATATCCTGCCATCGCTGGTCATCATATCGGCGACTCAGGTCCAAGCTAATCATATTTTTCACACCGGGAATACTCCAACGAGAACCGT
>JAWODY010000051.1:0-4864 GCA_046483045.1 Anaerolineales bacterium | reverse complement strand
TTCCATGGGCTCTGTTGGGGATTGTTTTGACAATGCGTTGTGTGAAAGCTTCTTTGCCACGCTGGAATGTGAACTGCTGGACCGCACCACGTTTCGGACGAAGCACGATGCTCGCATGGAAGTTTTTTCTTTTATTGAAGGTTGGTATAATCCTCATCGTCTTCATTCCAGTATTGGATATCTCTCGCCTATTCAATACGAAATGGAGTATAGCCAATCTTTACAACACAAGCCGTTAAGTGTCCACTAAAGCGGGGGAACTCCATTTTGGGATGAGATTAGGGTTTGTTGGTGTGTGATATTGCCTATACGTAATCATTATCTAGTTATCCATGCGCTACCGCCCGCTTTTCTAATCGGTCTATCGATACCGCAGCAATCTAGCCTTCCTTATTACCAAGACGTATATCTCAAGATCGCCCCTCTTTGAGCCCTCGATAATAATGATGACTTGTATATAGAACTGCTGCAGGATTGTGACCGGTCACCCTGTCTTTCACCACAACAATGGTAGTAGGGGCTGAAGCGTATTTCAGAAACAACGTATCACGACCAACACACAACCCCATGAGCAGATTAAGGTCCGTACCGACAGTATTTAGAATCAAAAGAGGGCCTTTCCCCGCAGCAAGCTGCGGGGAGGGTTCATTCCGTCGTAGACAACGATTATTCTGGTCAAGACCCTCGTCTCGAAAAATCATGGGTGGAAAAAACCATCCGGCTCCTTGAGCATGTAAAAAAAAACGCTCCAGCCCTGCTTTGCGCCAAGAAATCCAGTGGTGGCAAAAGCTTCTGCCGGGATTTGCAGGGAAAACAGGCAAGGAGATCTGGGAGATGTTGCCAGAACGAAAATAACCAATCCTAGACAGCGCTTTAGCATACGGCTCCCCAACAGCAAGTTGTCTGTGTTTCCTTCTCACCTCCTTAGACTATAAATGTAGCGGGGCTACTCTGCCTCAACTCGTAAGCGGTAAAAACAAAACGCCCAAGGCGGTAATTCACCTTGGGCTTCAGGTACTTATGTGTTTTTTGTTTACACTAGAGTGCGTCGCTCATCCAGTTGTGTTCCAGGAACCTTCCTAGGATTCTGATTCACCCTCCTCCGACCGTATATCGCGCAAGGTCGAGAGCATGGATTCCAGAGATTCTCCAGAGCCCCGCCACTCATCAGCCAGCTGATCAGCGATTTTATCTACCCTAGGACAACCCCGACTGAGTACAAATACATCATCGGACAGTGTCAACAGGGTGAGTATATCCCCTTCTTTTATATCTTTTTGATCCCGCAGCTCTTTCGGGAGCGTGATCACACCCTGCTGTCCTACCCGTATCTGATAGACGCCACTCATATTATCTCTCCCAAATTGGTCATCTTTGTCTATTACTCCACTTCCTGAATACGGCGCTGCAGGTTTTCCCACAGGGTGTGAAGGCCCTTTTCATCCACCCAATGCTGGAGATACTCAACGTCCAGATCATCCCCCAGGGTTTTGACGATCGCAGTGATATCCCGGAGATGTTTGGACTGCTGACTCATCCCATAGTACATTAGCTTGTTCAGGATCAGGTCCTCTGGGGTGTGCAGGTACACTTCTCCCAACTCAGGTCCCAAATCAACCTGGATCCGCCGCTGGAAGGCCTCCGCCCGAAAGGAGTCCTCGTCCCGCACCAGATAGAGATCCGCTTTATACCCGGTGGCAGCGTGGACGACAGTCAGGGGAACATCCCCCCGGTCGTCTTCCAAACGCGACTGGATGATGTCCGGTGGAAGCTGCATAGCGCGTTTCTGGAACTCCCCTGACAGCTGCTTCACAGCATCACCCGGAATACGTACCACAAGGTCCAGATCTCGTGTGGCGCGCGGTTCCCCCCATGCCCAGGCTGCAACTGCGCCGCCGATCAGGTAAGGTACCCCTGCCTCTTCCAGGACCTCCAGGACAAGGTGCACAAAATCAAGATATGCAAGGGATTCCTTAGCCATGATCCGCCTCCCGCTGCTGCTCCCGGTAGTGAGTCACCTGGTGGGCCAGATGGGTGATCGAAAAGCCCTGCTGCACCCGTTCGGCAGCGCTAAGACGGCGGGTGACCGCGATCTGTTCGGGATCGATCTCTTCCACGGCCCCTTTGATCTGCTGCTCCACACGCTGGCTGATCTCCCCTTCCCCCTCCAAGTAGTACCCGGACTGCCCTTTTTTGCGGCTGTAGGCGACTTCATGACCGGCCGCGCGGAAGGCGTCTTTGACCACCCGCATATCCCGGAAGAATACATCCTCCCAAGCCGCGTCGCCAAAGCATCCCTTCCCCAAGACCGCCTCTACTCTGGCCACTAGATCCTCCCGGGTCAGATAGCGCTCCCGGGATAAAACGTCCGCCAGCAGCTTCCTCCGCGCCGTAACGCGATCGCGCTCGACGGCATCCTCCAGCAGTACACGCTGAATAGGCTCCAAGTCTGTCTCCATACTTTGATTATAGATGGGTAAATATGATATGTCAATCAGGTTTGCTTTCCCGTTCCCTTGACTGATTCCAAAGGTCGACGGGAGCAGATTACCTGAATCCTGCTTTTCACGCTGAGAGAACGGGGCAAGGTTCTCTCTCAGGGTTTGTATTTTCCCCCAAGAAACCACCCTCTTCCACATATTGACTATTTTCGTCAACAAGCTCTTGACATGATTCTCGTGCGGATTTCTGCAGAGAACGATCATTGAATCCTCCTTTTTATAACTGGGCAGGGTCATCCTCTTTCTGCAAGCTCATCCGCGACCTGGCCTTGTATGGCAGAAAGGAAAATTTAATGACGAAAAACCCCAGCCAACTCACCACGGCTGCGGGGGGCGATCCAATCCAAGATTGATCTCCATGTACGCAAATGGTTTCAATCCCGGCAACATGGTATTTAATTGTCTTACCCAACAGTGGAAACTTCTGCTTATTGCCTTAGGGATCCAGACCGGTTCGCAACGTTCCCCCCACGAGGTGCCATTTTACCCATCCCCCCCACCAAAACCTTTCCTATATCTTGATGGCCTCCTGTCGAACCCGGCGGAGAAAAGGGGTATCCCCCTCCTGCCAGTTTTCCCGGTCGACAAACACACGGCTGATAGAGAGGTCGTACTTCAACGACAAATCGCTGGCAATTTCTCCCGTGCGGTCAATCTCAGCAGAATAGGATTCGATGCGGCCCAGCACAACCAACACATCGACATCCAACCCCACCTCTTCCTTGCCCCGGGCATAGGAGCCGTACAAATAGACGCCTTTCAGGTTCTGGCTGTACATCCTGGCCATATGCTCTTTCAGCTCCCCCATCAGGTCGCGAACGCGCCCAGGTATTTTTCGGTTGATCATAGACCGACAACGCTCAATCCCTTCTAAACCTCTTCACGGAGGACCTCGTTTGATCCCGCTCAACTCTCCTCAGCAGAACTGCCTAAAATGAATCGGTATCCCCCTGTTCCGGGGGCTGAAATTCCCCCTTCCAATACGCGTTTTGCGGCTCGTGGATCAATTCCTCCAAGATGGGTTCCCGTATATTCTCAAACCCATTTTCATATCCGCTTACCACGACAGGTGCATCCTGAGGAAGCGTTTCCAGAAGTTCAATTAACGCCTTCACGGTGTAGCGAAACATCTCATCCTTCTTCATCGGTCCTTCCTTCCATTAATATAGCCGGCTTGAACAGAAAGAACGGTTCAGCAGGCAGTTCCAGTAAAGGGCGGTCACTTCTGTCCAGGCGATTTACATACCCCCGTGCTGAGCGAGAAAAACCCTGGACGCAGCCGGCTGTGAGAGCCCCCCAATTCATATGTTAGATTGATTTGCCACTGTTCTCCGCTCCCCACACTTGTTCTCATTGGATCTATCCGTTCTCTTGCTCCTCTTTCTCCTTATCTTCAGATCTTGAATCCAGTAAGTCTTCTGTCAGCGAAGGGCCCTCTTCCAACATGCCGCGCAGCAACTCAGCTGGCCTTTCAGCAGGGGGAATCACAATGAATACACCGCTACGATCCACCATTTTGGTTTGAACGCCCTCTTCCAGACCATATTTCTCTCGAACGGGTTTGGGAAGTCGAATTCGTCCTCCGGAGAGAACCTTAACTGTATACATACTTACCTCTCAAGGTTTTCTACCCCATGTGATCAAATAAACCTCAAGTATTTTGGCCAATTTTTTGCGCAATATCGGCCATCACCCGCTTCCTTATCGCAGCAAAATCCTGGGGTCCTGAGACTTCGACACTGCCAGACAGGTCCAAAAGGGTTTTTGTGATGGGCTCCAGAATAATCTTGCCTTCCGACACCATGACGACGACATGGTCGCTAGCCTCCAGTCCGAGCTGCGCGCGAATGTCCTTGGGAATAGTCACTCGCCCTCCACTTCCCACCTTATTAAGTCTCATCTCATCCTCCTGTTCACACTCTCGCCGGAGTGTTCATAACCACCAACAGAGTGCCCCATGGCTCTCACTCCTCCTCCACATGGATCCCGTATTCTTCCTCAAGGAGCTGGCCGCGGATCTCCCGCCCATCCTCTATCAGTTCCTCCAGTGTGATGCCTTTAGCTTTCAACACCTCACCGATCCGATCCAGAGCTTCCCTGGCCGCTTTCTCCTCCTGAGGGAGAATCAGCACACCTGACTTCGTCTCCATAAACGCCACCAGATCGCCCGGCTCCAAGCCCCATTTTCTGCGAATCTCTATGGGTATTGTCACCAGGCCGTTTTGCTGGACTTTCGAAACTTTCGGGGACATATGCCTCCTCCGGATAAGGCCTTACACACAAAATTCATTGTTCGTTTAACGTGCTCCCCTCAAGACCTATTACAAAACTCTTTCTGATCAGGATAATGAACCCTCCCCGCA
>JAWODY010000094.1:0-16048 GCA_046483045.1 Anaerolineales bacterium | reverse complement strand
GCTCCCCCAGGAGGTCAGTGAGGGCGAAATCGGTGGTGCTGTAATTGAAGATCTCGAAGGCGACCAGGGCGGTGACGAGCAGGGCGCCAAAAACCACCCCGCGCTTGATGTGGAACCGGTCAGGCACAAAGGGAATGCTGTTTGCAGACATGGAGTCCTCCTTGCAGAGATAAAAAAGATGAGTGAAAGGCTTTCCCGGAGGGGGTTGAGCCCCGGGGGAGGGCTGTCTACCCTCAATATAGAACATATGTTCTATTTTGTCAAGAGGGAATTATATTGGAATTCTGCTACAATATTGAAGAACAAACACTTAATTTTTTCAGAATCTCAACCATTTAATTATGAAATATTTGTGGTCTCCTTGGAGGATGAAATACATCAAAGAACGTGATGAGGATGGGGGTTGTGTCTTTTGTGAGGTCCAAGCTGAACCGGACGATGAACGAAGCCTGATCGTTCATCGTGGGCAGTGGACATATGCTATCCTCAATCGTTATCCTTACACGACAGGCCATTTACTCGTTTTACCCTATGAGCATGTATCCAGGCTGGATGAATTGGGCATTGAGACGCATACGGAGATGATGAAAACGATTTACACTGGCGTTTCCATTTTGCGACAAATTTATCAACCAGATGGTTTCAATATTGGTATGAACCTTGGAGAAGCGGCAGGAGCAGGTATCCCCAAACATATTCATTGGCATGTGGTACCCCGCTGGTCTGGAGATACGAATTTCATATCCTCTGTGGGGGGGACGCGGGTGATCCCGGAAGCGCTTCAGGACACATTCCAAAAGATTAGAGGTGCATGGGAAAAGCAGGGAGGAAGCGGTTAAAGGATCCTGATCTGAATTTTTAAGCTGGAATAGGGGGAATAAAAAGGTTTTAAGACAAATAGGCGGTTTTATTTGGATGCTCTTTTGTTGTGGTTCCTGAACGTGTTGAAGATAATCGAAAGGCGTGATTGTATGTCCAATTTGTGATCGGATTTCGTACCCTTTTGTGAGTACGGCGGTTTAAAAAAAATAGGGAAGATTCAGCCACTCAATACCCACCATGGAGAAAATCACGATGAATGAATGTCATACCCCGGTCATCTTGAGCGCAGTTCGCACCCCCGGAGGGAAATTTCAAGGTTCTTTAAGCGGCATCCCTGCCCCTGAATTAGGGGCGATCGTGGTCAAAGAAGCTGCAAAACGGGCTGAATTGCCGGATCTGACCGACATTCATGAAGTGATCATGGGGAATGTCGTTTCAGCAGGACTGGGGCAAAACCCGGCCCGTCAGGCTGCCATTTTTGGGGGGTTGCCTGATTCTGTGGGAGCATTTACGGTGAATAAGGTGTGTGGCTCGGGTTTGAAAGCAGGCATGCTGGCCGCCCAAGCGATCCGGGCTGGGGATGCCGAATTATTCGTTACGGGGGGGATGGAAAATATGAGCAGAGCGCCTTTTCTTGTTGATGGGCGTACGGGAAATTTAAAATTTGGGCACGAAGAACTTACAGACGCTTTGCTGAAAGATGGTTTGTGGGATCCTTTTGAAGATTGGAGCATGGGGAATGCAGCTGAGTTCATCGCGGAGGAGTATGATGTATCCCGCGAGGAGATGGACAGGTATGCTTATGAAAGCCATCGCAAAGCGATCAAAGCTATTGACGAGGGAAAATTTGAAAAAGAGATCATCCCTGTAGAGGTCAGAGGACGTAAAGGCAAGGTGACTGTTTTTGATACGGATGAAACCCCGCGCCGGGACACAACTCTGGGCGCGTTGGCGAAGTTGCGTCCAGCTTTTGTGAAGGATGGAAAGGTAACAGCGGGGAACGCGCCCGGCTTAAATGATGGGGCCTCAGCCATGGTGATCAGCAGTCTGGCAAAGGCAGAATCCCTGGGAAAGAAGCCGCTGGCTGTCATTCTCGATTACGCGTACGCCGCGGTCGAGCCAAAATATTTATTTTTTGCGCCGGCGAAAGCCGTCCCCAGGTTGTTGGAGAAGGTTGGTTGGACCTTTGAGGATGTGGATTTAATGGAGTTGAACGAAGCTTTTGCTGCTCAGACGCTCGCTGATGGAAAAGCCCTGGCGGATCAAGGTTGGGATTGGGAGAAAGTCAATGTCCATGGAGGTGCCATCGCCCTCGGTCATCCCATTGGGGCCAGCGGCGCCCGGGTCCTTACCACCTTGATCTACGCCTTGAAAGATAGAGGTTTAAAACGCGGTATTGCCAGTTTATGTTTGGGAGGAGCAGAAGCGGTAGCGATGGCAATTGAAATCATGGAGTGAAGCTTTTTAGAGAAGAGGTGAATATGGGAGAGATCGAGCGCATTTTTATCGTTGGAGCGGGCACCATGGGTCATGGGATCGCCCAAACGGCGGCGGTAGCGGGTTTTGAAACGACGATGATGGATGTGGATGAAGATGCTTTGAGCCGCGGAATGGCAGCCATAGAGAAATCCGTCCGCAAGTTACATCAAAAAGAGAAGCTCACCCAAGAGGAGATGGAAGCTGCACTTCAGATCAGGACTGTGACGTCACTGGATGCGGCTGAAGATACCCAATTTGTGATCGAAGCCGCCCCAGAAAGGTTGGAGCTCAAACTGGATATTTTCGAAACCTTAGATGAAAAAACGCCTCCAAAGGCGATTTTGGCTTCTAACACCTCCTCAATCAGCCTGACACGCCTGGCGGCTGTCACAGAGCGCCCCCATCAGGTGATTGGGATGCATTTTATGAATCCGGTCCCTCTGATGCGCCTGGTGGAGGTGATCCGCGGCCTGGATACATCCGATGAGACGGCGGAGATCGTATTCAAAGTTGCGGAGAGGATGGGTAAGGAACCCGTGGAGGTCGTCGATTCCCCGGGTTTTATCTCCAATCGGGTTTTGTGCCCCATGATCAACGAAGCCATTTTCGCGCTGCAAGAGGGGGTGGGCTCTCGGGAAGCGATTGATACGGTGATGAAATTGGGGATGAATCACCCCATGGGTCCTTTAGCGTTGGCGGATTTGATCGGCTTGGATGTGGTCCTCTCCATCATGAACGTGCTGCAGAAGGATTTTGGGGAGGACAAATACCGCCCCGCGTATTTACTGCAGAAGATGGTCGCAGCAGGCCATTTAGGGCGAAAAACCGGGCGGGGTTTTTACAAGTACAGCTGATGATGCATTTGAGTTCAGAGGTAGCGGGAGCTGGTGAAGGGAGGCCCCTTTTGGGAAGGAGGAAGTGCTGTGGATGTGACAATTCATGAGATGAACATTGAGGATTATCCAGAAATCTACCAGTTGTGGCAGATGAGTGATCATCTCGGGCTCGGTAAGTCGGATTCCCGCTACGCCATCGAAGCTTTTCTGAAGAGGAATCCTGGTATGAGTTACGTGGCCTGGAAGGGGGATCAGATCGTGGGCACCGTTTTATGCGGGCACGATGGACGGCGGGGATATATCCACCACCTCATGGTGCATCCAGACTACCGCAGAAAGGGGATCGGTCAGTCCCTCGTCAGCCGCTGCATGTATGCTCTGACCCGGATCGGGATCCAGAAATGCCATTTATTTGTGTATGAAGACAACGAGGGGGGGATCAAGTTCTGGGAAAGTTTAGGGTGGAAAAAACGGGTCGAGCTGAACATGATGTCCCAGGAGATCAAGGATTAAATTGGGGGAATCCAGACTAATTTTGCAGGAATCAAAGAGTTGTTTTTCCGTTATGGGTTTCAGCCTGTGGTTAAGAGCAAATTTCACATGAGTCATTCCTGCAGCAGTTCTCTGAGCGCGGCCCGCACTGCCTGAGGATCTGCTTTCCCCCCTGTTTTTTGCATGACTTGCCCGATAAACCAGCCCATAACGGCTCCCTTCCCTTCCCGGTATTCGTCCGCCTGGGATGGATTCTCTGTGATCACTTCTTGACAGACGGATTGGATGGCAGCGCTGTCAGAGACCTGGGCGAGCTCTTCCTCTTTCACGATATCGCGGGGAGGTTTTTGCTGGTCTTCGACTTTTGTCAAGAGTTGTTTGCCGGTGGATGTGTTAATCAACCCTTTGTCGATCATAGAGAGGATGTCCGCTAAATATTGAGGTGTGAGGTAAAGTTCTTCTGGGGATAGGCTGCGCTCATTAAGCAGGCCGAGCAAATGGTTAATCAGCCAGTTGGTAACTTGTTTAGGGTCTCCGGCATAGGATGCCACTGTGGATTCAAAGTAATCTGAAAGGGAACGACCGCTGGTGAGGATGTCCGCGTTGTACTCGGACAGGTCGTACTCCTCTTGAAACCTCTTTTTGCGTGCCAACGGTAGTTCGGGCAGCGAGGCTAATATTTCTTCTTTCCGTTCTTCGTCCACCTGGATTGGAAGCAGATCCGGCTCCCGGAAGTAGCGGTAGTCCGCTTCGGTTTCCTTGGAGCGCATCTTTGATAGCGTTTGCGTGTCCTCGTTCCAATCCAGGGTCCAGGAATGGATGACGTGTTTTTCTCGCATTTCTTTGGTCTGGCGCTGGATTTCCGCGTTGATCGCATCCCGGATGTGTTCGATGGAGTTGACGTTCTTGATCTCGGTTTTTGGATTGAGTTCCTGGTTTCCCGTTTCGCGGATGGAGACATTGGCGTCGATCCGCAGGTGGCCTTTTTCCATGTCCGCGTAGGAGACGCCGATCCAGCGCAGAAGTTGCCGCAGGCGGGAGATGTATAGGGCAGCTTCGTCTGCGGATCTCAGGTCGGGTTTGGTAACCATTTCTACCAGGGGCACGCCGCAGCGGTTAAAGTCAAGTAGTCTCCTTCCTGGTTTGTGAATCGTTTTCCCCGCGTCCTCTTCAATGTGCAATTTCTGGATTCGCACCCGCCGGGTGGAGCCATCCTGGAGAGGGATATACATATAGCCACCTTTGGCCAGGGCCAGATCATACTGGGAGATCTGATACCCTTTGGGTAAATCGGGGTAAAAATAATTCTTACGGTCAAAATAGGAGACGGGTTGGATGTCCGCGTTCATGGCCGCAGCCAGCAAGACTCCCTTTTCGATGGCCGCTTTATTTGGAGTGGGAAGTGAGCCCGGTTGGCCTGTGCAGATGGGGCATATATTGCTGTTGGGTGGATCTCCCCAGGAATCCGCTTTACAGGAACAAAAGATCTTACTCTTTGTATTGAGCTGGATGTGCGTTTCTAAACCGATCACAGTTTCATAGGAGGTCATAGTGGATTACTTGCCTGCGTGGTGGGTCTCTAAAGGTGGCCTATCGAATGATTGGCTCCCTTGCCAATGTCACATTTTTTCTAAACAATGGTGTGTGAAAAATATACCCAATGCAGAACCTATTATACTTGGAGAAACAGAGAGGACTAGGTATAATTCTATTTATGAAATACTGGAACCCTTCTCGCCTGCAGGTCAGTTTGCTGATCGCCGCCTTATGCGCCTTCGGTTTTGTTTTTTTAGGGCCCGGTCAGGCAGCTCCCCCTGCTCAGATGACCCCTTTCCCGACTCCAACCCCGGGGTCCGATGGGCGGATCATATACACCGTCCAGCCGGGGGATACCCTGTGGCGCATATCCGCTGTTACGGGTATATCCATCCCCGATCTGCGGGACATGAACAATCTTGACCCGGACGACGTGGTGGTCATCGGGCAAACACTCTCTCTGGGGACCGGTGGACCCGCGGAAGAGCAGGCGACGACCGTTGCCCAGGTTTCGCCCACACCCTCCGAACCCACCCCAACCCCGCTTCCCGGTGTGGGCACTTTGTGTGTGATCCTTTTTGAGGATGTGAACGGTGATTCCATGCGCCAGGAAGAGGAAGTATCTCTTCCCGGAGGCGCGATTAATATCAGCAATCGTGAGGGTACCGTCTCGATCACAGAGGACACACCGGAACACAACCCCTCCCTGGAAGAAAGCGACTATGTGTGTATAGAAGAACTGCAGAAAGGGGAGTATAACGTCAGCGTGGGAGTGCCGGAAGGGTACAACCCAACCACAAGTTTAAACACAGCTGTCACTCTGGAATCGGGGGATACCACGTATTTAACCTTTGGCGCACAGGCGGATTCCGCAACGGCCGCTGATAACGCTCCCGTTGTGGAAGGACCTGGAAATTCCCCCATCCTGGGCATCGTGGGGATTAGTTTTCTCTTTTTAGGGATAGGACTTGGGGTGTACGCGATCTGGTTTCGGAGATAGCGGGGAAGTTCCGGGCAAGCAGAATAAACTTGAAGATCATACTCTCGCCATGTCCTTTTCCCGGACATGGTTTTTGTTGGTTCCCGCCAGAAGGGTGGGTTTGCCTGTGTGGCGCCCCCTGGATCCTCTAGGAGGTTTCGTATCCGTGGGGATGGGTGCGGTGCCAGTCCCAAGCGCTGGTGATGATGTCTTTTAACGCCGGGATGCGCGGTTCCCAGCCCAATTCCTTTTTAATTAAATCCGAGGAGGCCACCAAACGGGGAGAATCCCCAGGGCGCCGGGGTGCTTCTTCAGCGGGGATAGGGTGACCTGTGACCTCACGGGCTGTTTCGATCACCTCCCGGACCGAGTACCCCCGGCCGTTGCCCAGATTATAGACCAGTTTCGATCGCTCCTGAAGGGCGTCCAATGCCAGCAGGTGAGCGGAAACGAGATCGGAAATATGGATGTAATCCCGGATGCAGGTCCCGTCAGGCGTGGGATAGTCCGTGCCGAATATTTTAATCTCATCCCGCTGTCCGAGGGCGACCTGGAGGACGAGGGGAATGAGGTGGGATTCAGGTTGATGCGCTTCCCCGCGTCCAGGCACAGCGCCTGCCGCGTTAAAATAACGCAGGGCGGCATAGTGGAGACCTTTGGTCTCCCGGTACCAATTTAAAATTTGCTCCATCATCAATTTGGTATGCCCGTACACGTTGACAGGTCCGAGGGGAGAAACCTCTTCAAGGGGTTCATTGCTAGACTGGTAGACAGCTGCCGAGGAGGAAAGCACAAATTTCTTAATTCCTGTCCTGACCGCATGTTCAATGAGTTTGACGGAGTTGTTGAGATTATTGCGGTAATACTTCCCCGGATTTTCCATGCTTTCGCCTGCCTCAATGAAGGCCGCGAAATGCATCACGGCGTCGAAGGAACCGGATTCCAACGTTTCTTTGAGGGTTTCCTCATCGCCCAAATCCGCCTCTACAAAGGCCGCTTTTTCCGGTACCGCAGCGCGGTGACCTGTGTACAAGGCATCATATACGGTGACTGTATGTCCTTCCTCAAGCAATTGTTGGGCAGCGACAGATCCGATGTATCCTGCTCCACCCGTGAGGAAAATATTCATATCATCCTTTTTTCTCATTAGATTTATTTTTATTTGAACCAGGAGGATAAATGTATTCCTCCCTAATCCTAACGGCGAAAGAAATCCCCGTCAATAGGACCGCGAGTTAATCTCTTGGGGTTCGGTTGAGAAAGGTGTTGAAATTAACCGCCTGAAGTGCTTTTTTCTTTTGGGTTACCCTTTTCTTAAACCTTTTCTCTTCGATCACTGCGCGCCAGTGTTCGCCGTGTCCGATTTTTTCAACTTCGTCCCAGGCTGTGACCTGGAACAAAGCCCGGCTGTCCTGGATCTCCAGTAACTCCGCCTGGACCCGGAGAGCAGCACCCACAGGGGTGGCGGCAAGGTGTTTGATATTAACCTGGATGCCCACGCTGAGTTTCCCTGGGGGGAGTTTTTCCGTCAACAGGCGGTGGGAGACTTGTTCCATGAAAGAGATCATGGAGGGTGTGCTCAAGACCCGGGAATCCCCACTGCCGATGTGATACGCCGTGTGTTTCATCTCCACGGTGAAGGTCTCTTCGCGCATCAGACCCGGCTGGTACATTTCAGCTAATTCCATAACGATATCCTTTTTTGATCTTTAGGCTGCTGCCCACCAATCTTTGCCTTCCCTCAACCCGAATTCATCTAATTTCTCTCTGATCAGGGGTCGGGCCTTTCGGGCCCGGACGGCTGTGAGGAGGATTGGATCTCGATAGCGATTCCAGTGGTCCATTAACTCTTCCCGGGCGAGGATGGGGTGACCGCGCAGCGTCTTCCCGATTTTATTTGGATCGACATCAATAAACGCGACCACGGGCAGGTCTTCCCGAAGGAGATGTTTGCTCAATCTCCGTCCCGTCATGCCCGCGCCCCACACGAAAACCGCATCCCGGTCCCGGGTAGGTCCCTTGGTCAGGTAATGAGCTTTCGCCCGCAGAAAATTCTTCAACGAATACCGGCTGTCCAGGTGTGTGAGCCGGTTGGGGTGTTCCCGCCATGCTAAGAGCACCTGGGGTATTTTGGCGAACCTCGCCCCCGCTAGATACAACCGCAGCCAGAGGTCATAATCCTCGGGCCAGCCGTGATCTTCATATCCGCCGACCTCGATGACCTGTGATTTCCGAAAGGTCATACTTGGGTTAGGGAGCGGACTTTCAATGAAAATTTCCCGGCAGATGTCCTCGTGTGTGATCAGCGAGTTCAACCACTGGAAGTAGAGTTGAAACCCTTTCTCCACGTTCTCCTCGGGAAACCCTGCCACCAGCGATCCCACTGCGGTGGTCTCCGGATGTGCTTTGAGGTAGTTGGTCTGGAGGAGGAGCCGTTCGGGGTGGGCCCGGTCGTCCGCATCCATCCTGGCCACGAGAGGAGCCCGGCAGGCGTCCAGGCCGACATTTGAGGCAGCTACGATCCCTTGGTGGGGTTGAGATACGACACGAAAGCGGCTGTCCCTCTGCGCCCATTCATGCAAAATGTGTGGCGTGTTGTCCGTGGAGCCATCGTCAAGGGCCACAACTTCGAAATCCGGATGGGTCTGGTCAGCGATGGAGGAAAGGGCTTCTCGAATGGTGCGTTCAGCGTTGTAGCAGGGCATGAAGACGGAAACTTCAGGCATGATGGAGTCTTATTCCTCTTCGGGATGAATGATCTCTTCCGCGAGCTCGTTCAGATCTTCCATGTCCTCCGGGGGGGTGTGGCTGGCCTGCCAGTATTTCGTCAATAAATCCAGGGGAGAAAGGCTTCCCACCGTTTGATCCTGGGGCAAACGAATCCGGGCTTCTGAGAGGGGATGTTTGACGAGATGAAATTCAAAGGCATCTTCCGCGAAAGTGTGAATTGCGCTTTCATCGAGGAGCGGTTCCCAGGCCCTGGGGTATTCGAGGACCAGGCGCACGATGCTCCCCGTTAATTTTTCACGGGGTGCAAGGGCTTTGAGAGCCTGGTCGGTGAGGTCTTCTTTATTATCAATCACAAGATGCCGGTCGATGAAAGGCCGGATGTCTTGCAGCGGACGCCATTCAACGTCTGTGGTTCCCCGGCTGACCTCAGCGAGCACGAAAAATTTATCATCCGCCGCCTCGCCAAAATCCAGGCGTTCAATGGAGCCCGGGTAAATGACAGGCGGGTGTTTCCCTTCGTTCAAGTTTTGAGGTTTATGAATGTGACCCAGGGCGACGTAATCTAGGCGGGGATCACGGACCAGAGATCCGGGCAAAACGAGGTCCTTCCCGAGCATGACCGTCCGTTCTCCACCGTAGGTGGCTCCCTGTACAGAGGCATGGGCGGTGAGCAACGTGGGCACCCCGGGGTCCGCTTTATCCAGCCATTTGTCAATGATGTTGGAGAGGCGTTTTTCAAGCTCTTCATAAATTTGCTTGCTGTCGCTGGTGGTGATCTCCAAATGAGCCATCATCCCCGAGCGGGAAATCCAGGGGATGGCAATAACCTGGAGGTTGATCTCTTTTCCCTCGGGGGTTAATTTGCGAAGATCAGCGGGGGTCAGGAACAAGGGTTTAGCGAGCGTTCGCACGTGTGGCGTGTGCAGGGTAGAGAACTCCGCCATGGCGTGTGCTCTTCCCAGAGCAGGGGAAATGTCGTGGTTACCCACCAGCAACAGGGTGGGGATCCCGGCTTGGGAGAGGCGCATCACGCGCTGACCCCATTCACGCTGGAAGGTGGGAGAAGGGTTGCGGTCTTTGTAAGTATCCCCAGCAAAGAGGACCAGGTCCACGTTCTCTTCGATGGCTGTGTTGACGATTTCGTCCAGCGAGGCCAAAAAATCCATGATCCGGATGGGAAGGCCGGTTTCCGGGTCGTGGCGTCCGTAATTGGCCATGTCAATATGGGCATCAGCGAAATGGAGGATTTTGGGCATAAGGATTATTGGTCAAGGAGGCGGTTGAGATGGAACTTTGCGATGTCAAAATGATTATTGAGGTAAATGGCTTGACGCAAGTCTGCGACAGCGCCGTCGATGTCTCCCAGAGCCTCTTTGGCAAGGGCGCGCCAATATAGGCTTTCTTCTAACGTGGATTTTCCTTCTAATACAAGATTAGCTAACTCTAATGTATTTTGGTATTCGCCATTGTAATAATAGGCCCAGTACGGCCAGGTTTGGTACCACAGCAGCCGGAATGGCCGCGGTGGGTCATTGTCCAATTCATAATAGATTTTAAAGGCCTGGTCAAACGCGTTGGCCGCTTCCGGATAGCGCTGAAGTTTGACCAGGCTGGTCCCTTTATTGAACCAGGCAAAGTACAAATCTACCCCACTCAAGATCTTTGTTTCTTCCTCAGCGATTTCCAACGCATGTTGGGTAGCCCAGGTCGGATCTTCCCAAGGGCCCAGCAACTCGTAGACCTCTTCCTGACGGTCCGGAGGGTAGACGACCATGAACAGATAATTGAACGACCGCCAGCCGTCGTTGTAATCTTGAAAACTCTCGCGTCTGTTTTTGTGGGGTTCCCGATAAGTATCTTGGACGATGAACTGGCGCTCGGGCTCGGAATAGCCGGTGGTGAAGAGATAATGTCCCAACCATCCATAAACATCTCGGTGATCGTCACCGTAATAGCCTTTTTCAATCAGAACAGGGTAGCCGTTGGCGAGGAATTTTTTGATCAGGTCCAGATTGCCACCGTAACGGGCGAATACATGATAGTTTGTTTCCTCCGCGATAAAGTCTATCATCTCGCTAGGCATGACGTTGACGTCCGTCCTGCCGCGTTGTATGAAATTTAATTTAGGATTATTTTCCCCGGGTTTGATGACCCTGGCGATGTCGTCCCGGGTCCCATCCCAGCCCCAGAACTTCAGGGCCATGGCCAGATTCGCGGGACCGCAGTAATTCCAGCGTTCGTGCTGGTGCACATACACGACGTCTTCCAATTGTACAGAATCCGGAAGTGAAGTCCCTTTGGGAGTGGGTGTGGCCGCCGGTTCCGTGCTCTCCAGAGTCGGCTCTTGGGGGGAGGGGGTGGGTGTCGGGTCTGATATCCCGTCTGGGGAAGGCGTGAGTGTTGGGTTCGGTTCTTGAGGTATGAAAACAGCCTCTTCCGGGGGATTCACCGCGTACTTGATCCGGTTGATAAGGCTGTCCACCCGCCAAGCAAGGCGGTTGCGTATGGGGGGAAGTTGGTACAGCAGCACTGACAGGCCCAGAAAAAAGGGGATCGCTGCCAGGCCGTATTTTTTCAGGCGTTTTTTCATAACATGGAGATTATATCATTTCTGTTGGTGCTTGAGATGAGAAAGGGGTAAGGAGAAAGAAAACGGGAAATCACCTAAAATGCTCCCTTTGGTGGTTGGTGAGGGGGATTAATTGGATGGAAAAAGGCTATTCTTCTTCGCTTTCCCCGTGGTCGAGCACGTTTCTGGCTTTGGGTCCGTCTTTGGGTGGACCGATGATATTTTCCTCTGCCATACGCTCGATCAGGCGTGCAGCCCGGGTGTATCCGATCCGCAGCCTGCGCTGGAGCATGGAGATCGAAGCCCGGTCTTGTTCGCGAATGATCTCCACCGCTTCATCCCACAGCGGATCACGGTCTTCCTCTTTCATGTCTTCCCACATCTCGCTTTGTTTGAGAGGGACTTTGGGTAAACGCGCATCTGGCGCTCCCTCAGCGTTCGTTTCGCCGCGGGGAGCGCGAATTTGGGCAGCCAAGAAGCGCCAGTAGCGCACCAGGCGGTTGATCTCCGCATCTGAGACAAATACCCCCTGCAAACGGATGGGGGCGGCAGCGTCCGGAGCCTGGAAGAGCATATCCCCTCGGCCGAGTAACGTTTCCGCGCCAGGTTGGTCGATGATCACCCGGCTGTCCACGCCGGAGGCGGTCGCAAAGGCGATCCGGGCCGGGAAATTGGCTTTGATCAGCCCGGTGACCACGTTGGTGGAAGGCCGCTGGGTGGAGATAATGAGGTGAATGCCCGTGGCCCGGGCCAGCTGGGCTAGGCGGGTGATGGCCTTTTCCGTCTCCGTGGGGGCAAGCATCATCAGATCCGCCAGCTCGTCGATGATCACGATTAAGTACGGCATCTTCCTTTTATCTTCCCGCTTCATTTTTTGGTTATAGTCTTTAATGTTGCGGGCCCCGGATTGGGAAAATTTATGGTAACGTTGGTCCATTTCCCTGGAAACCCACTGCAGGACACCGACCACTCGTTCCAGGTCGACGACCACGGGAGCGAGTAAGTGGGGGATGCCGTCGTAACCGGTAAGTTCTACCCGTTTTGGATCGACCATAATCAAACGCAGTTCTTCCGGCGTATTGTGAAGCAATAAGCAGGCCACCAGGGCGTTAATAGACACTGATTTACCTGAGCCTGTCGTCCCGGCGATCAACAGGTGGGGCATCGCGGTTAGATCCGCGGCGTAAGCCTGCCCAGAAACATCCCGCCCCAACCCGAATTTCAAGGGGCTTTTCAGCTTCTTAAAACTTTCACTTTGGATCACATCGCGCAGGGTGACCAGGGCGATCTCATCGTTGGGGACTTCCACCCCGATGTATCCTTTCCCAGGCACGGGAGCTTCCATGCGGATCCGTTTGGCAGCCAGAGCCAGCGCTAAATCATCCGATAGGCGGGTGATCTTGCTTACCCTGACCCGGCGCTTTTTGTTCCGGCTCTCGATGAAATCAGGTTCAACCCCGAATTGGGTAATGGTGGGCCCCCGGTTGATTTCCACCACATGACCCGGAGCGCCGAATGATTCAAGGGTTTCTTCAATGATTTTAGCCCGGTGCTGGTTGTATTCCTCATCGGGTTCAACGTCCTCTCCGGTATTCAAAATATCGGGGATGTGCGGGAGCACCCAATTGGCTACAGCTTGGTTCTCGGGTAGCGCTGGGGCAGCCGAGGGAAGGGAGGTCCTTTTTTGCGGTTCCTGGGTGGATTTGGAAGGTTGCGCGGGCAAAGATGATTTTTCCTCTGCGGGCTCCGGTTTACTGACCCATTTTTTCCCCACCTCTTTGATCTTTTCGAATACCGGTGGGAACCAGCGGAATAAGGCCAGCACCGGCATATCCAATGTCAAAGAGAGGCTTAGCAGCAGCCAGGTGAAGATCGCGACAGCAGCTCCTCCCACGCCAAGCAGGGACTGGAGGGGAGCTAAGAGCAGCGCACCCAGATATCCCCCCCCCTGTCCATTTTTTGCGAGCGTTTGAGATATTAAAAAGTTTTCTGGAAATGTGAAGAAATGAAAACCAGTCTGCAGGGCGAGAAAGAGAAAGCTGATGCCTACCGCCCGTTCCCAGGTCAATTGGACATCCAGGTCATATCTCCGGACCAGAATCCAGAGGCCAAATCCAAGGAGAAGCAGAGGGAGAAGGTAGGTTCCCCAACCGAAACCCTGGCTGATCACATTTACCCAGAAGCGAAGCAGCCTGCCATTGCTCGGAGCAAGGATTCCCCAGCCTGTGTAGACCCCCAGAAAGGCAAGGAAGACCCCGAGCAGGTCAAGGCGGCGGTCAGCATGTGAATCTTGTGGTTTTGTTTCTTGATTGGAAGTGGATTTGGTCGCCATATGGATGATCAGGATCGTTCTTGAGGTTTGAGCGAATTATAGCACAAATGGTCGATGTCCCAGAAACTCCTGCGCCCCTGAAAGGGGGTTTTTGTTCTTTCCCGACCCTGGTTCTGTGCAGCAGGCTCAGGATCTGGGGTGGAAGAGGGGTTTCATGCCGGGAGCCTCGAGCTTCAAAGGCGTCCAGCATCATACGGAGGAAAAGATTCTCTGCAATGCTTCGCGTCTGTAGGTGAAAAATCGTTCTAGTAGGTCCCCGACGATCAATAGGTGAACCAAATTTCCCAGGGTGCCGAATGCCTTTGATAATCTATGCGGTCGATGAATTTGACTCCCCCTTCTACCTTGAGGATCTCATGGTAGTGGTACCGGAATTGGTAGGGGATGAGGCGTTGTTCGTCAACGAAACACCGTTGGGGACGGATGTGTTTTAACTCTGTGACCCAGGAAGGTGTCCCTTGACTCCTACTCCTGAGGAGAATGGGAACTCAATTCTAGTCCTGCAAGAGATGCGGTAAAATACATACGTTGTTTTGATTAAGTCGAAAGGATCCTATTTTGTTTGAAATCGTATTTTTAGGGACATCAGCGTCTGCCCCCTCCGTCCATCGCGGTCTCACTTCCCAGGTGGTCATGCACTCCGAACACCGTTTTTTGATCGATGCCGGTGAGGGAACGCAGCGTCAGATCCTTAAATCAGGCTTAGGTTTCAAGAGATTGGACCGCATGTTGGTCACCCACGGGCATTTAGACCATATTCTGGGCATTGGGGGATTGCTGTCCACCTTTGTGCGCTGGGAGACCATGGATGAGATCGAGATCATAGGGGGAAAAGCGGCCCTGGAACGGGTGCGTGATCTGGTTTTTGGTGTGGTGTTGAGAGGCAAATATCCGGATGTCGAGATCCGATTCCGGACCATCGAGGGAGGTCCTGTATATAAGGAGAAGGACTTCACCGTCTCTGCGTTTCCGGTGAATCACCGCGCCCCCGGCTGTTACGGGTTCCTTTTCCAGGAAAAGGCCAGGCGTCCCTTCCTGCCCCAGAAAGCGGAGCTTTTAGACATCCCTCCCGGTCCATGGCGTCAAGATCTGGTGGGCGGGAATGTGGTCACACTACCTGACGGTCGGGAAGTGACGCCGGATCAGGTTTTGGGGGAGGAGAAGCTGGGCACCAAACTCGTTCATGTGGGGGATACCGGAACGGTTAATGACCTTTACGAGGTGGTCCGGGATGCGGATGCATTGATCATCGAAGCCACATATTTAGAGCCGGAGCAGGAATTGGCAGAGCGATTTGGACACCTGACTGCTTTTCAGGCCGCCACCCTGGCCAGGGATGCGGGGGTCAAGCACTTGATATTGACCCACATCTCGCGCCGCTACCACGAACAGGAACTGCTGGAGGAGGCCCGGGCTGTCTTCCCGCGTGTCGAGGTCGCCCGTGATTTTGACCGCTTCCGGGTAAAACGGGGTGAGTTAAAGAAAGTGTGAACGTGATCACGCAGATAGGCAAACCCAGGGGTCAGAGCCGAACGGATTTGATACCTCCTGAAACGTTTCACCATCCGTTTTTGATGGGATATATAAAAAAAAGAGAAAGGGACCTTTTCCCTTTCTCGGGTCAGGCAAGCCTGACTTGGAGCCAAATCGCAGGTTTAGTCAGTGGGTGCGAATGGACTCAAAGTTTCTTCCATAATCAATTTTGTTTATAACTTGGATTCAACTTTGAAGTGCAACAAGGCTTAGATTTGAAAAACACCATTTCTGGCGTCCTGACATCGAGACATTTTCTTGGCCTGGTGTTTAGGCGGTTTTCCGCAAACTGTGTATCTTCATCCGTGATCCTTGAAAAATCACTTCCCTTCGGAAAATACTGCCGGGCCAACCCATTTGTGTTCTCGTTTGTTCCTCTTTCCCAAGAGGCATAGGGATGGGCAAAATATACATCAGTATCGAGTTCTTCAGCAATCTCTTGATGATCAGCGAATTCCTTCCCATTGTCACAGGTAATGGTCAGCGTTTTTGTGGGATAGGGCTTCAACATTTGAACGATTGCATTCTTAGCAGCTTCAGCTGTGCGGTTGTCAATTTTCTTCAATAATGTGAAGCGTGACTTCCGTTCAACCAGGGTAACCATAGCGTATGAACTCTTTGTCCCAAGTACGGTATCAGCTTCCCAGTCTCCCAGACGTTTTCTCTCCTCAACAACGGCTGGACGCTGCTCAATACTCACTCTGTCGGCTATTTTCCCTCGACGATCGTTGCTTCCGTAC
>JAWODY010000069.1:0-17810 GCA_046483045.1 Anaerolineales bacterium | reverse complement strand
CAGGAATACATAAAAAAGATCGAGGCGATACGCGAGCGCATGCCCGATATCTCTCCAGAATACAATCAAAAGCTTTGGTCTGGATGCCGGCCAGGCCAAGATGGGGAGAGGTGCGCTGGGCTGCCTGGGGGTGATCGTCATGGGGCTGCTGGCTGCCGCCGTATTCTTATTTGCCTTCAAATCCCAGATCCAGAACATGCAGGCCGAGGTCAGCCAGACTGTGCAGTCTATCCCCGACAAACTCAGCGAGGCCATACCGGACATGGGCCCCGGTGGTCCCGGTGCCCCCGGCCAGGGCAACGAAGGGCCCGGTGCTGAAGAAGAAGCCTCCAGCCGGCCTTCGGGTGAGGGTCCGGACCTGTTCATTTTCCTCACGGAAGGGGAGGACCCCAACGCGCAGAAGATCAACACCTTCACGAAAGCCCAAGCCAAGAACGTCTCCATCTGGATCCAGGCCCCTCCGGAGACATCCGTCAACTTCCGGTTAGAACTGGTCCTCCCGGACGGGACCGCGTATCCTTTTGGAGAGACTTACCAAACCGACCCCTCCGGCAAGCCGATCATGTGCGGCA
Source organism: Anaerolineales bacterium (assembly GCA_046483045.1). Classification (GTDB taxonomy): domain Bacteria; phylum Chloroflexota; class Anaerolineae; order Anaerolineales; family UBA11858; genus B10-G9. The sequence continues at coordinate 17,238 of JAWODY010000069.1, read as the reverse complement.
AGCTGGACGCCCCGGATCCCCCCACCGGGATGTATATGCTCAAAGCCTTCCTCGAAGGCAGCGATTCCCCCGCCGCTGCCATGCAGTTCACGATCACTGAGTAGCGGGACTCAATTGACCTCAAAGCTTTGGTAAAAAATTTCATCCTCAAAGGCAAGCTGATTGACTTTTCATCCACAGGGCCAATCGGAAGGGGTCTTTCTATGCCTACAATAATCGGACCCTGCTCTCATCACGAGCGCCTGCTTTTGAGGTACAGCAATCTCCCTAAATTACCATTGGTATCGCGAGTGGAGCGCTGTGATCTTCACCTATCCAAAAAACAAATCCCCTATATTTTTTTCGCCTTCATCAGTGCGAACGCCAGCAAACTCTCCGGTCCCAAAGGTGAAATTTCCTGAGTGAAACGGAGAGCGTATCACCTATTCTGAGATTGTCAGAGGGTATTTGAGGTAATATCGCAGTAAATCGAAGAGAATCCATTGAATGAAAATTTGGTGATCAAAACAAATTAAAGAACTCATGACTCTGAAGCCCGTTCAGATATAATTCAATGGTATAAATACAAACCCCCAGTTTAAAAGATAAAATTCACTCATACCCTTTCAAGGCAATTGACAACAAATCTAAATCGAATGTATAGCGAACAGAAAAAAATTTTGGAAGAAAAACATAATCCCAAACCAAAAAACCCAGAGAAAAAATACCGGACTTTATTAATAATATTCTTTCTTGAAGGACTATTTTGGTTTCTTTCCTACGTTAAGAGTTTCGTTAATATTTTCAATACAATTGATTTGCTTTCACCTGAAGTTTTTATCCTCATATTTCTATTAGCCAACTTAATAACATGGATTCTTCTATACCTCTTCTCCTTTAGAAGTAAGAATTTTATCTCCAAATTAGATCAAAAACTTAAAACTATTAAGGAGAAAATATTAGCAATTACACTACTCATATTGTTGATAATTTTTGGGCTTTACATTGAATTTATACTGTTATTACCAATTACAGATTATTTTCATACTCTCAATGCCTCTTTTATTAAGAATACTATCTATACATTCTTGTTATGCATTTTATATTTCACCCAGGCTTTACTCTTTTTTATCATTTTCCAGAAAAGACCCCATATTAAGAAAATCTCTAAAGACAAATACTACAAAAACATATTCTTAATATTCATTATTCTGTTTTTTACTCTCCTATATTGGGAAATTCTTATTCTCCAGGCTCCAATATTCTCAAAAATACCACACTGGTTTAGACCTATCCGGAAAAAGGGAATCAACCTACAGATTCTCTATTTCCTGCCACTTATGATTCTAGTTTGGTGGGGAATAAATACCGTGTTCTCAAAATCAGTAACATTATATAAAGGCCTTATCTTACTATTCGTCATTGGATATGTATCTCAAGTTATTTTTGGATTTATCAGTGGCGAAGGTTTCGAATCCGTCCGTAAATCATATGCAGAACATCCAATATCTACAACTGTCAACTACGCTTGTAAACAAGATAGTGTCATTGAATCAATTCAAAATTACGAGTCATATCATGGACATGATTTTTGGGTACAAACAAAACCTCCGGGATTTCTTTCTGGACATATAATCTTCGCAAAAATCACAAAACTGCTCACAAATTCTGATACGAGGGAAGCATGTGTCAAAAACTACACTCGTTTAGGAACTTATATGTTTCCCTTACTTTCACTTTTTGTTTTATTCCCTCTAACTTACATAAGCAAGAATGTTTTCAATCTAAAATACCCTCTTTTACCAGGGCTCATTTATATATTGACACCAAATTTTATGATTTGGGTTATGGTTGCTGACCAGGTTATCTTCCCCTTACTGTTCATGTTAGGTTTCTCACTTATTTATGTAACAATAAGCAAACAAAATTTCATATTTTCTATTGTATTAGGAATCTATGCATATCTATCAATATTTATATCTTTTTCCTTAATCCCTATTTTGGGCATATTTGGCATATGGATAATTTTAAAATATTTGTCATCAAAAAATAATAAGCTTACTAATTTCCTTAAGATCATACTTGGTTTTACTCTCGGATTTGGTTTGACATATTTGATTTTTTATGCGGCATTAAATTACGATGTTATTTCACGTTATCAATTAGCTTTTTCTCATCACCGCAGGATAAAACATTACTCTTTTGGATATCGTTCAATCATGATTGCCTTTATTCTGAACACAATAGAATATTTCACGTGGACAGGTATCCCTCTATTCTTTTTATTTGGAAATCACATCACAAAATCCATAAAGAAATTACTTTATAGAAAACCCAATCAGAAACACATGTTTTCTATCAGTGTCTTTGGGTTATATATTGTATTAAATTTGTTTTCACAAACTCAAGGTGAAGTACAAAGATTATGGCTTTTTTTGTCCCCCATTGCAGCTTTAGTAAGCAGTTTTGAAATTGAAGAACGTTTCAAAAATAAGCGCAGAATATATGTGTTCGTCATTTTGGCATTGCAAGTATTTACAGCATTATGGCATTTTCATTTCATCACAAATCAATGGCCCAAAAAATAAAACTTAATATTATTGGAACGTAAGCTTCCCCAAACCTCCATATAAAAAATCCCAAAATGTGCGTAAATATTATGAGGTGCACAATCCGTCCGGGGGAAGTTCCATTTTTCCATAATTATCTCCTGCCATAGGATATCCCGCCTACTGCCCGGCGTTGAATCCCCCGGTCCGACGCCGGACATGGGTCAGAGCCTATAAAGCTTAATGATGAGATCATAGGCCGTTCTGGGCGATTCCGTGGCATTTGGTACACCCCCCCTGTTCCTGCCTTCTAAACACCTAGACCGCGCTGGTCCATATCCTGCTCAGGTACACGTGGAGAGGAACTTTTCTCAGGCTCTCTCGTCTCTGGGTCGCGAGTGTGTACAGCCCGGATCCGGCGGTGTTCAATTTCGATCCACACCCTTAAGAATACCCACTCCATCTCACTGCTGCACCCGCTGCAGCGGAATATCCCGGGGATGAAATTCTTGCCGCCATAGCCTGGCACTTGATCACCGACATAATACTCCTCCAAAACACAATCAAAAGCTTTGGTCTGGATGCCGGCCAGGCCAAGATGGGGAGAGATGCGCTGGGCCTCGATGTTTTCATTGTTATCCAGTTGAGAGATCCAGGCGCCCACGTCCTCCAACCCATCCATGCTCGCCCACAGGGACTGTAAACTCGACATCAGCGATTGCTCTCCCGTCTGACACTTTTGATAACACCTGAGCTGACGCTGTTTATTCTCTTTGGCCCTTCGTTCCGCCTCTTCCCAGCTCATGGGAGCATACCAGTATTTCCGCCCACAAGCGGGACAATCCAGCTCAGCGTAGACGGTGTCATATACACCCATATCGTCCTTTCTCCCTACCCTTCAGAACAACACATCGGTCAAAATGTACCGAAATTCTGCGTTAACCCTACGAGGCGAGTCAAACATGCCAATTTCCTTCGTTGTCACGCTCCGGTACCAAATGCCGGGGGGAAGTACATTTGCCCCCTGAGCCCACAAACAGAGCGCAGCGCATCGCAAACCCGGTCAGTCCACCCTGGGGGACGGCTTGCCCCCCAGACACTCTCTCTCCCTGAATTCCTTCAGATCCGGTGCCCCTTTGGAAGCTGTCCCTAACCTTGGAAACAAATTCTGATAAAGGTCCAAATCATACAGCCATAAATCAGTGTTTTCGCTTTGGGCAGCTCACTTCCCCCAGAAAAAGGGTGCTGAGGTATGTTTTTCCCCATCAGCAAGAATAATCCATAGGCTGAACCGGTTCAACCCACCACAATGCGCATCAGCCCATATATAAAAACGAGTGAGCGGCCGCCCAATGAGATCAGGCGCTCCCGATAACGGGATTATGTCCTGACGCCCCGGCCACAAGATCTCCATGCCGGTATTTGGACCCGAGCTAACCACTCACTCTGTATCTATTTTACCCAATTTCACATCGTTTTCAACCCAACAAAATGATAGGGTGATACACAGAAAGTTCCCAAAGACATCACCATTCCCAGAGACAGTCGGGACAGCACCTCCCCTAACCCCGCAATGAGAGCCCCTATGAATCATATACTGAAAGCGTTACCCCAAAAGATAGAATCCTGGTACCTGGCTGTGCGGACCATGGACCTGCGGATCACACCTCCAGGTGAAGAACCTTACCAGCCGTTTGGGATCTGAATTTACAACCTCGACAGGGGATTGACCCAATCCATCCAAATCACGGAAACCCATCCCTCTCCCAAAAAGATGCTTTCCAACTTGGACCAGACCCGCTGCGCTTCCATATTCTCCTTAAACGAAGGTGTGTTATTTGTTCGGGGAGGCAAAAGATTAACCTCACCGAGGGTAAGCGCAACCAGTTCAGTATGATCGGCCTTACTCAGTCACAAGTATTGATGGCCACCAACCATGAACACTTCTCCCGCTCTGCAGTTGGCAAAACGGGCAAATCGCACAGCTGTACCAGCCTTTTTTGAGTTGATAGGCAACGGCACATAAAATGATCCGGTAAGGAGAGCCGCTGGCCCCTCCGTAAAGCGGGCAGGCAAAGGCACAGCATGCGCCGGAAACGCGACAATTGCCAACACTGACCTGACAAAGCCAATCATGGACGCGGTCCGCGCCGCTTTACCGCGCTGGAAGAAAAAGGTTTGATCAAAAGAGCTGCCCCTCCCCTGCTGGGCAAGAAGGTGTCTGCCCTGGGGTTGGAAGTGCTTGCCAGATACTGTGGGGTCAACCAGGAAAGCATGCGCAGGTTTCACGCCTGGCCAGGATATACAGCGGGGTGGATGTGTATCTGGAGACAATCATCGGGAAGCGGATTTATTTCAAAGACCTCTCTTCCCGGGCGTATGATTTTGTGATCCCCGACACGGCAACCCAGCTCTCCTTCTGGCGCCGGATGTGGAGAGACGGAAGCGTGCACGAGGGGTTAATCCATTTTTCCGAGTCGGAGGTCTTTTTGGAAATCGACCGGGCCACCAATCCCATCACGCGACTCGAGGACCGCATCAAGAAATACGGGAAAATATGGCGCGGTCTGTCAGGGAACCCGGCGCAGGCCTGGGTCGCAGGCCTGGGTCATCGATGGGTCGCCCTGGCGGGAAAAAGAGATCCTGGAAATGCTGGGGGAAGCCGGGATCGACGGGTGGTCGGTTTTAGTCGAGCGCCTGAATCTGGATGAGGGACATCCTTGGTGGAGGCGCTTTTCTCATAAGCCCGGCGCCCTGCCCTACAACAAACATGGTGGGAATGCTCCCTTGCGGAAGGTATGGAGAAAACCGGGCGACTACGAGCTGCACCATCTCTTGGATCATGCCCCCTGGGTGCGGGAGATGTCTCTCTCTCAGCCCATCCGCGATATCCCAAAAGGGTATTAGCAGAGAAGCAAGGAATACCCACGAAGCCACACTCCCGGCAGTGTGAGACGACACGCTGTGCATCCTGAACATTGTCCAATCATGCCAGAGACGCTGTCCGATCAAGTACAATGTAGACGCGGTTGCTAAACAGACATTCTGGCCGTTCTCACAAGTTGATCGCGGAAAGCAATCATTTGAGGAGGGTAGGCTGTGCGCCCCACTTATAAGTACCAGGAAGTCGGCAGCGAGAATGTTCTAGACGAATGCCCATTGTGCTGCCAAAAGGGAGAACTTAATCTCCGTCATATGGACGTGGAAGTTAAGGCGAATTTCCTTATTCCCATGGGGACGTACCGTGAAGTTTGGGCCCGGTGCAGCCGCTGCAGAAAGGAATATCCCATCAGCGAAGATTACGCCCGGGTTTTGGAGCCTTCTTCGAAGGCCAAACGGCTGCATCTCGCCGCCTGGCTGACACTGCCCATTCCTTTTGTGAGTTTAGCGTTGATGATCCTCACCCTGCGGGAAACGCCCAAGACAGCCAACGAAACCAGGATGTGGACGTTGATCGGTTTGGTCCCCGCCGGTTTGATTGCTCTCATGTTTCTTGGTCTCCTGCTGAGCATAAGCATCTAGGTCTGTCCCCGGGGGGCAGTTCGATTTTTAACAGCCATTCTTGATTGCCCTGATCTCGTATCTCGCCCTTTGCCCTACTGGTTCCTTACAACCCGAGCATACAACCCCCCAACATCCCATCAACAGACGCCTGACATTTTCATGGACATTGGGGGGTCATAATGATTCTGCTGGTCCGTTCCATGCTGCCGGTATGTACGGAATTGGAAATCTACCCCAATTTTGGCCTACTCGATATCAATAGTGTAGCTTCCATTCCCGTCAGAGACCCGAATGTAATACGTCCCTTCCGCGGCCTCGGACACTTCGACAGACTCAGTCACCGTGGGCCCTATACGCCGCTCCACCCAGATCTCGTTCTGCTCGGGACCCAGGAGCTGCACATTCATCGACTCGGCGTCCTCACCAGCGGTGAACTTCACGTTCAGGACATGGCCGTCGGGAACCTCAAACGCGTACCAGTCCTCCGCGTCAAAGTTGGCAATCTCTCCCGAGAAGGTCTGATCCATCTCCACCTGCAAAGCATCGGCCACTCTGTCCCCGGCATCACCGCCCGAGCCAGCGTCGTCCTGGCTTTCCGCCGCCAGCTCCAAGGAGTACTCGCCGTGTCCACCGCTGACCTTAATGTAGTACGTCCCGCCGGAGGAGCTGCTCATCACCTGCCGCGTCAATTGGGTCACCGTGGGGCCTATACGCCGCTCCACCCAGATCTCGTTCTGCTCGGAACCCAGGAGCTGCACGTTCATCGACTCGGCATCTTCACCAGCGGTGAACTCCACGCTCAGGACGTGGCCATCAGCGACCTCAAAAGTGTACCAATCCTCACTTCCTTCGTCCAAAGTCCCGGTCAGGGTACCCATAGAGACCTCAGGGGCCTCTTCGGGGTCGCTGGAGGGCTCCTCGTCCTCCCCGCTTTCTGTCGGGGGAGCAGGGGTGGCTTCCTCAGTTTCGGGCGTTGCAGTAGCTTCCGCCGGCGACGTGGTTTTGGTACCACAGGCCGCCAGAGTGAAGACCAGGCCCAAAGCTAACAGAAATATCCATACTTTCTTTTTCATAAAAATCTCCTTCTCCATTTGCGTAGTCGGGCAGAATTTTTCGCGTAAATCGAATTTCGGTCTTTGAGCATAAAAAGAGACATCATTAATGCCTCTTCTCGTGAGGGAATTACTCCCACAGAGGTCCCTGATATCTCACCACCATGATAACAAAAGGAAACAAACAACACAACTCTTCAAAAAAACATTGGGGTACAGCTTAATTACCGAAGAGTGAAGACTGGCCTAGGGAGCTTGCTTTGTAGATGGTGGTGCGCCCCTTAGTGCTGAGTCAATCGACCACGGTGGCGGTCGCGAAGGGTGCCGATGTGTCTATCGAGAGCGCCCTCTGTTCACCCCCGCAGGAAAGCTCATGCTGTGGCCCCTTTGGAATCAAGGAACAAGGGTCAGCATCCGCCTATTCCCATTCACAAGCGAAAAGAAGATCTCTCCCCTTACAGTTTTGTTAGGAGCGGTTTTGTGGAACAGAAGCTACAATGAATGATGACGTGATACAAAGCCCAAGCCCTTGGGCGAAACAAACAGCGGGATGAAGGCCAAAAGAAAACCTGTTTTTCTCCCCTGCCAATCACTAAATCAGATCCATCGCGGGTACTTATGGCAACCAAAATTTTAATTGTAGATGACAACCTCGATTCTCTAGACCTGTTAGAGCTTCTCCTGCAGCGGACAGGCTACGAGACAATGACCGCCCCAACTGGTGAATCTGGCCTGGCCTCCGCCCGCCAGGAAAGGCCAGACCTGATCCTGCTGGATATCGTTTTGCCTGACATGGACGGGTATCAGGTCCTTGAAGCACTTCGTTCCTCAAAAGAAACTCGGGGCACCCCCGTCATCCTGATCACCGGTAAAGCTCAAGAAGGGGAGAAAATGAAAGCACACCGCGCCGGCGCTGACGCTTACCTCCAAAGGCCCTTTTCTCCTCAAGAGCTTTTCCGATCGATTAAGGGTGTCTTGGGGGAAGGACAATAACCCCTTCTGGCAGCCCTTCCAACTTAATAAAAGGAGCTGTCCTTTTACTGAATGATCGTCTCCTCCGATTAAGCAAAGCCTTCCCCGCAGCTGGAAGGTCAGCGTTGTGTGTATCATTCTCTGGAATCTTATCTACTGCTCTGCTGCTTTTTTCCGTGAAAGAGCTGGCATCCGTCGGTTTAGAAAATCATGTTTTTCTCTTGTTACCTTAAAATTTTCCAAATTCCTCGTTTGTTCGATTGCTAGAACAAACACTTATCCTTTAAAATGTACCTTACCGCATGAACCCCTCTGGGGTCAACACATATAAAAAGGTTTTTGTCCGCTCTTTGTCAGACCATCTAACTGGAGCGGGTTTCGTCTCCATTCTTATAAGGAAAGAGATACATGGAAGGAACACAAGCTTGGCAAACCGCGGTAAGTCAGATGCAGATCGAGATGCCGAAATCGTCTTTTGATACCTGGATGAAAGACACGGAATTGATCTCCGTATCCGACGGCTCATTTCAAATTGGCGTCCACAACGCATATGCCCGTGACTGGCTTGACAGCCGAATGAAACCCACCCTTACCAGTCTTTTATCCGGGATCCTGGATCGCTCCGTAGATATCACTTTCAACGTGATCCACAACAACAAGGAAAAAGAAACGGCAGAGGCTGAACCCGGGCGTAATGTTGAACTGTACGAGTCCGCCTCTCTTCCCACGAACATCAACAGCCGCTACACGTTTGAAAATTTTGTCGTCGGCCCCAGCAACCGCCTGGCCCACGCCGCGTCTCTGGCAGTCTCTGAGAAACCTGCCCAAACCTATAACCCCCTGTTCTTATACAGCGGCGTCGGGCTGGGAAAGACCCACCTTCTGCATGCCATCGGCAATCAATGTCGTCAAACCGGCCTTGAGGTGCTGTACGTCTCCTCCGAAGAATTCACCAATGACCTCATCACCGCCATCCGCGGGCACACCACCCAGGCTTTCCGCGAGAAGTACCGCCGCCTTGATGTGCTGTTAATCGATGACATTCAGTTTATCGCCGGTAAAGAATCCACGCAGGAAGAGTTTTTCCACACCTTCAATACCTTACATGGTCAGAACAAGCAAATTGTGATCACTTCTGATTGCCCCCCGAAGGCCATGGTCACCCTGGAGGAGCGTTTGCGCTCCCGCTTTGAGTGGGGCCTTGCCGCTGACATCCAGGCTCCTGATTTTGAGACCCGGGTTGCCATCCTGCAGTCCAAAGCCAGCCGGGATGGACATCATGTTCCACCCCATGTTCTTGAAACCCTCGCGCAGTGCTTCCAAACGAATATCCGCGAATTAGAAGGTGCTTTGACCCGCGTCATGGCCTTTGCCCAGCTCCGCGATATGGAGATTAACGAGGATCTGGTGGAATCCGCCGTGGCCGACCTCATGCCGCAGCCCCGGGAAATCGAACCCCAACATATCCTGCAAGCCGTCACTGAAGAATTCGACGTTTCCAAAGAAGAACTCCTCAGCCGCAGCCGCGCCCACCGCATTGCCCTCCCCCGCCAGGTCGCCATGCACCTCCTTCGGGAAGGGACCTCGCTTTCTTACCCCGAGATCGGCGAGCTGCTGGGCGGAAGAGATCACACCACGGTGATGTATGGGAACGATAAGATCGGCGAGCTGCTGGAGACGGACCCCGACATGCACCGCAGGATCAACCACGTCCAGGAAGCCCTGTACGGACCGGCCAAAGCCGTAGTGTAAACCTGCCCCATGGAATAAACGAAGATAAGTCAATTCGAGTACGCTTGCCAGCCAAGAGAGCGGGCAGGCGTTAGGGACTTTAATGACCCTGGAAAAAAGAAACCTCACCAACGGTCTTATTGCTGGTGAGGTCGTCATCTTTTAGCTCAATTACTACTTTCTAATTGCTCTTGACAGCGCAATTCATCAGAAGATACCTTCAATTATCCTTAAGAAACATACCCAACTAACTCATAAGATAGGGAGGGAAATTCGCTCAAAATTTTCTTTTCCACGGTCATTAGGTGGGCATCAAGATCCTGAGCTAAAGCAACAATTTCACAATCACTAGCTGAGCAATCACAGGTAGAGACAAGACTTAGGACTTGAAATAAAGCAAGCCCCTTCACCCAGCCCTGTTCAGTAATCCTCGAGCCAATCGCTCATCTGGCGGATCTCACGCAGCTGCGCGTCTCTGATGTCGCGTGCAAGCCCGGTTACCTCGTCATGCTCCGCGAGCCCGCCTACAAGAAGCTGCTGGGACATCATGACGGCCGCCATATGATGAGGAATCATGTCCTGGAGAAACGCGACGTCGAGCTCGTTTCCGCTCATGCCGCTGTAGTCTCCCATCATCGGCTGGTAGTCAGCACGTGCTGGCCGGTCCGGATACCAGCGCGCGAGCCACTCCTCCATTTGTTGGATCTCGCGGGTCTGTACATCGATGATGCTCTGCGCGAACTCGCCCATCTCGGCACGATCGGTCCGGTCCCGAAGAATTCGTGCCTTCGCAACGGCTTCCTCGTGGTGCGGGATCATGCTGCTCATGTACTCGTACTCACTGTCGATGTCCGCCATCTTGCGCATCTCGTTCATCATGCCGCGGCCCATTGGACTAAAACGATCGAGTTCGTCGGCGTCCCTTACGCCTGCGGACATGGGGTTTCCCCTCGCCCCGAAGCCCATGCCTCGCATCGGGGAGAACCACCACACAGCGGTAAAGACGATCGAGATCACGATGAGCGTGGCTGCGACTGAAATCAGAATGGTTTTTGTGGTGTTCTTCATGTCATTCCTCCATAGTTGCCCTGTTCCACCAGTGGATCGAGCATATCCTCTCCTTCCCGGGCCGCCGTTCGTGAAGCGCTCGACAAAAGCCTCGTGACCATGTTCCGCATGGAGGGCTCTGTCGGGCACGATCTGGTAGGCGTGCCTGGACCATCACTTGAAAAGATCGACGGTTTAACCGGTAGGCGTTCTTGACCGGACAGTGCGATACGAAGGCTCGCTGCGACCCGCCTGGTCTTCCATACATTTAAGACTACTATAGAGACGATGAACCCATATCAGCAGAAGTGCCTCTTACTCTGTACACAACTTCGCGAGACCCAAAAACCCGCGCCCCATCAGCAACCTTATTAAAAGTTTTCCATGAACTCACCCCTTAATACGCACCCATGGTTCGCTACATCGGCATTGACATCCATAACTATTATGTGAAAGGATATTTCAAATGTGGCATCAATGATGATTACTCCTTTTTACCAGAAAATGATGGAACTGGTCTGGCCTCGGCTTCTTCCTCACTTACTGCAATTCCGTTTTTCCTTATGTCGGAAATTAACCAATCCATTTCCTTAATTTCTCTGTGTTGTGCTTCGATAATCTCATCAGCAAGTTCTCGAACTCGAGGATCTCGTATATTTGATCGCTCGCTAGTAAGAATAGCGATTGAGTGATGAGGGATCATGGCCTCCATATAATCAACACCACTAACGGTTACTTGACTCCGAACAAGCCAAATCGAGGACAAAATTAATAGCATCGCACCAATGAAGATTGCGATATTGACTGATTTTTTCCGATACATCCCAAACATATATGCCATCATGACGATCATCATGGAGCCACCCATGATCAAGGTCATGAATAAACGTGTTTCGCTGAACCGGGCGTGATCGAGTATTTGGTACGAATTCAAGTACATCAATCCATACATTAGGAGCATTGAAGTTCCTATCATCGCAAAGAATTTAATATATCTTTTAGAAGGTTCTTGTTTATGCTCGTTCATAATGTTTCCTCCAGTCTATGAAAATATCCAATTATGGTAGAGGTGAGTTCTAACGCTTCGGTTCAGCGGCAGCATCATACCATCCGCTGGAAACGGTTTTTAGCGTATGGCTTCTATTTCTTGACCTATCTCGCAAGTGTGTTGAGCTCAGTTCCCTAGTACGCCCTTGGCTATGCGGTCTCCGATCTCTTTGTCGATGTTGCGCCAGTATTCGAGTGCGCGCTTCAACACAGGCTCGGATACGCCATTTTTCAAGTGTCCTACTACATTAGACACCAGCCGGTCTCGCTGCTCGTCGTCCATGACCTCGCGCACCAGGGCGCCTGCCTGACCCCAGTCGTCGTCATCCTCGCGCAAGGTGTAGGCGGCTCGGACGAACTCCCCGTTGGCCTCCCATGTCGCGATCTCAGGGTAACGCTCGGTGTCCGGCTCCGGGCCTCCCTTGGAGTTCGGTGCGTACACCGGATCAGACGCGTTATCGATCCTCATAGGACCCCCCTTGCTGTAACTGTGCACCGGTGTCTTTGGTCGGTTGACCGGGATCTGGTGGTAGTTAACCCCCAGTCGGGCGCGATGTGCGTCAGCGTACGCAACCAAGCGGGCCAGCAGCATTTTGTCTGGGCTTGGGCCAATGCCCGGCACCATATTAGCCGGGTTGAATGCAGCTTGGTCAATTTCGGCGTGGAAGTCCTCTGGATTGCGATTCAACACCAGCTTACCGACCTCATGCAGAGGATAGTCAGAATGTGGCCATACCTTCGTCAGATCAAACGGGTTGAACCGGTAGGTTTCAGCCCCGTCGAAGGGCATGATCTGCACTTTCAGCGTCCAACTGGGATAGTCCTCCTCTTTGATGGCTTTAAATAAGTCGCGGCGGTGGTAGTCAGCATCCTCGCCTGCGATCCGATCCGCCTCCTCCTGGGGGAGATTCTCAATGCCCTGATCCGTCTTGAAGTGATACTTGACCCAAAAGCGCTCGCCTTGGGCGTTGATCCACATGAAGGTGTGGCTTGAGTAGCCGTTCATGTGCCGATAGCTTCTAGGTATGCCTCGATCACTAAACAAGATGGTGACTTGATGGGCGGTCTCAGGTGACAGGGTCCAGAAGTCCCATTGCATATCATGGTCCCGCAGACCGTTTTCCGCACGACGTTTTTGCGAGTGGATGAAGTGCGGAAACTTTATGGGATCACGTACGAAAAATACCGGCGTGTTGTTTCCCACCATGTCGTAGTTGCCCTCGGTGGTGTAAAACTTGAGCGCAAAGCCTCGTACATCCCGCCAGGTGTCGGGGCTTCCACTCTCACCAGCCACTGTGGAGAACCGGGCCAGCACGTCGGTCTTCGTGCCTGGTTGGAATACGGCCGCCTTGGTGTAGGCGCTGACATCTTGGGTTACTTTGAAGTAACCGAAGGCACCCGACCCCTTGGCGTGAGGCTGACGGTCTGGAATCATCTCCCGGTTGAAGTTGGCCAGCATCTCTAAAAGATGGTGGTCGTGAAGCAAGATGGGGCCATCAGGCCCCACGGTGAGCGAGTGCTCGTCGCTGGGAACGGGGATGCCGGCATCGTTGGTCCTGGGCTTTTGGTCATTGTCTTTCATAGGAAAACCTCCTCTTGTGGATAATCACGATCTTTGATGTGACTGATACGCTAATAGTTAAGGTTTGATGTGGCGCAAAGCCGCCATATAATCAACGTTGAACGAAGCCTAGAAACGCATGCTGTTTGGAGTTTGCTCGCAGGCCTCCAAGCCGTTCAATGACTATTTGGAATTCATTCCTGATTGTAGTGTACCCAAAGGTGATATGGTTTTGCAAGAGAACAATACTCAGTGCAAAATATTCCCCCTCGGAAAGCTCAGTATTTGGACACCCTTGAAGAGCAGAATGAAGCCATCGACCAGAAGCAGGCCAAGCTGAGCAACACAGAGCCTTAGTCGTCGGACAAAGGGTTTTTGACACGCTGTGCGCCCAGGGTGTGCAGATCCCGGGCATGGGCCTGATCCTCTCCATGGTGGTGCTGTCTGCCATCGGCGATATCACCCGTTTTTCACATCCCAAGTGTCTGGTCAAATACGCCGGGATCTCCCCCGGGGTCCACACCAGCGGAGAAACCAACAAGAGCAAGCCGATCACGATTACCGAAGTTGCGCTGGGCCACGATGGATGCGGCCTGGGCAGCCATCCGCAGTGACCCCTTGACTTTGCACGACTGGAAAGCGCAGTTCAAGCGCCTTGATAAACGCATGCACAAAAACAAGGTGTCCACTTTTCAAGCATAAACTGTCCAGTTTTCAGGTTTAAACTGTCCACTTTTCAAGTTTAAATAACAAACTGAATTTTGAATCTTGACAAAATAACACCCTTACCGTATGCTTGGGTTTATTGGCGTTGCCAGAAAACAGGGCAGGAAGAGCCGGTTGTTGGCAAAATGTGCTTGATCGCGGAAAGACCTCGCTTTCAGGTGAAAAATCGTCAACCAACAAAAATGACAGTTCCTATCATTCATTTATTGTGAAAAATGTATCCGATCAAGGAGACAGGAGTCCTTACATCTTCGTTTTCGCCTGGGGGTTACGGGTACTGAAAACGGCTTTGTATCGGGCTGTCTCTCCAGTTTCATGGGAGAAATCATGAAAATCCGACTATTTCCTGCAGCCGTTCTATTAGGTCTCAGCTTCATACTTGCTGGGTGTTCGAATCCCGTTCAGCCTAACGCTAACAGCGATGGCGGCGGTCCTGGTCCACGGGAAGGGAACCCGCTAACTGTCCAGCCCAATCTTAGCAGCATCACGAGCTCGGCTGCGATCGGCTGGGCGGGAGGTGTGATCCAGGTGACAGATCAGGTCGGGAACGTGATCACCCTGAGTTTACCCGAAGGCGCCGTGTACGAAGAGCAGGTATCGATGACGGCGCTGTCTTCCCTGGACGGCGCGACACTCAGCGGCGGACTGCTGGCGGGTGTGGACATTCAGCCGGATGGTCTGCAGCTTCTGAAACCCGCCATGCTCACCTTTGAGCCTGTAGACCCGGACATCATAGGTGAGCTCCTGTCGCATAACTCCGAGTACCAGCTCACGGCTTTTGCGTATCGCGGCGAAGGCTCCGACTTCCACTACTATCCGTATCGAATAGTCAACGACGAGATTGTAATAACAATCCAGGGATTCAGCGGATTTGGCGGCGGCATGTCAAACCAGGAGGATCGACATTCCCAGAATAATCACCCGCCCTCAGACCCGGGCGACCGGGCAAACCAGGAGATCGAAGAGATCCTAATGGAGGAGGCGAGGCAGCAGCACGAGGATCCGGATTATAGACCGCCGGAGGAGCACCAGGAGAAGCTCACGGAGATTCTCAGAAGATGGGTCTACGACAGTGTCATCCCTATGGCCGAGGCGGCCGAGACGGACGATTCGACACTCCTTTGTGCTGTAAACGAATGGCTGACATGGGAGTCGACCGCCCAGATCCTGGATGTTATCGATGTGTACGGGAACCCCTTCGAAAAAGAGATCGCCACGATATCAGAGCACATCAGAAAGGGGTATGAAAACGCGCTGAACAGGAGTCACCAGCGGGCGGTGAGCAGCAACGACGCGTCGGAAATCTCCATGACCCTTCTGCTCGAAGCTGAGTCGCAGCTTCTGGGCTTCGACATCGACGCAACAGAGATCCTGGAGAAAATCTGGAGATTTGAGCTCGAGTTCGAGTCGGAGATATCGGAGCCTGAGGGTGCTTACACCGTAGGTGTGGAAACCGAGACCATTGTCCTGGCGTTCAATGACGAAAGATTCAGGTACGACGGCATGGGGACGATCTCCCACGTGAAGGTCGACTTCCTCTGCATGACCAACCACAATGTCACGCCGGGTACCTTCTTGGCGGACACAGGGGACATCCCGGTACCTCGGGCAACGCGGCCCAGCTGCGACGGCAGAACCCTGCCGAAGATGAAGGCCCCGAGTCCCGACATGCTGCTCGTGATCGTGCCCGGACCACCGATGGAGTATGTGACCACCCAGTGCGAAGATCACGAAGAGCCGACTTTCTTCTCCAACGTCTGGTTTGGCTCATTCGGCTGGCTGCACGAAGACATCCTAGACGAGGACCACGGATTCCTGGTAACGGAATGGGACATCACCTACGGTCAACCCTATGCAACGAAGACGCTCAGCAAGGTAGCCGACGGACTACTCGTCGGGAACACCGAACTTACGCTGAGGTATGCACCTCTGCCGTAACGCCTGATCCGAGGAGCTGTTCAACCGGGCGGCAAGACGCTCGGAATACAGACAGAACTGGAGCAGATCACAAAGCACGGTGCTGTCCGACGCCTGGCTCCAGAGAAGGAGGTGCTGGCCTTGAAACCTGAGCTGGCACCACCGAGATAAATCCTCATTCTTCTGAAAAATTGCTTCGATCCGCTTACTGGCCGAAGGCGCTGGTAGGCGCTGAGGACTTTAACTACCCTATAAAAAAGAACCCTCCCACGTGGCTTGAAACGTGGAAAGGACCTTTTTTTGATCTCTGACAGGAATTTTTACTTTTACTCTTGACACTGCAATTCATCGGTAGCCTGAGATAATCTCATTCAAACCATCAATTAAATTGTTTAGTTCTTTGGGATCGACATGACCAATCTTATTGTCTAATCGTTTTGTAGATAAAGTGCGTATCTGGCTGATTTTTACCCAGGACTTTTTAGGTAAATCCCCGCTTTTAAGTTCATGAGTAAGAGGGAAGCCAGCACTTTCAGGTAGACGGTAGAATCAGCGCGAATGATACGAAACACATCTGCCGACGAACAGCCAATAGTAACGGATGAAGATTGTCCGGAGCGGAGGATACTGGAGATGTGGGGACACTGGGTGTAGCTGTGCATGAAGTTCAGGTAGCCGCCATGATATCCGAGTTCGTAATGATGAAAATAATCGCGGTAGGACTGCCAGTTACCCGACAGCCCCCGCACAGATCCCGGCGTGCGGTTTTCTCGCACCGGGCTCTTCAGGAGTACTCGCTTCCGCCATCAGGCTCGAGCCATTGAAGCTGCATTTCTCGTCATAGGTCGTTCGACTACCCGTGGTCGTTCTATCTGAAAGTAGTTTATCAGTTCTTGAAACCCACTCCAGGTATAACTTCGGAGTTGACTGCAGCGGTTGAGCCACTTGAACAGGATGCGCACGGCCTGTTTAAAGAATTCCCACAAACTGGCACTATTACCAATCACTCCGTAGTAGTTGTAGTACCCCCGGAGCTTGGCATTCAGGCTTCTGAACATCCATTCTAGTCTTTGATGTCGATTGGTCTTGCACCATTCCGTGAAGTTCTTCAGTGATCTTCTCAGCTTCTTCCTTGAGGTACGTCGTTTGAGGT
>JAWODY010000065.1:0-12797 GCA_046483045.1 Anaerolineales bacterium | reverse complement strand
GGGGGGTCGCGGGTTTCTTTTCAGGTTTCCTCATCCAAACGCGCTTATATTACGCTTTATTCCCCTCCATCGCTGTCTTAGCAGGGATTGGTTTTGAAGGGATGAAAGATTTACGGATCAAGAAAATCAGACTTCAAAGCGTTGTGGCTGCTTTGATCCTTTTGGTAATTGGGTTGAATTCATTCCAGCTGCTCAAAATTAACCTAGAAAAACTCGTTTTCAATAAAGTCGTCGGATTGGTCGATGATGAGGAGTATTTATCTGTAAATACGGGCTGGTATGCTCCTGTTGTGGAAGAGCTTCAAGAGCTGCCAAAAGGTTCCAATGTGCTTCTGCTCTGGGAACCAAGAGGACTATACTGTATACCCCGCTGTAACCCCGATGAAATCCTGGATCGATGGATTCACGATTATCTGAGGTATTCGACAACTCAAACTATAATCAAAAGTTGGAAGGAAGAGGGGTACACTCATGTACTATACAATTCACAGGGAGCGGAATTTATCAAAGGCACAGATTTCCGATATGAGGCAGATGCTTGGGCGGAATTAGATGTGTTATTAGGCTCCTTGCCAGAGCCTAGGGATCTCGGCGGCGGGTACACCTTATACGAGATGGGAAAATAATGAAAACAAGATCATACATCATCCTCTTTATTGTTAGCGCAAGCGTTGTGATTATCACATCACTCTTTCAACAAGCTCCGGGGTACATGGATGCCGATTATTATTTCGCAACGGGACTGCGCATAGCTAACAATAAGGGGTTGACGGAACCCTTTTTGTGGAATTACCTGGGGGGCTTTTCTTCTGTATCTCACCCCTCTCATGCTTATTGGTTGCCTCTAACGAGTTTTATCAGCTCCTTGGGGATGGTTTTGTTTCGAAGCGAAAATTTTTCAGCAGCACAAGTAGGGTTTATATTATTGGCAGCTTTGGTTCCTCCGCTGACAGCGAGGATTGCGCATAGGCAATCTGGTAAAGTGAGAGTTGCCTATCTGGCTGGTTTTTTAGCGTGTTTTCCGGGTTTTTACATGCCGTTTTTGCCGATCACAGACTCTTTTGGTGCCATGATGATATTAGGGGGAATTTTCTTCTTGATAATCAGCCGTGATCTGAATGATGTCCATTCATTGCTTCTGGGGGTCATAGTGGGATTGATGCATTTAACCAGGACAGAAGGGTTCCTATGGTTGGGCATCGCGTTTATAGCCTTATATGTAAAGGGTCAGAGAAAAATGTGGGTATATATTGCTTGCCTTGCAGGCTATCTCCTCATTTTTGGGCCCTGGATGGTTAGAAACGTGGTTGTATTTGGAAACCCCTTTGGTATTGGCAGTATTCAGACCATGTGGATAACGGATTATGATCAATTATTTCTGTACCCGGCAGACAACTTAACATTTTCCCGTTGGTGGGGTCAGGGAATAAAATCGATCATGGAAGATAGACTGTGGGGATTGAAATTAAATACGATCACAGCAATCACCGTCCAAGGACAAATATATTTGTTTCCTCTCCTTTACTTGGGCGTCAAGAGAAGTTGGCAGAGTAAGGAGGTCAAAGTTGGATTAGCAGCGTGGGTGATTTTGTTTATTTTAATGACAATATTGTTTCCTCTGCAAGGTGCACGGGGCGGGTTTTTCCATGCGGGGGCTGCGCTGCAGCCTCTGATATGGTCTCTTGCCGCTGTAGGCTTATCAAGCCTGGTTGAATGGGGAGTTGAGCAAAGGAATTGGGTCTACAGGCAAGCATGGAGCATGTTGGGAATTGGGTTAGTCATCATTTCCATCTTGACCACGAGTTATATTGTTAAAAACCGAGTGATTGGTGAAGATGTCACTTCCCCTGCGTGGAATCAACCTATGAATGAATATAAAATGATAGGGATTACTTTGGCGAAGCTTGGCGCGAAGAAAAACGATCTGGTCATGATTAATAACCCGCCCGGTTATTATGTAGCCACACGGTCGCCATCCATCGTGATTCCCGAAGGTGGAAAAAAAGCTTTTTTTGAGGCTGCTGAGCGATACGGTGCAAAATATCTCATTTTAGACCGAAACACCCCCGAAAGTTTATCAGAAGTGTACCGAACACCAGAAGGCCATCAGGGTTTAATGTATTTGAAGACAAAAGAAGATATACATTATTTCAAAATTGAGAATTAGGTATGAACCATTTTTTATTGAATGTTAAACGAAGGAAGTTCATATTAATTTGGGCCCTTGCGTTTATATCATTGGGAGGCTATTTAAGTGTCAGCTTGTGGACTTTTAAACTAGGTTTTCCTTTGGACGACGCTTGGATCCATCAAACCTATGCCCGGAACTTTTCAGAGGGCCTGACGTGGAGTTTTTTTTCTGGAAACGTATCTGGAGGATCCACAGGGCCATTGTGGGGTTTTTTGATCTCACTCTTTTATTTCATAAATTGGGCTCCCTATGTGGGGACGTTTTTCTTGGGATTTCTACTTTTGGGGGTAATCTCAGTCCTTGGGGTTAAAACGTTCTCTTCGTTGCTGCCAAACAAGAAACAAAAATCTTTTCTCGTGGGATGTTTACTCTTGTTTGAGTGGCACCTGGTTTGGGCTGCTGGTTCCGGCATGGAAACCTTATTATTTTCTGTGATCGCATTGTTTATTTGTGGGTGGTTAGTGCAGTTAGGCGATCAGTGGTTTGTCCCGGGTCTTTTAGCTGGGGTCAGTATTTGGGTTCGTCCGGGTGGTGTGACCCTCTTAGGCCCGATACTTTTTGTGTTGATCTTGCGTTATAACTTTTATAAAATCCTGCAGAGGGGAGCAAAAGTCGCTTTAGGTTTTCTTCTCCCCACAGGCCTTTATCTATTATTCAACCTTCAGGTGGCAGGAGATCTTCTACCTAATACGTTTTATGCGAAACAGGCTGAATACGCGATTGCGCGCAGTGTGCCCTTGTTACAAAGATTATGGAAGCTCGGTGTTCAGCCCTTTGTGGGCGCTGGGATTGTTTTGTTGCCGGGTTTTTTACTTATCTTAAGCAAGGCTGTAAAACAGAGGGCATGGGAAAAACTGGCTGGACCGCTTTGGGCAACAGGTTATATCTTACTCTATGTATGGAAATTACCCGTGACCTATCAACACGGGCGATATCTGATACCCACCATGTCTGTTTTTTATATCTGGGGATTCGCAGGTTTTATGGATTGGATCAATTGGAAATCAGAAGATATATTTAGCCGTCTGATGAGCAGGACCTGGGGGATTGTCTTATGGGTCGTTACAATCCTTTTTTGGGGGATTGGAGCCCGGGTTTACGCACGGGATGTGGCCTTCATAGAGTCAGAAATGGTTCGCGCCGCTCATTGGGTCAGCAACGAAACAACCCAGGGAGATGTGATTGCAGCCCATGATATTGGTGCTCTTGGATATTTTACGGAGAGAGAAATTGTTGACCTGGCAGGGTTAGTATCTCCAGAAGTGATTCCTTTTATTCGAGATGAGGAACAAATTGCAAATTACCTCGATGAAAAAAATGTTGATTACCTAATCACGTTCCCATTTTGGTATCCTGAATTAGTTGAAGAGCGAAAATTAATATATACAACCAATGGCACGTTTGCCCCCCGTATGGGTATGGAAAACATGGCAGTTTTTGAGTGGGATGCTGACGAATGAGCGGTTCAGTCATTCTATGTTTGCCTCTCTACGTTACCTGTGCTATACTCACAAAAGGCAAAATTATAGGAGAAAACCATGGCTGGCGGAAATACGGATGCAGATGAAATGACGATGACCGCGCTTCGTGAGAACATTCAAATAGATGTTGAACAGGCGAAGCAAAAATTAGAGCGCGTCTCTAAGAAATTACAGCAAAGCCAAGAAGAGGTTGATAAATTAGCGCAAAAGAATGTACAGTCATCATCTCGATTAAAAAAAATTAAGACAAATATCCAAAGTACATCATCCAGAGAGGTCCAAAGTGCTTACGATGAAGCTTTAGAAACCCAGCAAAGATTATTTGTGATGCGGGGACAAATGGAAAAACTCCAGAGTGAGCAATTTCATTTGCAAGATTATATTGAACAATTAGAAATGTTAAAGGATCAGTATTTGGACAAACCCCAACTTCAAGATGGAAAGGAACAACCAGAAGCAGGGGAATTAATTGAGTCGGTAATTCAGGCTCAGGAGGCAGAACGGCATAGGCTTTCCAGGAAAATACACGATGGCCCAGCCCAGGCGCTTTCCAACTTTATCCTCCAGGCGGAAATAGCTCAAAGGCTTTTTGATATGGACATCGAACAAGCTAGAGAGGAATTGGATGAGCTGAAATCTACAGCAAGTGCCACGTTTGGTAAAGTAAGAGATTTCATATTTGAACTGCGCCCCATGATGCTCGACGATTTGGGATTGGTGCCGACATTACGGCATTATATAGAAAGCTATCGAGAACAGACTGGTTTAGAAGTGAACTTTTCAGCATCTGGTACGGAAAGACGCTTGGATGGATACTTGGAAATCATGATTTTTCGAGCAGTTCAAGAATTATTAAGTAATGCCAGCCGACACAGCGAGGGGGATAAGGTGAATGTGCATATTGATACCCAGGAAGACACAGTGGAAGTGAGTGTAGAAGATGATGGAAAAGGATTTAACGTAGAACAAGCTTTAGAGGGGAGTATGGGTATCAAAGTTATCAAAGACCGAGTCGAGATATTAGGGGGTGAAATGATTATTGACACAGCGGTAGGACAAGGAACGAGAATCCACTTTGAGGTTCCTGCTGGTACGGAAGGGGAAGAGGTCTTTGCATAATTGTAAGGTAAACCATATTGCATTCTCGACCCTCATTCTTTATAATGGCTAATAACCCAATAGGTTCGCATACGCCTGGCGGGAAATTCAAATTTATTAGGAGGTGAAAACCATGCTATTCGCACCAAAGGAAAAAGGCCAAGGTCTTGTAGAGTATGCGCTAATTCTTGTTTTAGTTGCAGTTGTTGTAATTGTCATTCTCTCCCTACTTGGTCCTGCTATTGGAAACGTATTTAGCAACATCGTGAACTCGATTTAATGTAGCTAAATAAATCCTTAGGGCCCGTGACAGCCTACGATGTCATGCACGCAAAGCCCTGCCTTTTGGTAAGGTTTTGCGTGTTTTTTCTTAACAAAATAAGGGGGTATGCCAAAAGAATTATCAAAATTCATAGGTGGAAATCAAGAATAGGGGTAGAAAAGAATTCCAATATCAGTTAAACTACTTATAAGATTCAATTACCAAATAACGTCAAGAACTCAACAAATTTTTAAATAAAGACATTGTTTCTTTTTCACCCAGGAGGTTTATATGAGTCGCGGTAGAGTGTTTTTATATCTTAGCCTGATCCTGATTTTGTTGCTGGTAGGGGGGTATTTTGCGTGGAATAATTTCCTTAAACCGACAGATGCTGGTCAACCAGCAAGTCAGCCTACTCCCGTTCCTGATACTGTAGATATCATCGTCGTTACTCAAAAAGCATCGCGAGGAACGGTGTTAAATGAGACGTTATTGGGTAAGATTTCTCTTCCGCGAGATGTAGTCATCCCCGGGATGTTTACGGATTCAGCACAAGTTGTTGGGAGACAAGCAAAGTTTGACCTGGATAGTGGCATCCCAGTCACGGCGAATATGTTAGTAGACACAGCTGATCAATTATCTGATGCTGGATCAGTGGCTTCTTTGTCGATTCCTGAAGGCATGGTGGCTAAAACCATCCCAATGGACCGTTTCTCGAGTGTGGCATACGCGTTAAAACCAGGTGATAAAGTAGTAGTAATCGCTTCCATGCCGTTTATTGACATTGATCAATCATTCCAGACGAAATTACCAAACCGTGTTGGCTTGGTTTATGGAACGGTACCGGAAGGAGGTGGTGGTGAAGGGGAAGAGACGACCGGCCCGAGCTTGACCATCGAAATCACTGGCAGTGTGGACTCACCCCCTCAAGGAAGGACAGAAGACGCGCTTGGATTAGAAGAGGAAGAAATCTATGTACTTCCCTCTGAAGATCAGCGCCCAAGATTAGCCTCTCAAGCTATCATACCAAGCGCAACAGTGTTAAAGGTGGGGGAATTTAGTTTTGAAGAAGAGGAAGAACCTGATCAGGCGCTGCCAACCCCCACCCCAAGCCCCGGTGACCAACAGGAAGGGCAAGTACAACCTGAACCCAAAAAAGAACCACCAGACATTATCACGTTGATCGTCACCCCTCAGGAAGCTGTGAATCTAACATACTTGATTGAGAGTGGTGTGGATATACATCTGGTTTTAAGGTCTGCAGGCGACAGCACGGTCGTTGATACGCAAACCGTGACCCTAAAAAACCTTTTGGAAAATTATGATATTCCGCTGCCCGAAAAGTTACCCTACGGGTTTTATCCCCGTGTGGATGGTGAAGAGGAAACAAACGGCGGGTCTGAGCCAACGCCTTAATAGTTAACCGAATTTGAGGAAGCTGATTCATGACAGAACAAGATTACACCGTATTAATTGTTGATGACCATGACGATACCAGAAAGAATATCAGCAAATTGCTGAAATTCGAGAGCAATATCAAAGTGGTTGATACTGCTAGTACGGGTAAGGAAGGCATTAAAAAAGCACGGGAACTAACACCCGATGTGGTGCTGATGGATATCAACATGCCTGACATGGATGGCATTAAGGCGACGGAAGCCATTCAGGAACAGGTCCCTTCGACCCAGATCGTTATCTTGTCTGTCCAGGGTGATACCAATTACATGCGCAGAGCTATGTTGGCAGGAGCGCGTGATTTTATGACCAAGCCTGCCAAAAGTGATGAATTAATCACAGTCATCAAGCGCGCGGGTCAAAAAGCAAAAGAGGAAAAAGAGAAAGCAGCCTTTACGGTTCCCGGTCAAGCTGGGGTACGGACGAAATATGGTACGACATCCCAGCTCTCGGGATTTGGAAAGGCCATATCCGTTTACAGCCCTAAAGGCGGGGTCGGCAAAACAACCATTGCGACCAATTTGGCTGTCACATTGCACAGAGATGAGACGCCAGTAGTCATTGTTGATGGGAACCTGCAATTTGGTGATGTAGCTGTGTTCATGAATGAGCGGAGCAAGAACAGCATTGTGGACCTGACTCCAATGGCGGACCAGCTGGATCCAGAGGTAGTGGAGGAAGTAGCCATCCATCATAAATCGTCCGGAGTCGACATCATTTCCGCTCCTCCCCATCCGGAAGATGCGGATACTGTTACCGGTCCACAATTGGTGAAAGTACTTGAGTACTTGAAAAGGTTGTATACATATGTGATTGTTGATACCGCGACAGGTCTGTCTGATATCACACTTGACACGTTGGATGCCAGTGATCTAGTAATCCTGGTCACAGCTCAAGAGATACCGTCTATCATTAATTCTCGGATGATGTTGGCTTTATTAAGGGCGTTGAACATATCTAAAGAAAAAATTGTCATGGTCATGAACCGGTTTGAAAAACAAATCTCCATTTCCCCTGAAAAAGTCAGTAAAAACTTAAACCATAAGATCGTGGCTGTGATACCTGAGGATCCACAAATAGTCATGCCCGCGGTGAATAGGGGCGTTCCTTTTATGCTTGATGATGTGAAATCGAAGGAAATAGGAAAAGGTATACTAAGACTTTCTGCTCAGGTCCGAGAAAGTTTGAATGAACTTGAGAATGAAATTATTACCGAAAATTAAGTATATGTGGTTGAGGATGCCCAGTATGAAAGGATGTGAGGAAACATGTCATTATTAAAGAGGATAGAACAAAGTCAGGGTTCAGGTGAAGATAAATCAAATAAAGAAAAAGGGTCCTCTCGTCTGGGCACGTTGGAAGCTCGTAGGGTATCACCCCCGCGAGAAAGGGCTCAAGAAGAAACCTATGCGGATTTAAAAGTGAGAGTTCAAAATAGGTTATTGGCGGAATTAGATCCTTCCATTGATGTTTCTGAGGTTGATAAAGTACGTGGTACTATTCGCGAATTATTCGAACAAATACTCTCTGAAGAGAGCATCGTTCTCTCTCGCCAGGAGAAACACCGCTTGTTCGAGCAGATTTCAGCTGAAATATTGGGGTTTGGCCCCCTGCAACCCCTCCTTGAGGATGATGAGATTACAGAAGTCATGGTTAACGGCGCGAAGAATGTTTACCGGGAAAAATACGGTAAGATCAAACGAGTTCCCATTACTTTTGAAAGCGACGAACACGTAATGCGCATCATCGATCGTATCGTTGCTCCCCTGGGAAGGCGGATTGATGAATCCAGCCCTTATGTGGATGCACGTCTTCCGGATGGCTCGCGTGTGAACGCCGTGATTCCGCCCATTTCCCTGGTCGGACCCTGTTTGACCATCCGTAAGTTCTCCAAAGACCCGTTTACTGTGGAACAATTAATCGATTTTGGAACGATCACACCCGGAGCGGTAAAATTTCTTGAAGCGGCTGTGAAATCAAGATTGAACATCATCATATCGGGGGGAACGGGTTCTGGGAAAACGACATTGCTCAATGTGCTTTCCCAGTTTATCCCCAATGATGAGCGGATCATCACGGTTGAGAACGCTGCGGAACTTCAATTGAGGCAAAATCATGTTGTGACCCTCGAGTCGAGGCCCCCGAACATTGAGGGGCGCGGGGAGGTGACGATCCGGCAGCTGGTAATCAACACACTGCGTATGAGACCGGATCGGATCATCGTCGGTGAGATCCGCGGCGAAGAAGCTTTGGATATGTTGCAGGCCATGAACACAGGCCATGATGGGTCATTAACAACAGCCCACTCCAACAGCCCTCGGGATACACTGGCAAGGATTGAAACGATGACCTTGATGGCAGGTATGGACCTGCCCGTGCGGGCCATTCGGGAGCAAATAGCGTCAGCTATTGATCTGATTGTGCATCAGAACAGGCTGTCAGATGGTTCAAGAAGAGTAGTCAGTGTGACCGAAGTCGTGGGTATGGAAGGTGATACAATCACCATGACAGACATATTTAATTTCGAACAGACAGCGATAGAGGATGGGAAGGTCATGGGGGAACTGCGCCCCACTGGTCTAAGACCACAAGGGCTTGATAAAATAGAAGGATCAGGGTTCCATTTACCTCCGGCGATCTTCAATAGAAGGAGCGGATCACGATAGAAGATACCATTCGTTCAGATGGATACATGAATTGAAGGTGATTGATCATGACATTTATTTTGGTGTTCGGTGGTGGATTGGCTTTTGTGCTCTTGTTGATTGGGATTGTGATCTCTCTTAGTGAGGAGAGATCAATGATTGATGATCGCTTTTCCCATTATATTGAAGAAGATTTTGAAGCAGAAACTACTGCGGAAGAAAAAAAACCGACACCGATTACAGAATGGCTGGATAATATTCTGGAACGCTACCAATGGGGGAAAAAAATACGGAAGAGTTTAGCACAAGCTGACATGCAACTCCGACCAGCAGAATTCTTGGCAATGATCGTCATTGTCTCATTTGGATTGGCGTTGATAGCCTGGCTAATTGGGGGGAGATCCATTATCTCTGCCATTATTGGAGCTATTGTCGGCGGGATCGTCCCCCGAACATATGTCAGGAGACAGCAAAAAAAGCGTTTGACGACATTCAATAACCAACTACCGGATATGCTTAACCTGGTTGTAAACGGCCTTCGAGCGGGATATTCAACCATGCAGGCCTTGGAAGCAGTGAGTAAAGAACTTCCCCCGCCGATGAGTGATGAATTCCGGCGAGTCGTGCAGGAGATGCAGCTTGGCCTCTCGATGGAGAGAGCCCTCGATAATCTTCATCGCAGAATCCCTAGCGATGACTTGGATTTGACCATAACAGCGATCAACGTCCAGCGAGAAGTTGGTGGTAACCTGGCGGAGATATTGGACACGATTTCTTACACTATTCGAGAACGAATCCGGATCAAAGGAGAAATCCAGGTCTTGACATCCCAGGTGATGTATTCGGGAAAATTCTTGGCTTTGCTGCCCCTCATTCTTATGGGACTGTTGTGGTTTGCGAATCGGGAGTATCTGATGAGTTTCTTTGCACCCGGTGATCTCTTATGTGGGATTATCATGTTGTCCATTGCGGGCGTGATGGTACTCAGCGGATATATCATCATGACACGTTTGGCGGATATTGAGGTTTAGAAAACCTAGGAGTCTTTTATGAGTGTTCTTGTCTGGGTAGGTGTCCTCGTCGTCCTAATTGTATCTGTCGCACTCATTGTGGTGGGATTCCGGGACCGTGCTGATGAATCACCGCTTGAGGACCGATTAGCAGAGTACGCGGCCAGAGGTGAAGATGTAACTCTGGAGGAAATTGAGCTTTCTCAGCCCATAACTGAGAGGGTCTTAATCCCTTTGGTAAGAGCGATAGGTGAGTTTACGGAGAGGTTTACTCCCCAGAAAGCTTATGAGCAGACAAAAAGGAAGCTTGAATTAGCGGGAAATCCCAAAGGTTTGGACCCAACCTTATTTTGGGCCTCCCGGTTTATCGCAGTCGTTGTTGTGGCAGGTATATTGATCCTGGTGTTCACCTTCGGTACTGTGGAATGGACTTGGGGAAGAAAAATATTGATCATGGCAGTTTTTTCAGCGATCGGTTTTTTTGTTCCTCAACTGCTGCTCCAGAGCCGGATCAACAGCAGGCAGGATGAGATTCGAAAAGCCATGCCAGATGCATTGGACTTATTAACGATATGTGTCCAAGCGGGATTGGGTTTTGATGCTGCAATGCAAAAAGTGGCGGAAAAGTGGGACGACGAATTAGCGGATGAGTTTGACCAGGTACTTCGGGAAATTCGCTTGGGGAAAGTGCGGAGGGAAGCGCTGCGGAATATGGACGACCGAATTGGGATATCAGAAATGACCAGTTTTATTGCAGCTATTATCCAAAGCGAGCAATTGGGTGTGAGCATGGCAAAAGTTTTACGAATCCAATCTGATCAAATGAGAACGAAAAGGAGGCAAACTGCAGAGGAAAAAGCGCAGCAAGCGCCTGTAAAGATGCTATTTCCCATGGCGTTGCTTATTTTCCCTTCCCTCTTGATTATTCTGCTGGGGCCTGCTGGATTGCAGCTGAAGAACTCTGCTCTATCTGGAATGTTTGGGGGATAAAAAACACACGATAGGAAAGGGGTAAGGGAACAGTGGGGCTGAGTAAGGGGGATAATAATCCGCTTACAGAGAGGTAAGTGTGCAATCACGCTTATATGAAGTAGGCTGGAAGTTCTTAGATCTGGTTATACCATCAAGATGTGGGGGATGTAAACGCTGGGGGACGAGATGGTGTGAATCCTGTCAAGATCAAGTGCAATTCATTGGAGAAGGGAGCTGCCCAAGATGTGGAGGTCCAAATTGGGATGGGATCGGTGCAATGTGTGGGCGCTGTTGTGGTACAAAGCTATATTACGAAAGATTGTCGTCGTGGGTCTTTTTCAAGGACCCAATAAGGGAAGCAGTTCATGAATTAAAATATCTACAAAATGTGGGGTTGGGGGAAAAATTAGCACAAAAATTGGTCAACCTGTTTGAATCCTTGAGTTGGGATGTTGACTTTATTGTTCCGGTACCATTAGGCTCGAAAGGATTTCAAGAACGAGGATATTATCAGGTTATGTTATTGGCAATACCGTTC
The DNA here is from genome assembly GCA_046483045.1 of Anaerolineales bacterium. GTDB lineage: Bacteria > Chloroflexota > Anaerolineae > Anaerolineales > UBA11858 > B10-G9. The sequence goes on along the minus strand of JAWODY010000065.1, from coordinate 1,145 downwards.
CCCTGGGACCTGGATATCCCTTTAAAAAGGCAGGCTCTTACGCGTGTCCGCGAAACCCGCTCACAGGTTGGGTTGTCAAGGAAGCAGAGGATCGTTAATGTCCAGAACGCGTTTACTGCAAAAAAACAAGTCGTAAAGGGGAAACGGATTTTGTTGGTGGATGATGTGGTAACTACGGGGGCGACGATCAACGCCTGTGCTAAAGGCTTAAAAGAAGCAAGGGCAGAGAAAGTTTTTGCAGTAACGCTAGCCAGAGCGGTTAAACCCAATTCAATGGAAACTTTTTAAATCGATAAGTGGAGGTGTTATGACACTAGAGGTAAAAATTTACAGTCAAAGTATAGAAGTTACAGATCACATCAGAGACCAGGTCATGAAAAAGGTGTCAAACCTGGACCGATTTCTGGGGGATATCAACACAGCCAGGGTAGATTTAAAGTCAACCAATGCCAGGAACGCAGAAGAAAGAGAAGTGGCTCAAATTACCGTGAGAGGAAAGGGGATCATCTTGCGGGCAGAAGAAAGAGCCGGGGATATTTTGGGGGCTTTGAATTTAGCTGTGGACACAATTCAGCGTAGAATTAAGCGTTATAAAGGGAAAAGGAATCAACGTTGGAAACAAGCCCAAAACAAAGTGGATTTTGACTCTGTGTCTTATGAAGATGAAAATGAGGAGAGGATCGTCAGGCGAAAAGAATTTACAATTCGGCCGATGGACGAGTGGGAAGCTATTGAGCAAATGGAGCTTCTTGGACATGACCAATTTTTTGTGTTTTACAATGCCAAGACAGATTCAATAAATGTACTTTACAGAAGAAAAGATAACACATATGGATTGCTGCAACCCGAAGTAACTTTCTAAGTTAATATCTTGGATTCAACTTTGAAGTGCAACAAGGCTTAGATTTGAAAAACACCATTTCTGGCGTCCTGACATCGAGACACTTTCTTGGTCTGGTATTAAGGCGATTTTCCGCAAACTGTGTATCTTCATCCGTGATCTTTGAAAAATCACTTCCCTTCGGAAAATACTGCCGGGCCAACCCATTTGTATTCTCGTTTGTTCCTCTCTCCCAAGAGGCATAGGGATGGGCAAAATATACATCAGTATCGAGTTCTTCAGCAATCTCTTGATGATCAGCGAA
>JAWODY010000036.1:0-66822 GCA_046483045.1 Anaerolineales bacterium | reverse complement strand
CTTGGTGTTTGGAGCGAGATCGGTCCTGCTCCCAAATTCACTGTTCGCTCGTGGTGAGACTTTCCGTTTCGGACAACCATGGCATGCCCTTCTTCATCCAGCAAATCTTTCAGCTCTTGAATATATTCTTCCACCTCGAGTTCTAAAGCCAGCTTGATCATCCTGCGAGCCCCCATCCGGGCCAGTTCATCTATCGATTGTTGGATTTCAGGTGTTTGTCCATTGCAGTCTTCTGTGGTAATCTTATACATGGCGTATCCTTTGCGGCTCCTTTTGCCGCGGTAGTTTGTCCTAATTACCTCCAAGGATACGCCACTTTTTTTATCTTTTCAATCCACAACTTTTGATTATATCCCGGGAGGGTGACCAAGGACGCATTGGCTCTGGTATTCCAACAGCGCCAGCAACAACCGGGGATTGATCGAATTCTCTAGGGCTACGCGTTGGATGATGTCGGCTGCGGGAGTCCAGCCTGTGCTTACCAGGTACTCTTCATGCTCTGCTAAGAACCCGTGGGCATGCTGCACGTAGGCAGCGGTGTCAAAATCCAGCGCTGTGGGTGAGTACACAATATCCGCGTCGGGGAAGATCCAGATCTCGGGGTACGGGGACGCTAGCGGAGGAAGGGTGTAGAGAGGAAGGGGGCTGGGGGTGGGACGGGCGGGTTTTGCGGTCATTGCAGGTCGGGTGGTTTGGGTTGGGGGAGGAGGGAGAGCCGATGAATGGATCTGGATTGTGGAGGAACCTTCAGTGGCTGTCGTGCAGGCATCGATCACAAAACCAAGGATGGACAAGGAAATGAGGTGGGCGAATAACAGAGGACACTTCATAAACTCATTGTATATCATTCTAGAGCCTTTGAGGACATTTTTTTGGGGGGTTATATCCCTCTAGATGTTAACGACACGGGGGGGTGTAAGTATCCTTGATCTTCTGGCATAAGGTTTGGGTTTCAATAAGACATTGAGGTTAATTCTGAAGTCTACCTGACAAGCTGCTATAAAGGGAAAGAAGAGAACCCGGATGAATTCCGGGTTTTATCCGTCACAACACCCTATCCTCTAGCATTTGAAAAGGGCAAAGAAGTGGAATCAGGGTGCCTATGTCAATAAAGCCATGGTAGATATTCCTTTGCAGGGGGGCGTTATTTCTGAATTTCGACGCAAAACGTGACAGTGTAAATAACGCGAGGTGCCGAAGTATAATAAACATACGAAACTGCATGAAAAGGAGCGATGCACATGAAAAACATAGGATTGATCGGCGGGATTAGCTGGGAATCTTCCATAAAATATTACCGGATTATCAATCAACTGGTGCGCCAGAGGTTAGGGGGACATCACTCCGCCAAGAGCGTGATGTATTCCTTTGATTTCGCGGAGATCGAGGAGCTGCAGCGGCAGGGGGATTGGGATGAAGCCACAAGGAAGATGATCAACGCCGCTATCTATCTCCAAAAAGCAAATGCTGATTTCATTGTAATCTGCGCCAATACCATGCACCGCATGGCGGAGGAAGTGGAAGCGGCGATCGCCATTCCCCTCTTGCATATTGCCGATGCCACTGCCCAGGCAGTGAGAGAAGAGGGGATCCACAAAGTGGGATTGCTGGGCACGCGTTTTGTAATGGAGGAGGACTTCTACCGCAAACGCTTGAAGGAGAAATACGGTTTGCAGGTTTTGGTTCCTGGTGAAAAGGGCAGGGAGATCGTGGATCGGGTGATTTTTGATGAATTGGTGAAGGGGAACAGATTATCTCTTTCCAAACAAGCCTACATAGAAATCATTAACGAACTCGTTACAGAAGGAGCGGAGGGCATCATTTTGGGATGCACTGAGATCGGAATGCTGGTCCAGGAGGAAGATGTCGTTGTTCCTTCCTTTGACACCACTGTCCTCCACGCTGCAGCCGCAGTGGATTTCGCGATGGGAGAGTGAAAATCCATCCACCAAGTGAGTTTCTTTGGATATAATGGAAGTTAGGTTATTCTCTACACACATTAGGAGGAAAACAATATGCATGAAAAGAGTATTGAATTGTTAAATAAGGCAGTAGCCGATGAAATGTCCGCGGTTCATCAGTATATGTATTTTCATTTTCATGCGGAGGATCAGGGGTACGAACTGCTGGCTGGCTTATTCATGAAGACCGCCATCGAGGAAATGAACCATATCGAGCGCTGTGCAGAGCGGGTGCTTTTCCTGGGAGGGGATGTGGTCATGGAAGCCTCGATGGATGTGGAAACCATCCAGGACCCTGAAGCGATGCTGAAAAAAGCGCGGGGGATGGAGGAAGAGAGCGTCGCTGATTACAACAAATGGGCTAACGAATGCGCTTCCAATAACGACGCTGGTTCGCGGAAGGTCTTCGAAGGTCTGGTCGCGGATGAGGAGCGCCACTTCGACCAGTTCGATGTCGAAATGGAGAACTTGGGCAAGTTCGGTGATAATTACCTCGCCTTGCAATCCATCGAGCGCAGTAAAAACCTGGCCGCTGGGACAGAAGAAGAATAACCTGGACATGGCGCTGGGTCACCCGGGGAAGGGGGACCCAGCCTGCTTTTTTACAACACGACGTACTTCATAACGTACAGAAATAGGTCTCCCTGATCTTCCCTGTTTCACTCCAGCGGGTTCTGTGGCGGAGATAGCTCCCTATTCAGTGTTATTGGTTAGGCGCCCTGAGGTATCCGGCCTTAACACCATCCGCCGGATTTCGAGTCTTATCCGGGGCTGGCAGTGAATAAATGGTAATGAACCCTCCCCGCAGCTTGCTGCGGGGTATCCAGTAGACCACATTGACTTATCCAAATAACTTGAGTTGCTGTCCATGTGGTTTCTGGTACTCTTCTTGTATTCCGTGTTCCTGCACATATCGATACCTTGTAGGACAAACGTAATGATAAACCAACACCGATACTTTATGGCTCTTTCTTACCAGCTTACTCATCGCTTCATCTTACCTTTTATTTTGCGCAGCAAGCTGCGGGGAAAGGCCCTCTTTTGATTCTATGGTCCTGATACAATCCTTGATGAATATAACAAACGGTATCCCGAAGATCCTAATTTGAGTCGAAGTTTTGTTACCCGTGTCATATCCAGACATTTTCCCATGAGCAGAAGAGGAACACTGAAAGCGGTCAAAGAACAGGACTATCCGATAGAAACAATCTCTACCCTGGGGGAGATCCAGGAAGAGATTGATTTCCTTGGGAAGAAGTATATTCAGGGGAGAAGCGCTCCTTTGCATTTTATTTACCCGCGTATACAAAGATCCTTTTACACTCAGGCTCATCAAACGGGTGCCTGATGAGGGCTCAGAGACCATTTTAGACACCTTTGCAGAGGACTAAGCCTACGGGCTTTGCACCTCAAGGCCTATCCTCTCCCCGATGTGCTCAGCAGAGACAATGGTTTTGGGCTTACCGCTTCCAGCAGGAGCCCCAGGGTCATTTCTCCTTGCATCCAGTACTTCCTCCAGGTGGGTGCCACACCTCTTCTCATTGCTCCCAACTAGCTGGCTGTACACCGTAAAAGCCCTAGATGAATGGTTCCGTGGAAGTAATCCACAGTGTCTTTGCTCGTAAGGTGTGGAACCGTTTCGACTTCCAAGATGTGGAAGAAGTCGACGAGACCGTATCCGAGTTTGAAGAAGCCTATCGGCGCTATACCACTAGCCAGCGGCTGTACACCGTAACCCACCGGAGGAGTTACCTGGCGAGACATTGCACCAGGACTTTGCTTGGCAGGATATCTTTCTGAATCCCTTTCAACCTGAAGATGGCATGCTCATCTACCTCATCCGTTTGGTGCAAGAACACGACGACGAAGGAAGAACGATTCCCGCAGTCCGGATTTTTAAAGAGCTTGTAGAGCTAGACAAATCACTTATCAACACCTATGTACTGGCCAAACTTGATGTCTATCATGAACATCTAAATATTTATGTGGAGCCCAATGATGATGATCTTCGCTTGGTAGCGGAGAGAGAATTTCCTCTCCAATTTGCCAAGAAGGGGTGGTAAGGTTTATTTGAAACTCAACATCTATTATTTAAACCCCTGTCAAATAACCAGTACTTGCTTTCCTTGGTTTTCTTATTTCATGTACTTCCTAGGACCTGCTCCAGGTCCCAGAGCAGGTCGTCGATGTCCTCCAGGCCGATGCTGAGGCGGATGTAGTTGGGAGATACGCCGGCGTCCGCCAGCTGCTGCGGCGAGAGCTGGCTGTGGGTGGTGCTGGCGGGGTGGATGGCCAGGCTGCGCGTGTCCCCCACATTGGCCAGGTGGGTGATGAGCTGTAGGCTGTTGATGAACCGCTCTCCCGCCTCCCTGCCGCCGGCAATTCCGAACCCCAGAATCCCTCCCGGTCCCTGGGGCAAATACTTCCGGGCCTTCTCGTGATCAGGATGGTTTTTCAATCCTGGATAGGACACCCACTCCACACCGGGGTGGCCCTCTAAAAATTCAGCTAACATCTGGGTGTTCTCAACGTGGCGGTCCATGCGCACGCTGAGAGTTTGCAGTCCCTGGATGGTCAGCCAGGAATTGAAAGGAGCCTGGGAAGCGCCCAGGTCGCGCAGGATCTGGGACCGGGCCTTGGTGATGAAGGCTTCCTCACCCTCCTCGGCATACACCAGCCCCTGGTTGCCCGGGTCCGGGGTGGTGAAATCGGGGAAGCGGCGGCTTCCGGCCCAGTCGAAATTCCCGCCGTCGATGACTATGCCGCCGATGGTGGTGCCGTGTCCGCTAATGAACTTGGTCGTGGAGTGGACCACGATGTTCGCTCCCCATTCCAGGGGGCGGCACAGGTAGGGAGTGGCGAAGGTGTTATCCACCACTAGGGGCAAGCCGTGCTCCCGGGCGATGTCTGACACCTCTTCCAGGGGGAAAACATTGATGCTGGGGTTGCCCAGGATTTCCCCCCAGATCAATTTTGTGTTGGGCTGAATGGCGCACCGAAAGTCCTCCGGATGGTCAGGGTCGACAAAGGTGGTTTCGATCTCCAGGCGGGGGAATGTGTAAGCCAGCTGGCTGATGGTCCCTCCATAAAGCGTGGAGGCTGCCACGATGTGGTCCCCGGCATTGCACAGGGTGAGGACTGCCATGACCTGGGCGGCATGCCCCGAGCTGGCGGCCAGTGCTCCTGATCCCCCTTCCAGGTCCGCCAGGCGCCGTTCCAGGACATCCGTCGTGGGGTTCATGATCCGGGTGTAAATATTCCCCTCCTCCTCGTGAGAGAACAGGCCCGCGGCGTGTTCCGTGCTTTTGAAAGCATAGGAAGTGGTCTGGTAGATGGGGACGGCGCTGGAGCCCGTGGTGGGGTCGGGCTGGTACCCGGCGTGGATCTGCCGGGTCGCGAAGCCAAAGGGATGAGGGTTGGCTTGTTTTTTCATGGGGAAGATCTCCTAAGGTGATCAGGAAGGATGAATGGCAGGGGCACAGATGTACTTTGGCCGCGGAGTTTACCGTTAATTGTTGATTGTGAGTGGAATTATTATACTTACGGATTGGCGTTTGTGCTGCTGTATCCCTCAAACCTTTGTCTGTCCTGAATGTTTTGGATGAAAAGACAGCACACTCAAGCTGCTGAAGTGAGATGAAGTGGGGGCGATCTCCAGGATCGCCCCCACTTTGCATTCCAGGTTTGGTTCGATTGAGATTTTTAGCTTATTTCTTCAATCTGCATCCCGACGGGAGCTGTTTCACTGGATTCCTCCAGCAGGTTTTCAAAGACGTTTTCCACATCTTTGTCGCCCCGGCCGGAGAGGTTGATGACCACCATATCCTCCGGTCCATACCGCTCAGGGTTTTGAAGCAGGTAAGCCACGGCGTGGGCGGATTCCAGGGCGGGGATGATGCCCTCCAGTCTTGAGAGATGGAGGAGGGCCTGCACGGCCTCTTGATCCGTGACCTCCCCGAGGGTCAGGCGCCCGGTTTCCTTGAGGTGGGAGAGAATGGGACTCACGCCCGGATAATCCAGCCCGGAGGCTGCGCTGTAGGACTGCTTGACCTCGCCGTTTTCATCGCTCAAGACCAGGGTCTTAAAGCCGTGGATGACGCCCGGCAGCCCTGTGCCGAGGGCCAGGCCGTGCTGCCCGGTCAGCTTGCCTTTCCCGGCCGGCTCCACGGCCACGATCTCCACACCGCGGTCGGGGATAAAGGCCGTGAAAGCGCCCAGGGCGTTGCTGCCCCCGCCCACGCAGGCGATGACCGCGGTGGGGAGGCGGTTTTCTGTTTCCTGGATCTGTTCCTTGATCTCCTCGCCGATGATTTTCTGAAAATCCCTGACCATGGTCGGGTAGGGGTGGGGGCCGACCGCGGAACCGAGCAGATAATAGGCCTGATCTACCTCTTTGGCATAAGTCATCAGGGCCGCGTCCACGGCGTCCTTCAAGGTGCCCTGTCCCTGGGAGACGGGCGTCACTTTGGCCCCCAGGGCCCGCATGCGGTACACGTTGGGTTTCTGGGCTTTGATGTCCCGCTGGCCCATGAAGATCTCGCACTCCAACCCCAGGTAGGCGGCGATGGTGGCGGTCGCTGTCCCATGCTGCCCGGCGCCCGTTTCAGCGATCAGTTTCGTTTTCCCCAGAGAGCGGGCCACCAAGCCCTGGCCGATGACGTTGTTGATCTTATGGGCCCCGGTGTGGTTGAGGTCCTCCCGTTTGAGATAGACCTTGGGACCTCCGATGTCTTCGGTCAACCGTTCCGCGAAGTACAGCAAGCTGGGGCGGTTGGCGTATTCACGGTAGAGTTTTTTCAATTCTTTTTGGAATGTCGGGTCCGATCGCAGCCTTTCATATCCTTGTGCCAGGTTTTCCAAAATGGCTGCCAGTCCTTCCGGGAGGTACACGCCTCCGAACTGCCCGAAAATTCCCTTTCCGTTTTCTTTTATGTTCATGTTCTTCTCCTCAGTTGAAATGTGTGGTAAAGCCTGTTTTTTTTAGGTTCTGAATGCATAAGAGATGGACTTAAGTGCACTTTTCCATGGGAGAACCTCCTTGATCGGTGTCCGTATTGATGAGCTGAAAACAAAAACGCCTTCTCACGCATCAAGGGCGAGAGAAGGCGTTCGCGGTGCCACCTTGGTTAGGCTGGTCGAGGTTAAAACAAAAACCCGTCGATGAAACACGACGGGGAATCCATCAAAGCCAGCCTCACTTCTTTGTGCAGTCTACTAAAAGGGTTCACGTTCCTTTTATGGCAACTGCCGTACTGTGATAACGGAGTACCTCCGGCTCAGGTTAATACGCCGTTTCCAGCGGTTCGCCTGGGCGATTCCGAGGGCCATTCAACCTCAGCGGACGGGTAAGGATCTCACCTGGGCCTCACTCTCTGGACCGCCGTTCTGGGGTTTACTCTTCCTCTTCACGATCTTTCTTTATTCACTTGGGCCTAACTATAACATGCATCAAATTGACTGTCAAGAACGAGGGAATGTGTTCTGATTGACTTTTTTCTGTTATACTGTCTTTCCTATTTCAGACCGGTTGGTGTGAGTTGCGTATAGGTATATCGGTTGGATCGAGGTGATGTGGAAGGAGGAACAGATGGCAGTTAAACGGAGAATATGGATTTTGATTCTGGTTCTTGTCCTTCTCAGTGGCTGCCGCCTGCAGAATCAGAGGATGCTCACGGAAACAGCCCAGGTGACCCAGATCCGGGGCGCGCAGACGCTGGTCGCTTCCCTTTCCCTCACCCCCCAGTCTACCGGGACCGCGGTGCCAACCACTTCCCTCCCGCCCACTGACACCCCTCCCCCGTCCTTCACGCCGGTCAGCACCTCCGGCACCTCCACCCCGTTTGCCACCCCCACGTCCGGGTCGTCAGGCGATCCCTGCGACGACGCCCGCTTTGTGACGGATGTCTCCATCCCGGACGGCACGGAGATGGGCCCCGGGGAAACCTTCACCAAGACGTGGCGCATCGAAAATACGGGGACCTGTGAGTGGACGGAGGACTACAGCGTCAACTTTCTAAGTGGGGATAAGCTGGAGGGAGAGTCGATTCAAATCAGCGGAACGGTCCAGCCGGGGGAGACGTACGATGTTTCGATCGACATGAAAGCCCCCTTCGAAGCGGGAACGTATACCGGGACCTGGACGATCATGAATGAGAGTGGGTTCTCGTTCGGAAATACCTTTTACGTGGAAATTGAGGTCACAAGCAGCGCGACCGCGACTCCCACGCCCACGCAAACACCGACCGCCAGCGAGACGCCGACGATCACACCCACCCCCACGGAAACCCCCACCCCCGAGGCCACGCCCAGCCCTGATCCAACCACTCCTACAACGGAGTCCTCGGAAGAGTAGGCGGTTTTGTTTCACCACATTATCTTCCTGAAACGTCCATAGGGGATAAACCGGTCAGACGTCTCAGCCGGTGATCAGCGATCTGCTGAATGTCCATTCATTTTTGATAAACGACAAGCGTCAAGCCCAGCTCTTCCTCGAGACGTTGGACGCGGTCAATTTGTTCCTCGGAAAGGTCCGCGATGTCCAGGCCTGATTCAAAGGCCATGATGTGCACGCCCATTTCTTTTTCTGCTGTTTTAAGGCGTTTGACATCATCCTCACCAAGGTGGGCGATCTTTAAGAATTCGGTCATTCCAATCTTCCTTTTGGGTTTTAAGGGTCTTAACTGGATTTTAAATGAGTCTCGATATGGGTGAAAAACCGCCTACCGCTGTTATGGATCTTGAAATGGGGACACTATTATGGAGCGGATATGAATTTCAGAGCTCTAGAATGTCACCCCGTGGTCGTGGGAAAGGATCTCCCGGGTCCGCTCGATTTCTTTTTCTACCCTTTCTCGAGACCAATTCAACTGCTGGGCTGTGATCTCCGCCAGTTCCTTTAAAAGATCTGGGGTGAGTTGTCCCAGCCAGGCCAGGAGCGAGCGGCGCAGGATGAGATCATCGAGATGGGTGACCATCTCGTTTTTTACTAGGTAAGCGATCTCACGCCAGCTGTATCTGGAATGGTGTTCCAGAGGACGGTCCTGCCCCTGGGCCAGGTACGAGGCGATCTCCTCCGCCCGGGTGCCGTAGCGTGCAAACAGGATGCGGGCGCGGTTTGTGGAGAGGTTAGTTTGAGCAGCCAGGTCCTCAATCCAGGCCTTTTGTTTTTCTTCATTCGATGGATATCCAGCACCGCCCCCGATGGGCAGAGACTCGGTGCTCGCTCGGCGCCTTTTACCCAGCCGCTGGAGAACTTCATCGGACGTCTCTTCGGAGAGGGCCCGGTAGCTGGTCCATTTTCCGCCCACCAGGCTGAGGATGGGCCAGGGTTGTCCGGGGTTCTTTTCGACGATCTCAATGGAATGGTCCCGGCTGATCTGCCCGGTGGCCCCCCTGGCCGGGGGTAGGGGGCGGACGCCGGAAAACTGGAAGATGATGTCCTGGCGCCTAACCTCGAGTTCAGGGAAGACATGGGGCACCATGCCCAGAATATACTCAATTTCCTCCTCCGTGCAGGCGGCCTGATCGGGATCCTCGATGCGGATGTCCGTCGTCCCCAGCAGCACTTGGTCCCGGAAAGGGAAGATGAGCACAATCCGGCCGTCAACATATTCGAAGAAGAATTCGTGGTCCCCGATGGCCTCTCTCAATCCCGGGTGATCGATGATCAGATGGGATCCTTTGGTTCCCCCTATGAACTGGGTCTTCCCGTCGACCCTGGCGTTGACGAAATCGATCCAGGGACCCCCGGCATTGACCACGATCTGCGGGCGGACGGGAAGTTCTTCCCCACTGAGTTCGTCCCTGAGCAGGACTGCGCCCTCCGTAGAGCCCACAGCGCTGACATAATTGAGAGCCGCGGCGTGGTCCCCTTCCGCTTCTCCATCCTGCAATATCTCCATAGACAGGCGTTCCGGGGAGGGCATAGCCCCATCGTAATAGGTGGCAGCGAATCGGATCCGGGGATTGAGCTGGGGCCATTTCCTCAGCGCTTCCTGACGGTTGTCCATGTGGTGTCCGGGCATCGGGCTGTCACCGCGCACATAGGCATCGTAGAGCATCAAGCCTATTTTGATGATGATCGCGCCCCGCTCCGCGGGTTTGTCAAGCAGGCCGATGAATTTTAAGGGGGCGTTGAACAAGCCGGAAAACCATTTGAAGATGGGGATGGTCGTGGGCAGAGGACGGGTGAGGTGGGGGGCGTTGCGGAGCAGGTTATTCCGCTCATGGAGCGCCTCCCGGACCAGGCGAAATTCGCCGTTTTCAAGGTAGCGGATGCCGCCGTGCAGCATGTGGGAGGATGCCATGCTCGCTCCGGAGCAGAAATCTCCCTGGTCGACGATCAAGCAATCCACGCCTTGCAGTGCCAAATCCCGGAACGTGCCGATGCCGTTGATCCCGGCCCCGATGATGAGGACGGAGACCTCCGGGTCTTTACGAATGCGATTCCATGTTTCTTTTCGTTTCATCTTTCAACCAGAAGGGAGTTAAGTGGGGAATCTGAAGGCCGATTCATACCCGGGGCAGCACCCCTTCCGCCAGGGATTGCAAACCGTCCATGTCATTGAGGTCGAGCCACTGCAGCATGACCCGGTCTGCTCCTGCTTCTGCATATCCTTCCAATTGTTTCACGATTTGCTCAGAAGTGCCGACGATCAACCCCCGGTCGCGCAGCTGATCCGCTGTGTATTTTCCATTCGCGCGCTGTTCCACTTTCGAGGTCACTTCCTCATCGCTATCACCGTAAATACAGCCGGTCATCAGGGAACGCCGAACTTTCCCGGGCTCTCGATCTTCCTCCTGCAGCAGTTCGTCCAGCCGCTGGTTTAACTCCCCAAATTTCTCGGGGGGATTGAACAACCCGTTCCATTCGTCTGCAAAGCGCGCTGTGAGGGGCAGCGTGCGTTGGGGGCCGTTTCCGCCGATTAAAATGGGAGGGCCGCCGTCCCGTTGGGGCCGGGGCAGCAGCTGGGCCTCCCGGATCTGGAAATACTCCCCTTCAAACGTGGAAGGTTCCTCGTTCTGCAGTAGTTTGGTAATCACCTCCACTCCCTCTTCAAAGCGGTCGAATCGTTGGGGTACCTCCAGCAAGTCGTGTCCAAATTTGTGGTGTTCCCGTTCCTGCCATCCAGCCCCAAGCCCCAGGATCAATCTCCCTGCTGAGAGATCGTCCACAGCCGCCGCCATCCGGGCTGTGAGGGTGGGATGCCGGAATGAGACCGGGGAGACAAGGGGGCCGAATTCAATCCGGCTGGTGTTGTCAGCAAGCCAGGTCAGCGAGGTCCATAATTCCAGGGAGGGTTTGTCCGGTGGGCTGGCGTTGGTAAAGTGATCGGATCGAAACAAGCCCACAAAACCTAAGTCCTCCGCGTCCGTAACCATGCGTTTCCAGCGCTTCCAGGTCAGTCCATTTTGTCCTTCTACCATCAAAGCTACTTCTATCATGGGTCCACTCCTGCCTACTAAAGAATGATCAGCTATGGGACGCCGTCCGGGTTTTGAGCGTTTCCCCTCCATTCTCGGGCGTCGAACGAGCGTGTTTCTGGATGGGTCTTTTGTTCAGTATAACATGTCCTGTGTACGTTTTAGGCGAGAAGGGCCGGGCCTGAAAAATGGATTTCACCGCAGATGTGGCCAGAGAAAAAAAGCATGCTACAATATCATCATCATGGATGAAAAAATACAGACTCATCGAAAAGCAGCGTTTTGGCAGGTTTATCTCCCCCTGATTATCGGCAGCGCAGCCATCCTGGGGTTGGGGGTTTGGGCTGTGGCCGCGGCGGCAGGAGGGGCGGATGTGAGCCGCTTCGCGGATACCTCTGCCGTGGTCCTGATCATCCCTGTCCTGGTTTTTTCTCTGATCCCTCTGGCTTTGCTGGGCGTGTTAATCTATGGGTTGCTGCGGTTGATAAAAATTCTACCCAAAGGTACAGCGCGGGTGCGGACATTCTTGGACCGGATGAACCAAGGGGTGGTTAATTTTTCGGAGAAGGCAGTTGAGCCCATTTTACGCATGAAGTCCATCAGGGCGGGGTTGAAATCCGTATTTAGAAAGAGAAAGTAACTTTTTTACTCCATCTAGTTTCACACTTTTACCAAAAGGTGACGTATGACAACGAATAAAGAAATCCAAATCAAAGAAACGAACCAGTCCAAAATCATATTCTTGGGCGCATTGATCGGCGCTTTGACGGGTGCAGGGGCGGGTTATTTGCTGGTCAGCCGTCTGGAGGAAGAGGATGAGATCCATTTTTCAGCGCGCGATGGACTGAAATTAGGGGGATCTCTCCTTTCCCTTATGCGCCAGGTGTCAAAAATTGGGAAGTGACCCGCTAAAAACTATGCAAATACGATGACGGATCTGGATTTACCTGCTCCCAGGGTGATCTTTGCGGGAGCGCTGTCCCGGGAATTTTTTATTACCGTGGATGACCATCCTGTCTTGGATATCCCGGGGGGAAATGCGCTTTACGCTGCCGTTGGATATCTTGTCTGGGACCAGGATCCTCCGCCGGGCATCCTTACCAAAGTGGGAGAAAATTATCCGCAGTCTTGGCTGGACGATTTCGCCCGGAGGCGGGTAAATGTGGAGGGGGTAAAGATTCTACCCCGGGTGGTTGACCTCAGGAAATTCTATATATACACAGACAAAATGACCCGGGTGGAGGATCAACCAATGTCCAATTTTGCTCGCATTGGGCGCCCGTTGCCTAAAGCTCTCCTGGATTATGATCCTGAGAGATCGAATATGGGAGCTGAAAAAGGGGTGGGAGCGCGTTCTTTACGGAAAGATGATCTCCCCGGCAGCTACCAGTCAGCAACCACGGCTCACCTTTGCCCCCTTGATTACCATACGCATAATTTGTTACCTGCTGTCTTACGTCAGATGGGGTTCACCACGGTCACGCTCGATCCGGCTCCGGATTACATGGAACCTACCTACTACGGTGATCTCCCCGGCCTGGTAACCGGCCTCACCGCTTTCATGCCCCGTGAGGAAGATCTGCGGAGGATCTTCCGCGGTCTGGAAGTGGATCTGTGGAAAATGGCTGCGGAAATTGGCTGTTGTGGATGTCAGGTGGTCGTCATCCGGCGGGGTGAGCAGGGCCAGCTTTTGTATGATGCGGACAGGGGGAGAAGATGGGAGATACCTGCCTATCCAGCCCGGGTCCACAATCCCACTGGCGCAGGGGATGCGTTCTGCGGTGGGTTTCTGGCTGGCTACCAGCGCACCTATGACCCCTTGGAAGCGGTTTTATATGGGAACGTCAGCTCCTCCCTGGTTGAAGAGGGGGACACCCCATTTTATGCCCTGGATGCCCTGCCTGGACTTCCCCAGGCTCGCCTGGAGTACCTCAGGGGTTCAGTGCGAGAAGTCTAATATGTGGATTCGCACAAAAATGGGGGTGAGCAGTTCAGAATTTGTCACCTGTTCTGGCTCTGGATATCGAGAAACCCATCTCTGTTCATCAACCCGTCCAGCTTTTCGGCTTCCAACGCCATGACTTTGCTGTTTGCAAAATAGGGGAAATCAAAATTTGTGACATCTCCGGCTTTTTTGCCGGGGATGGGCATCAGTCGTGCAGTAAGAGGTTTGTCAAGCCGCAGTGAGAGGGCCGCGATATCCAGCAGCACGGCGCCGATCTCTTCTCCGGTGAGATCACCCGGTAAGGGGAGGGTATCCAACCCGGTCCCGCACACAGCGGAGTAGAGTAAGAGATCCTTGACAGTCAGGGACCCTTCCCCGGCGCGGGCTGCCAGAATCGTGTCCTCCAAGACCGGGGCCATCAGGCCGCTGAAACCTGTCCTGGGGAATTTCGCCCTGTCGATGCTGTCCGTCAAAAACGCAGCTGCTGCCAAAGACCCGTGATTTCCGAGGGCTTTGATGCCGAGGCTTTCCAGAGCCGCGCCCAGCGAGCGGCTTTCTTCCGGGAAGGGGGCCGGGGAGTAGTCGATGCCTTGAAATCTGACCCCAAAGGTGTTTTCAAGGATGGCTGACCGGGCCGTGAGTGCTTCGCTGTGGGCTTCCAGGTCCTGGATCAGTTTCCGCCTGGCCTGTTGAAAGCTTTCCGCGTTTTGGAAAGCGTCCAGGGCAAGGTCAGCGCACTCGATGGCCAGTGCAAACCCGGGAGGACCCAGGTGGTGGTAAGCAGCCGGGAAAAAAGGAGCCCCCGGGGGCACGTTTCCCAGGGCGGCGAAGTAGAGGTTGGCGAAACCGTTGGGGTCCAGAGGGGCCAGGGTGTGGATGATCTCTCCGCAGGCCTTTACAGCTGCCAGAGAGATCCCCCTCTCGGGATCGGTTAAGGACCCGGACAGAAAGACATTTTCGGTTTCCTGGAGGATGCGGGGGATGAGTGGATAACTGTGGGGGTGAGAGGGGAGGGCGGGTCCCAAAGACAGATAGTCAAACCCGCGCTGAGTCAGCTCGGATTCCAGAGCCTGTGCGTAGGAAAGGGCCTTATCCTTTTCCAGCTCAGGTAGGAAGCGCGGGAAGGGAGGGGTGGCAAAGCGCACGGTCTGGACTTCATAGCCCGCTTCCTTAAATGCGGATCTTGCCTGGTTGATACATTCCCCGGCCCGATCCAGGACGGCCTGATCGATAGGGTGGTGGGGGTTGTCAAAATAGGTTACGGATCGAATGTTCATTTCATATTTTCCCGGATTTGTTCGCGTAAATGGTCAATGACGACCCATTCTCCTTCCTCGGATTTGTAATACCAGTGTTCCCAGCCGTTGATGGGGCTCCCGTCCTGAATGTATCTCGCAGTTTGGTGGATTGACCCTTCATATTCGCCGTAGCGCAGTTTCCCATTGGGTTTGAGGATTGCTTTTTGGGCAGGGTCCTTTTGAAAGAATAGTTCCTGTCCGGGATCCAAATAGCCCTGTTCTAAAAGATGTGCAAACGGGACCCGGGGGGCGAGGCGCTTTTTGTCCCGCAGGTCAAATGCCCCTTCCGCGTAAGGCTCGGGCTGGACGCTGTCAACCCTCTCTTGAGCAACCTTAATATAGGTGGGGTTGCGTTCCACGCCGATCCAACGGCGGTGCAGGCGTTTGGCGACCACGCCTGTGGTCCCTGTGCCAAAAAAGGGATCGAGCACGATATCTCCCGCGTTGGTGGAGGAGACCAGGACGCGGTACAGCAACGCTTCCGGTTTTTGGGTGGGGTGGGCTGTTTCACCCTCAATGCGGATTCTCTCCTTCCCTTTGCAAACGGGAAGAAGCCAGTCGCTGCGCATTTGTTTCTCGTCATTGAAGGATTTCATGGCGTGGTAATTGAACGTGTAGTGGCAGTCCTTGGACTTTTTAGCCCAGATCAGCGTCTCGTGCGCGTTGGTAAAACGCACACCGTGAAAATTAGGCATGGGGTTGGTCTTGATCCAGGCGACCTCGTTCAATATCCAAAACCCGAGATCCTGGAGGATTTTTCCCACCCGGTAAATATTATGATAAGAGCCGATGACCCACAGGCTGCCTGTTTCGTTCAAAAGCCGTTTGGCGGCTGTCAGCCAGGCCTGCGTAAAGCGGTCGTAGGCTTTGAAGTCGTCGAATTGATCCCAGGCTTCATTGACGGCATCGACTTTACTGAGATCCGGGCGCCACAGCTCGTCCTCCAGCTGCAAGTTATAAGGAGGGTCCGCGAAGAGGAGGTCTATTGATCCCGGGGGAAGGGAGTTCATGACCTCCACCGCATCCCCCCGGACGATTTCGTTGATCGGTAAAGATTTATTTTCAGTCATCTATTGATTGTTTCCTGACATCTTTCAGCGAGAGGAGTGTATTTATTGATCTCCTCTGTGAGGTTATCGGAGCCTTCTTTGGCGGACCACTTCAAAGATCAAAATCGCGCCGGCGACAGCTGCGTTGAGGGATTCCGCGTCTCCGGGCATAGGGATGTGCAGCGGTTGGTCAGCCCAATTCCAGGCTTTCTCGCCTGCCCCCCGGGCTTCATTCCCGATGATCAGGGCTAAAGGCTGGGTTAAGTCCGCTTCTGTATGGGGTATTCCCTTTTCCGCGTCCGCGACGTAAACGGTCAGGCCTTTGATCTTTTCCTTGATGTTCTCCCAGGTCATCTTTGCCACAGGGAGTTGGAAATGGGCCCCCATCCCGGCCCGGACCGCTTTGGGAGAGTGGGGATCCACGGTCCCTGGGGTTAGATAGACGGCATCCACCCCGGCGGCCAATGAGGTGCGGAGCAGGGTGCCCAGGTTTCCAGGGTCCCGGATTTGATCGACCAGGAGGACAAAATCTATCTTCTGGGGCTGAGGTTGGCCTTGAAGGGGGAGCACTGCCAGCAAACCCTGGGGGGTTTGTGTGTCGCTGGCGGCGGCCATCACTTCTGGAGAGACCTTTCGGGTAAGGACGCCCTGCCCGCGGAATCCGTTAATCACGTCCCAACCGCGTTGGTCAATATCGTCTGTGAAGAGGACCAATTCCGGAGCCCAACCGTGCTGCAGAGCTTCTTCCAACAGCCGGAGGCCTTCGATGATAAAGGCTTCTTCTTCCTCGCGGGCTTTGGACCGGTCCTGCAGGTGACGGATGCGTTTTATGGACTCGTTTTGGGGGGAGGTGATCATGATATGATTTGGTCCCAAACCTCAGTGAATGCCTTCGCGGTGGCGTCGCCGTAGAGCACGATGCGGATCAGGGTTAACTTTGATTGGGGGTGTGTGGATGCGTAGGACTCAACGGCATGCAGGATGACTTTTGCTGCCCGGTTGGTGGGGAACCCGTAGATTCCCGTCGATATCGCTGGCAGGGCGAGGGAATGTAAGCCGAGGTCATCCGCTAAACGCAGAGACCCCTGAACAGCTTCCTGAAGTTTTTGATCCTCATTCCCGGATCCCCACCGGGGACCGACCGCATGGATGATGAATTGAGAGGGTAAATTACCACCGGATGTGAAGGCGGGGTTGGCGTGACCTACTGGTCCATGTTCCTCGATCCAGCGGTTGCTCTCCGTTTGGATCGCGGATCCGCCGGCCCGGGCGATGGCCGCTGCCACGCCTCCACCGTGCTGGAGCCTCTCATTGGCTGCATTGACGATGGCGTCCACGTCCTGCCGGGTGATGTCACCCTGCACGAGCTGGAGGTTAAGTTTTGTAGATAGTTCAGTTTGGCGCAGCATTTCGCTCATCATCCACCTCCAGGTTCGATTGTAGCATTAACTGAAAAGAACTCCGCAGCCTATCGCGAAGCTCTTTCTTCTTTACCCTAATTTGTCCGAAATCCTCAGCCGATGGCCTCTTTGGCGCGGACCACAATTTCGGAAAATGCATCCGGGTCCCGGACCGCTAAATCAGCCAGCATCTTTCTGTTTAGTTTGATATCTGCTTCTTTCAATCCATAAATCAAGCGGCTGTAGGGGAGGCCGTTTTGCCGTGAAGCGGCATTGATGCGGGTGATCCATAAACGGCGCAGATCGCGTTTCCGCGTGCGGCGATCGCGATATTCGTACCATTGGCTTTTGAGCATGGCTTCATTCGCGCGCTTGAAAAGGCGGCTGCGGGTGCCGTACTTGCCTTTGGCTCGCTTGATGATTTTCTTATGTCGTTTCCTGCGTTTTGTACCTGTTTTTACACGTGCCATCGTTTCACTCTCCTGCAATCCCCTGTACGCCGGTTACCTTTCTGATCCTAGGCACCTGTTGTTTGCGCACAACGGTTGCGTTAATCTATTCTATTCTCACTCATTCTGATACAACCCTATGGGGTGTGGTCGGGGTCAACTCTGCCGCCACATCAGGCGCATCTGATCGGACCTGCTCTTGGAATGGGAAAGGTTAATCCTTTTTGGGAGCCAATACCATGAGCATGGAATGTCCCTCTCGGGAAGGCCTTTGCTCCACTTCTCCGACATCACTCAGTTCTTCTGCTATGTCCCTCATGATGTCCAGGGCAATTTCCGGATAGTGTATTTCCCGGCCCCGGAATTGGATGCGGACATTGACCTTTTTGTTTTCCTTCAACCACCTTCTTGCATCTCTGACTTTGAAATTGCGGTGGTGTTCGGTGGTCTTGGGGCGCAAACGAATTTCTTTGACTTCGATGGTCTTTTGAGACTTTTTCGCTTTCTGCCGTTTCTTCTCCTGTTCGTAAAGAAATTTCCCCAAATCCATCACTTTACACACGGGAGGGTTGGCGTTGGGAGCGATCTCAACGAGGTCTAAGTCATTTGCACGAGCTGTCGCCAATGCCTTTGAAAGGGGGTGAACACCTCGGTTCTTACCTTCGGGATCAATCACACGAACCTCTTTGGCCCGAATCCGCGTATTCGCTCTGTAGTTTGTGTCCGCTATTTTCTCTCTCCTTTTCCTAAATAGCTGTCTCTTCAGACTTGGATAATACCATAGAGAGGGGAGGCTCGTCAACAGGTAGGCGTGATCGTGCTTCGTACTTTGTGCTTTTCATGACTTAAAAAATCAGGGACCGCGTCAAAAAGCAGCCCCTGATTCATTTTTTGCTCTGAAACCTTATTTGTGTTCTTCGATTTCGTGTTCCATGCGCTCCCATAAATCCTCAACGCTCATGGGGTCCAGCTGCTCTCCGCTGCGAAGGCGGGGAGCGACCGTGTTGGCTTCTTCCTCGCGGTCCCCGACAACCAGCATGTAGGGGATCTTTTGTTTTTCAGCGTCACGGATTTTTGCGCCCATGCGGTCGCTGCTGTCGTCCACTTCCACACGGATGCCTTGGGACCGGAGCTGCTTTGCGATCTTCTCCACGTAAGGGATGTTGCGGTCGGTGATGGGGATCATCACAGCCTGCACAGGGGCCAACCAGAGGGGGAAGTCGCCCCCGTAGTGTTCGATCAGGACGCCGATGAAGCGTTCCATCGACCCCAACAGCGCCCGGTGGATCATGTAAGGACGGTGCTGCTCTCCGTCTTCCCCAATGTAAACCAGATCGAAACGATCCGGAAGGTTGAAGTCAAATTGGATTGTGCTCAGCTGCCATTCACGTTCTAAGGCATCGATCATTTTCAAATCGATCTTTGGCCCATAGAAAGCAGCGCCGCCTTCATCCACTTCGTAGTTGAGCTCTGCCCGTTCCAAGGCCCCGCGGAGCGCTTCTGTGGCGTCGTCCCAGCGTTCTACATCTCCGGCAGATTTTTCCGGATCCCGGGTGGAGAGGTAGGCGTGGAAGTCGTGAATACCGAACCCGCGTAAGATGTGCAAACAGAAGTTCAGGACGCGGTCGATCTCCTCCGGCATCTGTTCCGGATTGCAGAAGATGTGCGCGTCGTCCTGCGTGAAACCGCGCACGCGCATCAGGCCGTGCAGCACACCGCTGCGCTCGTAGCGGTACACCGTACCCCATTCCGCCCAGCGCAGAGGCAGATCCCGGTAGCTGTGGAGATCGTTCTTGTACATCATAATGTGGAAAGGGCAGTTCATGGGTTTTAGGAAGTATTCTTCCTCATCGATCTCGATGGGGGAATACATGTTTTCGTCATACCAGGTCAGGTGCCCGCTGGTCTCCCACAGGCTCTTTTTGCCGATGTGGGGGGAGTAGACGAATTCGTACCCGTTGGCCAGGTGTTCCTCTTTGCAGTATTCCTCCGCCATGTGGCGAATCATGGCACCCTTGGGATGCCAGAGCACCAACCCGCTGCCCACTTCTGGCGTGGTGCTGTACAGATCGAGTTCCTTTCCCACTTTACGGTGATCTCGCCGTTTGGCTTCTTCCAGCTTGTTGAGGTATTTTTCTAGCGCTTCGCGGCTTTCCCACGCCGTGCCGTAGATGCGCTGCAGCATGGGGTTGTTTTCATCTCCCCGCCAGTAAGCCCCGGCTACGTTGAGGAGTTTCACCGCATCAGAATCGATCTCTTCTGTGCTTTCCACGTGGGGCCCCCGGCAAAGGTCCACAAAATCATCGTGCTTGTAGATGGAGATGACGGGTTTTTCATCCAAAGGTTTCCCGTGCTCATCCACGCCGCCGGATTCCAACCCGTCAATCAATTCTTGTTTATAGGGTTGGTCTTTAAAGATCTCCCGGGCCTCTTCCGCGGATAACTCCCTGCGCTTGAACTCGTGGTCCTCGGACAAGGTCTCCCGCATCTTCTCTTCGATGACCTCCAGGTCTTCAGGGGTCAGCGGTCGCGGGAGGTCGAAGTCGTAGTAAAAACCGTCTTCAATGGGTGGGCCAATGGCCACTTTCGCCTCTCCTTCTGGGAACATGTCCATCACCGCCTGGGCCATGACATGTGCTGCTGAATGCCGGATGCGATAGATTTTCGATTCTTCGTATCCGTTTCCTTGGCCATTCTTATTTTGTCCCATGCTGCACCTCCAAACAAAAAACTCCTGCCAACTGGGGCAAGAGCTCACTCGCGGTTCCACCCAGATTTACCCTGACATTCAGGGCGCCTCTTTGGGCTGATAACGGGGCCAACCGAGCCACCATACTTGCTTGATCACGTTCCGGTGTTTGCTCACGGGTGGTTTTCGCGGCCAAGTTCTGGGGAAGGCTCTCAACCAATGACCTTCTTTCTCTGGCAGAACAGGGAACCGTTACTCGTCCCGATCTACGCTTTTCCTATTCAATACGCTTAAATTATAACTATTTTTACGGGAAATGCAAGCGCAGGATGTTAGCGTATTGTTAACAACCCGGACAGCGGAGGGGTTCACGGCTTGCTTCAGGGGGTGGAGCGAAATGCCTTCCGTACGTTTCGCTACCCTGAAAAGGCTTCCATGTAGCCTTTGATTTCAGGCACCGTGGTCAATTTTTCGTAGAAAAAGTTGTTCACGATATTGATCACTTCGTCCCGGGCGGTTTCTACTTCATCCGTCAAGGACTGGCCCGCTTTCTGGTCTTCAAGAACATCCCGTAAATGCAGCAGGTGTCGGACGACGACTGATTCTTCTTCTCCTTCAAGACCTGTAATCACTGACATGATCAACCGGTCTGCCTGGCTCTGGATCCGCTCGATGGAGATGCTGGAATCCGGCTGGCTGCTCTCGTCCATGGTGCGGATCAGGGACCAGACCTGATAGAGCATGGAAGCTGGCTCGTCAAACAACTCTCGGATCAGGGCGGCTTCTTGATAACGCCCTGTGAGGCGGAAGATGTTATACATCCGCTTGGCTGCTTTGCCGTAATTGATGTCTTTGTTGAGGTATTTGTTGACTTCCTTTTCCAGCTGCTCCACATATACCTCAAGCGCGTTGGCGGATACATGCTGGGATAATTTCTCAAAGATGGGCACCGATTCTTCCTGCAAATAGACCTCCTGGAAGTAAGGGTCGAGGAAACCGTCCAGAGGTGTGATGGTTCCATCTGGCGCTTCCCAGGTCACGTCCAGCATGTTGCTGGCGTTGACCAATTCGTTCCTGAGGGGATCCGCGACCACCCAGTCCAATTTGCACCAACCGGGATCATGGGCCACGTTTTCCCACCTCAACGTGATATGCTCACCTTCCAGCGTTTGAGCTTGGATCTCGCCAATCTCCAACTCTTCTGGGGTCCAGGAGATGGAACCTCCTTTCTGGCGCTGCTGCCCATTGACGATCACGTCCCGGGGGTAAGACCCGAAGTGAACTTCCATGAGCTGGTAGGTTGGCCCTGTCATGGTTGCCAGGGCCTTATCGCGTATTAACTGGGCCAGGACCTGGCAGGCCTCGTCCCGGCTTTCGGAGAGGATGTTCATGCGCTCAAAATAGTCCGCGTCCCCGGGATAGGTCTGGATTTTCGACTGGGCGGCCGATCCAGAAAGAGCCAGTGCGGTTTCCACTTCCCCGGGGATGTCCTCAAACTCAACCAGCGCGCCCAGCTTCCGGAAATGGTCCAGGTCCTTTTCGCTGAAATCGAGCATGCTGACCTTGTGCCCAAAGACGCCGCTGCGCCTGTCAAACACCACATCCTCCCCTTCCTGGGAGGTGCTGATGGCTTCCATCCACTGTGCGGCCTCATCTTCGTTTAATTCGATGCCCAGGCGTTGGGCGGATTCGATGATCCGTGATGTGTCTTGTTGGTTGTGTGATAGGTTTTTACTCATCATCCTGACTCCTTAGAGACCACAAGTACGGGTTAGGGATGTAGCTCAAGAACGCGTATACAATTTCTAATCAATATCCTAACACAAATCCAGGTGAGCAGGATTAAAGGCCTTTAAGGGTTTTATGTCCAGGGAAGAGAAGGGATGATCTGATCTCAGGAGGGTAAAAACGGGTGGGAGGAGACAGTTTGGTTTTGGCTGTGGCGAGACATCCCCCTGGCTGCCGGGTAAGGTTGGCAGTCCCCGGATATGAAACCGAATTCGAAACAGGAGGAGCTGTTCGGGAATCCACATTCTGCCATATTTCCGTAAATTAACTCAAGTATGTGTTCCAGAAAATAATTAGATTAGCTGCTGAAGGACGCGAGACTTTTTTTGCCTTACAATGGAGAGGAAACACATAACATGATAGAGGTGGAGGGAGAGTGATGGGAGACAAAGCAAACACGGATAAAGGTGAATTGAAAGGAGAGCATGTTTTTCTAACCGGAGCTTCATCCGGGATTGGGCGGGCAGCTGCGATCCGCCTTGCACAAGCGGGGGCGTATGTGGCGGGCATCGCCCGCACGGAAGGGGATCTGGAGGAAACCAAAAGATTGATTCGTGAAAAGACGGGGGAAGAGCGCATGGTCCCCATCCCCTGCGATGTCACCCGAGAAGGCCAGGTTAAAGATGCTTTTCAGCAGGCGGTCAATGCGCTGGGCGAGATCCAGATCGTGATCGCAAATGCCGGCTCTATGAAAGTGGCCCCCATTCACGAAACCTCTTTGTCGCTCTGGCAGGAGATGTTTGATGTCCTGGCTGCGGGGAGTTTTTTGACGGCCCGGGAAGCGTTCCGGCATTGGCTCCAGCGTGATATTCCCGGTCGTTTGGTCTTCACATCCAGCAAAAACGCGGTCGCGCCCAGCCCTGGGGCAAGTGCGTATGCCTCGGCGAAAGCTGCCGTGCAGCACCTGGCGCGCTGTTTGGCAGAGGAGGGTGGGCCGCACGGTATCCGGACGAATTCTGTGCTTCCCGATGCTGTGATCCGGGGTACAAAACTCCTCTCGGAGGAGGAATTACGGAAGAGCGCCGACCGCCATGGTGTCCCGTTTGAAGATATTTATGATTATTACCGGAAGCGGAATGCGATGAATGTGTCTGTGACCCCGGAGGATGTGGCAGAGGCCATCCTCTTTTTATGCAGCCCCCGCAGTCAGAAAATTAATGGGGCTGCCCTGACCGTGGACGGCGGAATGTCGATTGCTTATCTGCGTTGAATTGGATTTGTTGATGCCTGGGTCATGGGCCATATTAAAAGGGAAAAGTGGAGCGTCACGCTCCACTTTTTCCGATTCTTAAGGAGGAGATACGAAAGGAGGAGATACGAATTATGGAATTAAAACTGCATCAATGACGTGGATCACGCCATTGGAGGTTTCGATATCGGTGATGATCACTTCAGCGTCATTCACCAACACTTTTCCGTCCTCGACGGTGATGTTCACTTTTTCACCAAGCAGTGTCTCAGCCTCGCTGAGTTCCACGACATCTTCTGCCATGACTTTGCCTTCCACTACGTGGTAGAGGAGGACATCCGTCAGAACGGGGATGTCAGCCAGCAGGGAGTCCAAGGTGCCCTCGGGGAGCGCTGCGAAAGCGTCATCCGTGGGGGCAAAGACCGTCAACGGGCCTTCGGCTTTGAGTGCGTCCACCAACCCGACGGCCTCTACAGCTGTGACCAGGGTGGAGAAGCGTCCGTCTTCCGCGGCCACCTGAACGATGTCGCGGCTTTCCGGCTGGATGACCGCGTCGATGACGTGGATCACGCCGTTGGAGGTCTCGATGTCGGTGATGATCACTTGAGCATCATCGATGTAGACATTGCCGTCTTCGACCTTGATATCGACGTATTGACCCTGAAGGGTCATCGCTTTTTCAAGCTCGACCACGTCCTCAGACATGACTTTGCCTTCCACTACGTGATAGAGGAGGATGTCGGTCAGGGCGGGGATGTCGTTCAAGAGGGCGTCCACTGTGCCTTCCGGGAGCGCTGCGAAAGCGTCATCTGTGGGGGCAAAGACCGTCAGCGGGCCTTCGGCTTTGAGTGCGTCCACCAGCCCGGCGGCTTCTACAGCCGTGATTAGGGTTGTGAAACGTCCGTCTGCAATGGCGGTGTCCACGATGTCCATTGGCTCAGGTGTGGGTTCCTCTGTGGGCTCCTCGGTGGGCTCGGGCAGGGGAGTTGCTGTGGGCTGCGGTTCTTCCGTCACAACCTCAGCGGTCTCCGGCGCTGCACAAGCGCTGATTACCAGAACAAGGGCCAATACTACAACTAAAAGGGTATTTCTCTTCATTTTTCACTCCTGTCTATAGGTTTTGTATAACTATTGCCCATATTATGACAATAATTTTAGGTTTTGTCAAGTTAAAGGAAGATTAATATTTACAATACCTCTACAAAATAAGAGGTTGCCCCTTGAAATGGGTTCTCTGTGGGGTTCCCCACCCGGAAATCAAAATATGCCCCTTTTCCAGAGGGGCACATTTATTTCTATATATGGGGAGTTGAAGAAGATGTACTGGCTTGGATCAGGTATCTTGGATGTTCTGCTCGAGTGTATGGATACCGGTCGCGCCGTCTGGGCGAGGGGGAGAGTCTTCTGTCACTTGAAGCTCCCCTTTTCCATCGTAGCAGCGAACCTGGAAAGTATGTTCCCCGGTTTGGAAGGGCCAGTCATAGCGCCAGATCACCCAGGTGGCATCGGAGAGAGGCGAGCGGAGCTGCGCTTCCTGCCAGGGGCCGTCATCAACCCTGAGTTCGACATTGGATATACCCCGATCTCCTGCGAAAGAAATCCCGCTGATGGGGACAAAGCGCTGCCCGTCAACCTCAAAGATATCTTCAACAGCTACACTGTCGATCACAGATCTCGTTTTGATCTTGGCGATTCGATCCCAATCCCTCTCTACCCAGTATCCTTCTTTGTACTCTCCGATGACCTCAACGCTGGTGATCCATTTAGGCTGTTTCATGCCGAACCGGTCCGGTATCCAGATCCGGAGAGGGAAGCCGTGATCCTTGGGGAGCGGTTTACCATCCCATCCATAGCAGAACATGATCCGTGGATCGGCATAGATCAAATCCAGAGGGACGGTTTCATAAAACCCGTCTTCCGACCGGATATGAAGGTACGCTGCCTCTTCCTGCACCCCTGCATCCTCCAGGATATCCTGTACGCTGACGCCTGTCCAATACGTGGTGGAGATCAGGGTAGTTGGGATGCGTCCGGAAATGCAGGAGAGCGTGATATAGCGGCTCATGGGTTCATAGTTGGTTTGGATGTCTTCCAGTGTAAGCTCGAGGGGATTATCTATCAAACCGGTGATGGGAAGAGTCCAGGCGCTGGCGTCGATATTTTCCGGCTGGAGTCCGATAAAAACCTTGTAATGATCTGCAACGGGCGTGTATTCCAGCCGGGTACCCGCCGCGGGTTTCACCTGGTCATCTGCGTTGGGAAGGGGTCGGGGGTCCGGGAAGATTGAAGTGTCCCCATCTCCATCAGCAGTTCGCTGTCCATCGCCTTTTTCTCTTTTGAGCAGGGTACCCAGGCCCGCCCCGATCACGGTAATGGTTGCCGCACCTGCGCCGAGTGTAATTAAGAATTGACGCCGGTCAAGTTTCTCAACGAAGGGGTGCTCCAGATCTGTTTCTTGAGGTTCTATTTCTTCTTGATAGCGCTGCAGACGATTGTAAATGAGGGAAATACTTACCCCCCATAATAGGAAGAGTGCTGCCTGCCAGATCCCATTCACGGCCGGGCTGAGTGCGGTGTCTTCCATTATCTGGCTGATGAGGACGGCAGGTAGACCAAAGATCAAAATCAGAAGCAGCCCTGTGGTTATCGTGGCTTTCCGCTGTTGGATGTGGAGGAAACCGAAATAGATAGCACCAGCCACCACCCCAATGGCCAGGAACTGGAGCACGGCTATGGCCTGTTCAGCTGTCTTGGCAGTATCCGCTACGTTGATGTTCAGAAGGCGAAGCGTGTCGATCATCAGGTCGATGCCAAAAGTGACGATGGGACCGGGGAGGACGCGGGTCATCCAACTGAAGACATCGAAGGGGAGGAATGAAAAACCGGCGAGACGTTCCGCCAGGAAGGTGATTGCGATCAGCAGGGTGGTGATCAGCCCTCCGATAAGCGCACCTGTGGCGATTTTTTTTCTGTTCATGGCGGCCTCCTGCTCAAGGCAGAGGATCCATACATATCATCAGGTTGGGAAACTTGCGGGCATAGAGTGGTTCTAGTGAAACAATTATAATCATCGGAGATTAAGCTCTGATGAAACCAGGAGATATCAAGAGGACATAGAGAATCTCCAAATCTACTTTGATTGTGTCCTTCTCAACCTTTTCTTTGATGTTAATTCCATGTTAGAGGTCTAAGCCTGCTATTGACAACCCGGAAAGCACATTTGATAATCAAATTGTTGTAAGCAAATATTTCTGATCAGAAGGAAGGACATAACTATGATATTTTTAATTAATAAGGTTCCCTGGTTAGAACACCTTGATAGAAAAATCACAGTCACGATGGCCAGATATGGGATCCCCTTTTCCCGGCTTGGGATGGGGATCGTCTTTGTCTGGTTTGGAGCCTTAAAGCTTATTCCAGGTCTCAGTCCCGCGGAAGAGCTGGTCCGGAACTCGATCTATTTCATCGATCCGGACATCTTCCTCCCCGTACTTGCGGTCTGGGAAATTATAATTGGTTTAGGGATGATCTCCAGACGATTTTTACGCCTGACCATATTGCTTCTCTTTCTACAAATGGGAGGCACTTTTTCTCCTTTGGTGCTTTTACCCAGCGCGGTGTGGACTCAATTTCCCTTTGGGTTGACGCTGGAGGGCCAGTACATCATTAAAAATCTGGTCATTATTGGGTCCGCCCTTGTGATTGGGAGCACTGTCCGAGGGGGACGGTTGGATCCGGAGCCGGAAATTTATCCAGAGGGCAATTAACTAAAAAAACCACCCAGACGGGTGGTTTTTTAACGGTTCTGGCTACCGGCGAGAGGCTATCGCCCTTATTAAACCCACCAATAATGATGAAAGTGCCATATACGCCAGAAGCGCGATTAGCGACTTCCCTTCCAGCACATAGCGTCCGATGTGCAGGTTAGCGACCAGATTCTGGAAAGGGATCAGTAAAGCATCGCTGACAGTATAGATCAGGTTTGCAAAGGGGTTATCGGGATTGGCTTTGAACAATTTCAATAACAAACGGAAGAGCAGGAAAAACTCAACTGCGCTGGTCAATACCCAGACCAGCCGGATCAGACGGATGGTGCCGCTTGATAAAACCATCTGGTGTGTATGCTTTGGTGCGGTCTGCCGTTCACTATTCTCTGTTTGATTAGCCATGATTCCTCCAGTTAACGAACTATGAAACTAAAAACGATCAATGCCAAAATAATTACTGCTAAAATGAGGAAGTATCTTATGGTTGATGACCGTTGGGAACTGTTTTTCTCTGTTTGGCTTGAATTGCTGGATAATCCCTCTCCATTGCTGCTTCCATCACCTATGCCGATATCTATTTCTCCATCTGATCCACTATTTCCATCCCCAGTTTCACCGGCCGCGGAAATAAAAATCTGACCACTGCAAGCTGTGAAAAATAAGGTTGATAGCAGCAGGATTGTGATCGAGATACGCCATTTATTATTCATGGATTACCTCCAAAAATAATATTTCGATCGGACGTCTCATACAATGCCAGTGCATGTGTTGCGGATTCGATTAAAATCGGTTCCGGCTGATCAGACTGATGACAGCCACGAAAAGCGCGGAGCCGATCACGGACCATAAGAACAGAAAGGTTTGTCCTCCGATATTAAAGGTAAACCAGGCTGGTAATCCCATCTGTTGGGCTAACCAGTGCCCGATAAGCGCCCTGATAAATCCCGTGACAATCGTGACCAGGCAGCCAGTGCGTTGAATCCTATCAATGCTTGGTCAATCGATCCTGCGAGGCCAGCAATCAGCAGTAAGAGTAAGAATTCTAATATAGTCATTGTATCTCCTTTGTTTCAATCTAACACAGCAACTCGTGAGTATATGTAGATCGAGTTGATCTCGATGGGCACAGATTCCGATATATATCCTGTCTTGTTAGGTGAAGGGGGCCATTGATTGTAATGGACACATGTATAGGCAAAGCGTTGGTTATTGGGGTCCAAATCAACACGGAGTATATTAATTTCCTTGATACAATGGTGGTTAGATTTGAACCGGCGAGAATCTGTGTTGACTTTTGGGTATTGTTTAGTGATCTAAAAGGGGTTTTGATATGCTGTTGGCTGGCGATATAGGAGGGACGAAAACGATATTGGCGCTCTTTTCGCATGAAAAGGGGCCCCGGGATCCCCTGGTAGAAGAAACTTATCCCAGCTGTGAGTATGGCAGCTTAGAAGACATGGTGAAGGAGTTTTCAAAACAAGTTGACCAGGAAGTGGATCAGGCCAGCTTCGGGGTCGCTGGACCCGTTGTAAACCGCCGGGTGGAGGTCACGAATTTGCCCTGGGTGATCGACGAAAGGCAATTAGAAAATGAACTGGATATTTCCTCCATTCATCTCCTCAATGATTTGGAAGCGGTTTCCAATGCTGTCCCCTTGCTGGATGGGGATGATCTGCAGCCTTTGAATCTTGGCACACCCGTCCCAGAAGGAAATATGGCAGTGATCGCCCCGGGTACAGGCCTTGGCGAGGGCTTTCTTACCTGGGATGGATCACGGCACCGGGCTCATTCATCTGAGGGGGGACATACGGATTTTGGTCCCACCTCTGCGCTGGAATTGGATTTACTCCGTTATCTTCAGGAAAGATATGACCGGGTCAGTTATGAACGGGTTTGCTCCGGGATCGGGATCCCCAATATCTACGAATTCTTAAAGGAAACCGGATATGCGGAGGAACCTGCCTGGTTAACCGAAAAGTTGGCCGCTGTGGAAGACCCGACCCCGGTGATCGCATCTGCAGCCATGGAGGATGACCGTCCCTGTCAGCTTTGTGTGAAAACGATGCACACGTTCGTTTCCATCCTGGGAGCTGAGGCCGGTAATCTGGCCTTGAAAGTGATGGCAACCGGCGGGGTCTATTTGGCGGGAGGGATCCCCCCTCGCATCCTTTCTTTGTTAGAAGAGGGGCAATTCCAGGATTCTTTTCAGGATAAAGGGCGCTTCTCTGACCTGCTCTTTGAGATCCCTGTTCACGTCATCCTCAATTCTAAAGTCGCCCTGATGGGCGCTGCCTGCTACGGCTTGACATTTTTGGGTGGGGAATCTTAAAGCTATTCCTCCAGGTAAATTTATTTATAATGCTCTTATATTCTTTTGTTAGAGTTAGGATAAGAGAGGTTTTTAAATATATCTATCGGACTTTTGTCGGGAGGAAATATGTCGAAAAAATTAAACAAACAGCTAAACATCCTGATTGCGGACTTCACCGTGTTTTACCAGAAGCTCCGCCATTATCACTGGAATGTGAAGGGACCTCAGTTCTTTAAACTGCATGAGAAGTTTGAGGAGATTTACACTGAAGTGGGGGTCGTGATCGACGAACTGGCTGAACGCGTGGTGGGACTTGATGGTGTCCCGCTTCACACGCTGGCTCATATGCTGGAAGAGACTACCCTTCAAGAAGACGCTGATTTGCCAGCGCCCGGTGTGATGGTCACCCGCGCGATCCAGGATATAGAAACCTTGACGGACACCCTCCAGGATGTCATCGAGGAAGCGGAAGGCGTTGAGGATCGGACCACGACCAACCTCCTGGACGATGTCAAAGACGGTCTTGAAGCTCATCTGTGGATGCTCAAAGCCTGGGAAGCTAAGTAAGATGCTTGAGCCGATATAAGATAAAGATAAAAAAACCGCCCTTATGGGGCGGTTTTTTTTATGTGTAAAATTTCTTGAATTTTCAGGACCTTTCTAGGAAAGCTGAACTGGCGTCTCCGGATGGTGTGAGGTGCGGGGAGCCCTCCGGTGGCAGAGCGAATGCAGAGAGAATTTCATTATAAAAGAGCAGCCTTATGGACGACCGGTGGTCAGTGTTTCTCTTCCCATGTGAAAGGTCAACAATTAGGCCGCGTACAGGATCGATGTTCCTTGGATAGAGTTTCCCGGCCCTGACTTAAAGGATTCCCCTTTTAACCCGCTGGTGGCGCATCACCTCGCTTGAAAAAAACCATGTCAGGTGTTCTGAGATCCAAACACCATGTTGACAAAAGTTCTGGCTGCCAGGTACACAAGAATGGAGAATGAAGAGAACCAGAAGAAAAAGCCGAATTCCCAGTAGCCCATGATGCTGGTCCATATCCCCAATACGGTGAGAATGGACATGGCAAACATCGCTCGCCACACATACCGGCGGCGGGGTCCCATGAGGTCTTTTTGGTACTGAAGCAAGAGGATGGTATTTCCTCCCAGGATCAAGAAAAAGATTAAACCTAAAACAATGCCCATCACCTGGATTCCAGTTAAGAATGGGATGTCCAACACCAACACACCGCAGGTCCCTTCCAAGGAGGGGGCAGAATAAGCTCGTTTCACGTAGACATGAAAAAGGACGACCTTGTCATATGCGGCATCTTCCGGATAGATTTCCCAGGTGACTTCTTCCTTTGCCCCGGGCGCGATTGTGACCTCTTGTTTTATTACGCGAGTTTGCCTGATATCGCCCTTGGAGATCATCCCTTCCATAAATCGTGATTGTTCATTCTCCCTTGAGTTGCCCAAGGTTAAGCTGATGTGACGGGTTTCATTCCGGGTCATGAGCGCAGGGCAGTTCAGGTTCTTAACCACGTACTTTTCCCCAATCAAACTAGGGAGGAATAATGATCCTTCAAAATCCGCCCACACCATACCGAGAATCAACATGAATCCAAGCAAACTACCCAGGATCACAGCGATTGTACTGGCAGCAAACCACTTATCTTTTGTATCCATATATCTTCATCATGTCACTAAGAAATGGCCATCTTCACCTTCCATCCAGTAGAGAGTGATCATAGATAATTTACTTTCAGTGTAGCCATTGAGGGAAATAACTCTTGTTACAAAGGTTTTTCTACAGAAGGAATGCGCAATTTGACCGCTAGTACAATTTTAATCAGCAATCTGTTCTCCAGCTGATGTGGGTTGGATTCCTGGAATGGATAGGAACATTTCATATCTTCCCCTCCCCCCAAAAATAAGAAAACCGCTCTTCCGGTGAAGAGCGGTTCGTGTTGTGGGCGGTATTGGACTCGAACCAACGACCTCTGCGATGTCAACGCAGCGCTCTTACCAGCTGAGCTAACCGCCCATGTGGGAGACATTATACCCAGTCCCCTTTGAATGTGCAATACCTCGAGGTTCGCCTACCAGCGCTCTGAGAGATCTTCCAGAAAGTGTCGCAGCTGGGAAGCCGAGGCTTCCGGCTTTTCGATCATCAGCATGTGCCCAGCTTCCGGGATAATCTCAAGATCCGCTTCAGTCATTCCCTCCGCTAATTGTTTGGATAACCGGCAGGGGATCATCTTGTCGTCTTCACCACATAGGATCATGGCCGGGGCGCAGATCTGTGATATTTGATCTGCGATGTTGAATTTTTCACAGGCCAGGAAGTCCCCGTGGAGAACAGAGGGACGCGTTTCAAGCATCCTCTCTTTTGCTGTTTCGATCAGTTTCCGTTCTGTGCTACTACTGAATGACCAGCGGATGATCTTCTCAACCGCATTGGGAAAGGTCGATGGATACCCAGTTTCTTCTAACAGGGTTGGGTTGACGGGAAATCTGGGACCGGATCCGAGCAGCCCCAGCCCTAACACCCGCTGTGGGTGGTGAATCCCCATCCAGAGGGCGATGGCGCTTCCCATGGAATGCCCTACCAAGATCGCATTGGGGATGTGCATTTCATTCAACCAACTGATCACAGCCTGTGTATAGTTTTCGATTCGCTGCAAGCCGTGCCCCCCAGATTTTCCGTGTCCCGGCAGGTCCAGGGCATAGATCCTGAATCTGGAAAGGCGGCGGATTTGCACAGGCCAGTGCAGGTGATCGCCTCCAGCGCCGTGGATCAAAACCAGGGGAACTCTGTCTTTGTCCTGGGGATGATATGCGTAATAATATAAGCCGTTTTGGAAAGGCATGTGTGGGATGGGAAATGCAATGAGCAGGGGATTAAATCAACCGCAGCCGGTCCGCAGCGTCATCGGTGAGAGGGAGGACTACCTGGATCGTCGTCCCCTGACCTGGCTGGGATTTAATATGAAAAACCCCTTCGACCAGCTCAGCCCGTTCTCGCATGTTGATCATCCCCAGGCTGTCCCGGTCCTCATAACTGTCGGTGACTTTTTCTACGTCAAACCCTTTGCCATCATCTTCGATCTCCAGCAAGGCCAGGTCTTCCTGAAGGCGCTGGAGCCGGATCTGGATATGGTCTGCATTGGCGTGCTTTCGGGCGTTGTTGACCGCCTCTTCTGTAATTGTGAAGATCACCGTTTTGGCGTTCATGTTTAACTCGTCCATCAAGGAGGGATCGGTCTTAATGCTCACATTTTGCCCGAAGGTCTCTCGCGTCTTTTCGGCCATGGATTCCAGAGCCGCGGTCAGCCCTTCCGACTCAAGGATCAACGGCCTCAGGGTGAAAAGCATGTGCCGGATTTGTTTGGAGGTTCGACGGGCCAGGTCTTCCGTTTGATAAAGCGCCTCCGCGGCGGCGTCCACATCCCGGTTGAGGAGGTGACGGGCCCGGCTGATCTGCATAGGGATGGCCGCTACGGTCTGAGTGGGACCATCATGTAAAGCCCTTGCCAACCTCCGGCGTGCTTCCTCCTGGACCTTGATGATTTGGTCCTTTTCTGATTTCAATTCCTGGAATAATTGCGCATTTTGAAGGGCGATTTGCGCTTGATGCCCTACCGTGCCCAAGATTTCCTGGCAGTCCGTATTGAAATAATCTTCCTCAGGATGTCCAAAGAGCAGGACGCCGAATGTGTCCAGGCCGGCCCGGAGCGGGATGGTGAAAGCCGATTGGCAGGCTCGAAATGCGAGGAAGTTCTTCAACTCCGGGTCCTTTGGAGCTTCCTTTGTGAGTTGGGATTCACCGCTTTCGATGGCGGCTTCTAAGAGCCCTTCCATCCCCGGTGTCTTTCTCTGTGAATCGGTCCGTGGCAACCCACGCCCGTAGGCGACATATAATTCAGGAGGCTCCATGATATCGTTTTCTGAGAACAGTAAGACAGAGCTTATCAAACGATCCGTAGAATGGTCAGACAGACGCAGAGCGATCAAGATCGCATCCAGGCTCTTCTCCAAGACGCGCTCATAATTCAGCGTGGTCGTTAAATCCGTGATCAGCTGATACATCTTTCTCATCCGTTGGCTGGAAGATTCACCTTTTTTATTGGCAGGTGCGGGATGAGAATTTGATTTATTTTTTTCCTGTTTTTGATCCGTTGAGAAGATAAGGTACCCTACACCGACTCCGATGATCAAGGCAGTCACACCGGTCAAACTGATCATGATAATGAAGTCGAGAGAATTGATGTTCATCGTCGTTTGCCGTGGATAAGGGTTTAGTCTCTATATCATATCTTAAAACTTTGAACTTTTCATCCATTACCAGGGAGGATGAATCTTTCTGATCTCACGGTTTTCATCACGTTTATGCGCCTTCTGCTGCCATTAAATCCTTGAGGTGAGCTATTAGGTTTCTGACCGCTTGTGCTCGATGGCTGATTTTATTCTTTTCCTCAAGGTCAAGCTCAGCCATCGTCCGACCTTTGGCAAGGACAAGAAAAATGGGGTCGTAACCAAAGCCGTGATTCCCTCGCTCTTCAGGGATAATCTGACCGGAGCAGGTTCCTTGTGCAGTGAAATCAAGGCCATCCGGATGGGCAAGCGCGACCACGCAGCGGAAGCGAGCCGTCCAGGGTGTGGGCTTGTCCCTCAGGTTTTCCAAAAGATAACTGCGGCGATCCGCGTCGGTGGCATTTGACGTGGGAACATAACGTGCAGAGCGCAGTCCAGGGGCCCCATCAAGAGCGTCTACCTCCAGCCCTGTATCATCTGCCAAAGCCCACATGCCCGCGGCCTGTGCATAGGATTTTGCTTTGATGACTGCGTTTTCTCGATATGTTTCCCCATCTTCGGTGATGTTTAAATCCAACAATTCCTCGACGGGTTTATATAGTTCTATGTCAAGCCCCTCTAATAGGGATTGAAACTCTCTGATTTTTCCCTGGTTGCTGGTGCCCAGCATCAATTTCATAGACAAAAACCTTTTCTGTCTGCGTACTATGATTGTAGTCCGTATCTGCCCCCCCTACTTAAGAAAAAAGATAGGTTTGAAGCAGATTTGTTTGAGTTTGGGGTAAAATGGTAATAAGTCAGTGTACATTGTAGACATTATGCCTACGAATCTGCCCCCTTCCTATTACAAAGCTGAAGAAAGGTTCCGGTCTGCCTCGAATCCGACGGATAAGGTCAGCCATCTCGAAGAGATGTTGAGCTTGATTCCGAAACATAAAGGCACAGATCACCTCCGGGCTGATTTGCGGAAAAAGCTTTCCAAGCTCAAGGACGCTGCGCGGTCAAAAAAGGGGGTCAAGCGCTATGTTTCCGCTTATCACATCGATAAAGAAGGCGCCGGTCAGATCGCGGTCATCGGACCGCCGAACGTTGGAAAATCGACTTTGATCAACGCGGTCAGCAATGCTACCCCGGAAGTGTCCCCGGCTCCTTTCACAACCTGGGGACCCACGCCGGGCATGATGTCCATTGAAAACATCCAGGTCCAGTTGATCGATACGCCCCCATTGAGCGATGAATACATCGATCCAGAGTTATTGAACCTCATTCGGCGGGTGGATTTGATCCTGATTATGGTCGACCTGCAGGCGGATCCGGTAGGTCAGTTAAATTATGTCCTGGACACCTTACAGGAAAACAGGATCGCGCCGCTGCATTTGAAAGGGGACCTCGATGAAGAAGGGTATATCCTCTACATCCCCTGCCTTATCCTGGTCAATAAGTATGATGGAAAGGAATATGAGGAGCACTATCAGATATTCCGGGAGTTGAAAGTTCAGTCCTGTCCCACAATGCCTGTGTCAACGAAAACGGGATATAACCTGGAAACCTTCAAACAAGCTGTCTTCGACCGTTTGGGTGTGATCAGGGTGTATTCCCAGCCGCCCGGAAAAGAGCCGGATCTAAACGCCCCTTTTGTGATCAGCAAAGGCGCCACCGTGGCTGAATTTGCTGCCAAAGTGCATAAAGACTTTGAGAAGAACCTGAAATCAGCCCGGATTTGGGGGAAAAGCGCGGATTTCGATGGTCAGATGGTCAGCCGGGATCATATCCTGGCAGATGAGGACGTTGTTGAGCTTCAGACATGATCCCGGAATCAGATGTCCGGCAGTTGGAGCAGGTGCATAGAATAAATTTCGATAAGCTTGTATACTAGTAATAGGTTGGGTTTGGCATATATCGCCTGCAATGCTT
Source organism: Anaerolineales bacterium (assembly GCA_046483045.1). Lineage (GTDB taxonomy): Bacteria > Chloroflexota > Anaerolineae > Anaerolineales > UBA11858 > B10-G9. The sequence continues at coordinate 31,334 of JAWODY010000036.1, read as the reverse complement.
TACAGGCGAATGGCCAGGGAGAGAGGTTCCTCTCTCTTTATAAAATAGACTCTTGTATGATGTTGCTCTCGGGGAGGTACCCATGGCTTTTCAAAGTTCGTCCCGTGTCAGAAGTCCTGTGTATACTATTTTATTTTCATGTTTGATCCTCAGCCTGGCCCTCAGCGCCTGCGGCAGGCTTGCGGGCTTTTCGGGGTTTGATGGGGCAGAGGAACCTGGTCCCGGAGATGGAGAAAATCAGGACGAGGGAGCATTTGAGCCGCTGGATCTCTCGGATGGAGAAGATCAAACTGGCGCAGGGGATGATGTGCCGCCTGTCTCGCTGTCATGCCCCGCGGAACCGATGGAAATCAGCATGTTTGTGCATCACACCTGGAACTTCAGCCCTAACCGGGATACGGAAATGATGAGCGTGGAAGGTTCAACAGGTCTTCTGGCTGGTTGTTCGCTTACGGTGGTCCGCGATAAAGTGACCATGGAGGACTGCGTGGTCCCTTTTACAAATCATGGCAACCTGGAAACCGATGAGGGGAAATGTGATATCAAAGCTAACGGCTTTGCGGTCATCGTCCTGGAGGACGGGATTTGTGAAGATGGGGTGATCACGCTGACTTTAAGCGAAACACTCGATCCTGATGAAGAGTACGGGGGATCTATGAACTGTCCCAATATCTCCCAACCCTACATCCCTTTTTACCCGCCGTCCATCACCACCCGGGAATTCCAGATTCAGGTTGGCGGGATGAGTGCCACGGAGACGGTCGATCCTGACCTTTCTGGACAGTTCCAGTACAGCAAGGAATGGACCCTGGTTTCGAAGGATTTAGAACTGCCTGAAGAATAAGCATAAACGGGTTCATCCAGCGACAGGCTGCCTTCTGAGCATATTCCGCAACGGAAGCGCCGCTTAGCGGCAGCATTTCTAACATGTGCTAGGATAGGTGCCGGGCAGACACATTGCTGCCCGGCAGAGTGGTGTAACGTGATATGAAAGTGAAGAGAAAATACTGGCTGCAGGTCCCTCTGATCACCATCATTCGGACCGTGTTGAATACGGGGTTCCGGATGGTCTTCCCATTTCAACCGTTTTTCATGCGAGGGTTTGGGATCGGGTTGGAACAGGTGGCAAGGATGCTGGCCGGGCGATCGTTCGTTGGCCTCTTCAGCCCTTTTTTGGCTTCCCTGGCTGACAGCCGGGGTCGAAAAACAGGGATGCTGGTCGGCTTATTCCTTTTCAGTATTGGTTCTCTGGCTGTCGTTATTCATGAATCGGTCATCACCTTTTTTATATTCATCCTTCTCTCCCTGCTGGGCAAATCTGTCTTTGACCCTTCCATCCAGGCCTATTTTGGCGACCAGATCCCTTATCAGCGCCGGGGCTGGTTTTAGCCCTGACGGAGATGAGCTGGTCAGGGGCTTTTTTCATCGGGGTGCCGGTGGTCGGTTTTTTATTGGACCGCTTTGGTTTGATATCCGCGTTTTGGATGCTGTCCATGCTGGGGTTAATAGGCATCCTGTTAGTGATTGTTTCCCTCCCCCCTGATCCTGAACCCCGGCAGGGCCGACCCTCGTTGATGGCCAACTTCGGAACCGTGCTTTCTTCTCAGGCTGCACTGGCTGGATTGAGCCTGATGGCCCTGATTTGTCTGGGAAATCAACTGGTCAATGTGGTTTTTGGAGTCTGGTTAAATGAATCATTTGCTTTTCAAATTACCGCTTTAGGGGGAGCCTCCGCGGTGATTGGGATCTCAGAGCTGATCGGAGAAGGGGGTGTGAGTCTGATATCAGACCGGCTGGGCAAGAAGAAAGCTGTTTTGGTGGGCCTGCTGGGAAGCAGCCTCTCAGCAGCTGCACTTCCCTTTTTGGGAAGGTCCCGGACAGGCGCGGTGATCGGGCTCTTCTTTTTTTACTTAAGTTTTGAATTCACAATTGTGAGTGTTATTCCACTCATGACAGGGGTTGTCCCCGAGGCCCGGGCGACCTTAATGGCGTTGAACATCGCCAGCGCCTCTTTGGGAAGGGGGATGGGGTCACTGATAGCAGCACCCATTTACAATGTAGGCTTCCCTTTAACAGCAGCTCTGACCGCGGGGGTAAATTTACTGGCTCTGATTGCCCTGCGGTATGTGTTCGTCAAAGAGAAGGGTTAAGGCAGGAATGGAGGATGGGTATATAAAAAGACCGTTCCCGGGTTGGAACGGTCTTTTTTTTCATTCGGTGGTGGGCGTACTTCAATGAAAACTGGCAGAAGAACGGCTGAAGGGTAAGGCGCGATACTTACTCGATGGGCAGCGCTTCTAATTCTTCGACCATGCTTTCGATGACGTCGAATCCTCCCTGCCAGAAATCGGCATCTGTGATGTCGATGTCAGCTTCGGAAAGGATCTCCACTGGGGCCCGTGAGCCGCCGGCTTCCAGGATCTTCAAATACCCGGGCTTGAAACTTTCACCCTCTTCCCGGTAGCGCTTGTACAGGGATAGCACCAGGAGCTGACCGAAAGCGTAGGCGTAAACGTAGAAGGGGTAGTGGTAGAAGTGCGGGATGAGGACCCATTCCCACTTGAAATCCTCACTCAGGGTCAGGGAGTCTCCAAACTGGGTTTTTAGGTTTTCCATATAGGCTTCCGCGATTTCGTCCACCATGGCCCCTTCTTTGATCATCTCGTGCGCTTCGCGTTCAAAGAGGGCGAAGAAAGCCTGGCGGATGATGGTGGCATAGGCGTCATCCATCTGGCGGAAGAGGATATCGCGCCGGACAGCCGGGTCGTTCTCTTGCTCCAGAAGGCGGTCGATCAACAGCATCTCACCGAACGTGGAAGCGTTCTCCGCCAGGGGCAGTTTGGAGTGGAAGGTGAAAACGTTGTGGTCGGAGGCCAGCATAGCGTGAATGGCATGCCCCAACTCGTGGGCCATGGTAGCCACATCGTCCGCGCGTCCCTGGTAATTGAGTTTCACCCAGGGGGAGAGGTCCGGGGTCACGGAAGCGCAGAAGGCGCCGCTTTGTTTCCCTTTTCGAATCTCACTGTCGATGTGGTCTTCCTCTACCACCCGCTGGGCGAGATCCGCGATTCTGGGCTCGAAGTTGTCGAAGGCATCTAAAACCATTTCCACAGCTTCGTTAAATTCGTAGGTCTTATCCGATTTGGCGACGGGGGCATAGACATCATAGCGGCGAATGCGGTCCATCTCCAGCCATTTTGCTTTTAGTTTAAAGAAGCGTTGGAAGAGCGGCGCGTTCGCTTCGCAGACGTCCAGCAGGGTGTCCACAGCTTGATCAGGGATATCGTTTCTCAAATTACGCACCGAAATGGGACTGTCGTAGTCCCGCAGATCCACGTTTTCATTGCGCCAATCGCGGGCGATGGTCTGGTAAATTTGCCCTAAGATGGAGCTGTCCTGCTCATAAACGCGGTACAGCTCCTGATATGCAGCGGCGCGCAGATCGGGATCGTGATGGCGGACATAAACCATCAACTCTCCCCGGGTGAGTTCTTTTTCCTCTCCGTCAACCTCCAGGGTGAAGGTGTAACGGTTGGTGATCGAGTCGTAGAGCGTGACCAGGGCATTGTAGCCGGTGACGTCCTTGATATTGATCACCTTCTCCTCGGGTTCGGAGAGTGTGTAGGGCGTGAAATGGCGCATCTCTTCCAGCCAGTACCGGTAATCACCGCTGTCTTCCATCAACCGGTCTGCGTGTTCCTGATCAAGCTTTTTCCACCACAGCTCAAAGAACATGGTCTTGTTGTGCATATCTGCCATGAGCTGCTCAATCTGAGCCCTCAGGGCCTGGGCTGCTTGATCCTGGGTGTCTTCTGTAAACCACAGAAAAGCAAAGGAGGAGATCCGTTGGGCTTGCTCCGTCAATTCTTCCAAGGCCTGGACGATCTCAAAGAAGGTATCCCGTGAGATATCATCGTCTAGCTCGCCCCGGAAGGATTGGAAAGCCTCCACGCTGGAGTGCAGGTCCTCTCTGGCCTGCTGGTATTCAGCGGTGTCGTGGCCGGGGTAAAGATCTTCAAGGCTCCATGATTGTTGGGTAAATGTGTTTGTCATAAATCACTCTCTTATCTTGGATGATAGTTAACCAAAGGCGTTTCAAGTAGATGCGATTATACTTCAAATCTGTTCCTTTTAAAAGGTTGGCAGCATTTTTTTCCTCAGTGGTTTGTGTCCAGACTGTTGGTTTTCAAAAAGCGTCTGCTGCCCGGCTTGTCATTCAAAATCCGGTCGGTCTGGTGTTCCATTCATGCCAGGATAATCAGAGAGCCCATGATATAATTTTCAAACGCGGGAGAAAAAGCACCATCGGGCAGCAAGCGGTGTTTCCAGCCTTGAGTCATGGGATGTCAACCGCTTTTATCAAAAATGGATTTATATTCGATTTGCCGTCGGGAAGGTTTGGAGAAGGTTATGGAGAACGCACTTGATTTTCAATCCATCATCATGACCCTTGAGAAATTTTGGGCTGACCGGGGATGTTTGATCTGGCAGCCTTATCACACCGAGGTCGGCGCCGGGACGATGAACCCGGCTACCTCCCTGCGTGTCTTGGGGCCTGAACCCTGGCGGGTGGGATACGTGGAGCCTTCCATCCGACCCGATGATGGGCGTTACGGAGAAAACCCGAATCGGTTTTACCAGCATATCCAATACCAGGTGATATTGAAACCTGACCCCGGCAACCCCCAGGAGGTGTATCTGGATTCCCTGGAAGCGCTGGGCATTGACCCGGAGATTCATGACATTCGCTTTGTGGAGGATAACTGGAAATCACCGGTGCTGGGCGCCTGGGGCTTGGGTTGGGAGGTCTGGTTGAATGGGCTGGAGATCACGCAGTTCACATATTTTCAACAATCGGGAGGACAGGAGCTCAATCCCGTTTCCGTGGAATTGACCTACGGGTTGGAACGCATTGCCATGGCCCTGCAGCGGGTCCGTGATTTCCGGGACATCCGCTGGAACGATGAACATTCGTACGGCGGCATACAGCTGCAGAGTGAGCGGGAATTCAGCAAATATGCTTTTGAGCTGGCAGATGTGGATCGGCTGCGGGAGCTCTATGATCGATATGAAGCGGAGGCACAACGCTGCCTGCGAGAACATCAGGTCCTGCCAGCCCATGATTACGTTTTAAAATGCTCCCATACTTTTAACGTCCTGGACACGCGGGGCGCGGTGGGGGTGACGGAAAGGCAGGGGTTTTTCAACCGCATGCGCGACCTTTCCCGTCAGGTGGCAGACGCTTATCTTGAAAAGCGCCAGGCCTTGGAGTACCCCTGGCTGGAGGAGAAAGTGGGAAAGGGGCTGGAAGCAAAAGGGGGAAGCGATTTCCCCACAGAAAATCTTCCCCAGGAGGCGGCTCCTTTCTTATTAGAGATCGGGACGGAAGAGCTTCCTCCGGGCGATGTGGAGGATGCCCTGGACCAGCTGAGAGAGCTGGTCCCTGGATATTTGGAAGAACACCGTTTGCCTCATGGGGATATGAAGGTTATGGCCACCCCACGGCGGCTTGTCGTCACCGTGGAAGAACTTGCTCCCCGGCAGACGGATCTGGAACAGCTGGTCAAAGGTCCTCCCGCGGACAGGGCTTATGACCCCGAGGGAAATCCCACCCAGGCTGCACAGGGGTTCGCCCGGTCCAAGGGGGTATCGGTGGAGGAGCTGGAAGTTCGGGAAATGGACGGGGGAGAATATGTGGTCGCTGTGGAACGAGAGCAGGGGCGGCCAGCCGGGATGGTGCTTGCTGAGGTACTGCCGGACCTGATCGCGGAAATCGGTTTTGAGCTCACCATGCGCTGGAATGAGAGTCAAGTATCATTCTCCCGTCCCGTGCGCTGGCTGCTCGCCTATCATGATCACCTTCTCTTGCCCTTTTCTTATGCCGGCCTGGTTTCCCAACCGTATACCTGGGGCCTGCGGTTTATGGATCCAAAAAGGATTTTGGTTCAATCCCCGGCTGCGTATTTCCGGGCTTTGGAGGATCAGGGCATTCTCCTGGACCAGGAAGAACGAAAGCAGGATATAGTGAATCAAATGCAAACGCTGGCCGCGGAAGTGGAGGGGGAGATCCCTACCGATCCGGAACTGCTCACTGAAGTGACCCATCTGGTGGAGACCCCTCTGGCCTTGATGGGGGAATTCGATCCCCAATACCTGGATCTGCCCCGGGAAGTCTTAATTTCGGTGATGAAAAAGCACCAGCGGTATTTTCCGGTGGAAAAAGAGGGAGAACTGCTGCCGAATTTCATCACGGTAGCCAATAAACCGGGTCAAGAAGCAGCCACGGAGAAATATCGCGCCGTAACCCAGGGCAATGAGGATGTGATCCTGGCCCGATTCTCTGATGCCGCGTATTTCGTCCAGGCGGACAAAGAAAAAGACCTGGAGGCCTTTGTTGAGGATCTGGACCTGCTCACCTTTCAGGAAGACCTGGGATCCATGCGGGAGAAGACCGACCGCATCCGGCAGTTGGTCGGCCGCCTGGGGGAAGAGCTGGAACTCACAGAAACAGAAATGGACGTCACCCGGCGGGCGGCAGCATTATGCAAGGCGGATTTGGCCACCCAAATGGTGGTTGAAATGACATCGCTTCAGGGCGTGATGGGATATTATTATGCGCTCCATTCCGGGGAATCAAAGGAGGTGGCGACTGCGATTCGCGAACATTATCGCCCCCGTTCTGCCGGGGATGCCCCACCTTCCACGAAACCCGGATTGGCCCTCAGCATCGCTGACCGTCTGGATACGCTGGTGGGCTTATTCGCAGTTGGCGTGATCCCCACAGGCAGCAAGGATCCTTTCGGGCAGCGCCGGGCAGCGCTTGGCCTGGTGGGCAATTTGATAGCCTGGGATTTGGATTTTGATCTCCAGGAGGGGATTGAAGAGGCAGCCCAAGAACTCCCCCTGACCGCCTCTGATGAGTCGAAATCTGACTGCCTGAACTTTATCCGAGACCGGCTGCATAACATGCTCCGGGATCAGGGGTATGCGTATGATGTGGTGGACGCCGTGGTCGCTGCCCAGGGAGAAAATCCTGCCGGCACCTACAGGGCCGTGGAATCCTTGAGCGTGTGGGTTAAAAAGGAAGATTGGGAACACATCCTGGACAGCTATGCCCGGTGTGTGCGAATCACCCGGGATCTTGAAGGTAAATACCCTGTGGACCCCGATGATTTCGTCGAAGAGGAAGAGCAGGCACTGTATCAGGCTCTCCGGGAGACGGAGGACGTGGATCGGGGGACCGGCGATGTGGATGATTTCTTGCAGAGTTTCCTACCCCTCATCCCCAACATCACGCGCTTCTTCGATCATGTATTGGTGATGGCGGAAGATGAGGATCTGCGCCGAAACCGGCTGGGCCTTCTGCAGCGCATCGCTGATCTTGCGGACGGCGTGGTGGATATGTCCCGCCTGGAGGGTTTCTAAACACATCCAGCATGGTCAGCTAACAACCAGCCGGGAGAAGGTCCACGGTATAGTGCCCCAAACCCTGCTGAATATCCACCTGCCCTTTTAAGGCTTTAAGGTATCACTGTCCATCTTGATCTGCCGTAAAAAAATACCTTCGCTGGTATAATCGAATTTGTCTTGCCGTTGAGTGGTTTTCTTTTTAGAGTCTTGATTGGTGGTTTGTTATGAGCGTTACAGATGAAATCAAAGATCGGATTGATATCGTTGACCTGGTTTCTGAGAGCGTAGAACTGCGCCATTCGGGAAAGAATTACTCCGGCTATTGCCCCTTCCATCACAATGTAAATACACCTGCTTTCGCTGTTTTCCCTGATACCCAAACCTGGCACTGCTTTGGCGAATGTGACGACGGAGGAGATGTATTTAACTTCGTCATGAAAAAAGAGGGCTGGGATTTTCAGGAAGCCCTGCAGTATCTGGCGGATCGCGCTGGTGTGACCCTCAAACCCCTTACCCCCCAGGAAAAAGAGAAAAAAGAAGAGTACGAAAGGCTGCGGATTTTGCTGGAGGATGCGGTAAATTTTTACCGTCACAACCTGCTGAAAACAGAGGCAGGAAAAGAAGCCCGAGCGTACTTGCACGGGCGTGATATCACGGACGAGACGATTGAGACATTTGGCCTCGGCTATGCGCCCGATTCCTGGGAAGCGGCCGGAGAGTACTTCCAATCCAAAGGCTACACGGAAGAGGAGCTCCTGCAGGCCGGACTTGTCTCGGAACGCGACACCGGGGGCGTGTATGATCGCTTTCGCAGCCGGGTGATGTTTCCCATCCGTGATCGCCGGGGCCGGATAGCGGGTTTTGGGGCCCGGATCCTGGACCCGGAGGATGTCCCAAAATACCTTAATTCACCGCAGACCCCGCTCTTTGACAAACGCAGGCTGCTTTACGGGTTGGACCAGGCCCGGAAGGCGATTCGCTCGGAGGACGAAGTTGTGATCGTGGAAGGGTACATGGGGGTCATCCTTCCCCATCAACACGGGTATCACAATGTGGTGGCTACCATGGGCACCGCCTTGACAGACGATCATCTGCGGAAAGTGAAGCGCTACACCAAGCGCATCATTTTGGCCATGGATTCGGACGCGGCGGGGGTCAAAGCCACCCTGCGGGGGTTGGAAGTGGCCCGGGAATCCCTGGATCGCACGCAGGATTTGGTATTTGACGCCCGGGGCTTATTGCACCGCGAGGCCCGCTTACGGGCGGACTTGCGTGTGGCAACCCTGCCGTCGGGCATGGATCCGGATGATGTCGTCAATCGGGATCCGGAAGGGTGGCAGCAGATTATCAGCCAGGCGAATCCCATCGTCACCCATGTGATGGAAACGTTGGCTGAGGGGCGAAACCTGGAGGATCCTAAAGTCAAGAATGAAGTGGCATCCCAGGTGCTGCCCTTGATCGAAGATGTGCCCAGCGCGATCGAGCGAGATACCTATCAACAGCGTCTGGCAAGGATATTAGAAGTGGATGAACGCACCTTGCTGGGCTATTTCCCTCAGAGCTCCTCTTCATCTCGATCCCGCCGAGCTCGTTACCCCGGGACTCCTCCTCAGCGCCCCAGAACGGAAAGGGATGAAGCCCCGCTTCACCGCAAAGGGGATTTATATGAAGCGCATTGTGTGGGGATCCTGCTGCACGATCCGGAACTGCTGTACCGGGTGGACCGCCAGTTGGGAAAAGCGGGATTAGAGCGCTGCAGCGAAAAGGATTTTCAAAACACGAATTATCAGATCATGATCAAGACCATGAAGGAAGCTTTACGGCAAAATCAGACAGAGCCGAGTTCTTTTGTGATGGACCATCTCTCAGGGGATTTGTTGGAGGTCGCCCATGAGCTGCTTGAGAACAGCATGGACCTCAATCCCCGGGCCGATAAGGTCCTGGAGGATTTGATGCGGGCTTTTCTCAGTCTGCGAAAATGGCGTGTGTTGAACAGGAACTCCCACCTGCGCTATCTGATGGAGACGACCCAGGAAAATGGGGACATGAAAGCCTCCCAGTTTCGGGAAGCGATGATCCAGAATCTAAAGGAAAGAAAGAAAATCGATCAGGCCATGAACCGTTACACCAGTCGGACAGCTGCTTTACGGGAATACCCATGAGATAACCAACGTTTTGATCGGGATTCATTGTAGGTCTGCGTACTACTCTTGTTCCCTTGCTTAGTAATGAGGCAACCCGGATGCCGAAAGGACGAATGCAAAAGGACATGGAAGGGGCGAAAATAAAAGCTGCGCTGCGAGATGATCCTGTGCAAATGTATCTCAATGATATTGGGGTCATCGATCTTCTCAATGTACATCAAGAGTTTTGGCTGGGAGCGCGTCTGCTTTCCACGCGGCGAATGGATCGCTTGAAACGAGAACACCCGTTGATAGATTCTGACAACCCTCGGACGAGGGATATCTATCGCGCGATGTACGATGAGATGGTTGTCAACCTGAGGAGGGTAAAAGAGGACGTCAACCGCTTCGAGATGGATTGCCCTGATTGGAACGCTGTTATCGAGGAAGCGCAAACACTGCGTCAGACATGGGAGTTGAACTGCCCTTCCTATACCCGCAATTATTTGGACAATGGGTTATGGGGAGAGAACAAGGAATGGGGCAGCGTGGCTCGAAAAGTGTTCTACATCTTTGTGGCCTTCTATTCCTTCCCCGAAGAGACAAGTGAATGGCTCAAGGATGCGTTCCAAGGCCGGAGTAGATTGCCCTCCCTGAGAGAGTTCACCCGGGTTCTCCCACCTGAAGATGAATTGAGAATCGAAATCGAGGATATGTGGAGCCGGTATTATGAAGCGTATCAGGCCCTCATCCGCCGCAATCTCAAGCTGGTGGTCAGCGTTGCCAAACACTACATCGGGCGCGGGAACTCTTTCCTGGACCTCATTCAGGAAGGGAATGTGGGGTTGTTGAGGGCGGTATCCAAATTCGACCCCACCCGGGGTTTCAAGTTCAGCACCTATGCCACCTGGTGGATCCGACAGTCGGTCAGCCGGTCGATCGCGGACCAGGCCCGGACCATCCGTATTCCCGTTCACGTATTTGAAACGGTGACCCATTTGCTGCGCATACGCCGGCGTTTGACCCAGGAATTAGAACACGATCCCACATACAAAGAGATCGCCTTAGAGACAGATTTCCTGGAGCCGGCAGACAAGAAGATCATCCGCAAGAAAAGGGAGGAGGGGTCCCCTCTTCCCCCTGATGTGCTCCGGAGCTGGCGGGAAGCGACCAACAAAGTCCACCGCTATATGCGGGCCGCAGAAGATCCCATGTCCTTGGATCGGCCCATTGGCGGCGAAGATGACAACCAGCTGGAGGATTTCATTGAGGACCAGGAGGCACCGTCGCCCATTGAAGCCACCGCGCGGGAGATGATGCGCGAACAACTTCAAAGCGCCCTGGATGACCTCACGGTCAGAGAGCGCCAGGTTTTAGAATTGAGATTTGGACTGATGGACGGCAAGACGCATACTCTGGAAGAGGTGGGAGCGTACTTTGATGTCACCCGGGAGCGAATCCGCCAGATTGAGGCCACTGCCTTGCGCAAACTCCGCAGCCCGAATGTGTCCTATAAACTGGAGGATTTTGTGGAATGATCCCCAGCCTATCTTCTTCTCAACCCGGGGGTCACATAAATAGCTTATGTTGAAGCATTTGGCAAGTTTCTTTTTGTTGTCCGGTTTGTTATTGTTGGTGGTTTTTATCGCCTCTCCCTCACTCGGTTTGGACCACTTTTATTTTTGTGTGGGCGGGGTTGGTTTCATCTTTTTAAGTTTTCTGCTTAACAGGTTGGGCGGGAGAAAGTCCTCCAAACCCGGCCGTTTTCAAACATTACGCAAAGTTTTGGGGGAAAAAGAGAGCGAAGAGAATGACCGGTAAGGAGCACCCCATTGTCGGCAAAGCGGCCCTGATGACTGCCTTGAAGTCCCCGGGGTTTTTCCAGGGTTTGGTGCTGATTGAACAGGTTTTCCCGTTTTTGGAGACATGAAGATCTTCCCGGCGGAGGTCAACCTTCAGGCGGGAGAGGACGGAATAATAAAAAAGCCCCTTCGAATGAGCAGGGGCTTTTTTATTTACACCAGCAGAATTTAAGGGATATCCAGAATCTGGCCCGGGGTGAGGAGCGCGTCAGGCGAAAGGTCGTTTTCCCGGGCAATTTCTCCCGGGGTCACATCCCCGAATTTACAGGCGATGATGGGAAGGGTATCAAAGGGCTGCACGATATATGTGGTGGGGTGGGGCGCCAAGGCCCGGGTGACCGGGAAGGGACGAGCCCGGGAGGGGAGGTTAATGATTTGCCCGGGGAACAGTTGCGATCCGGGGGGGAGGCCGTTGTAGCTCAGGATGTCCGCTGGTTTAATATCAAAACGCCGCCCCAGGCAGTACACAAATTCACCCCGGCGCACAGTGTAAGATGCCGGGATATCCCCTTTATCACTTTCTTCGTCTTCCTCAGGTTCGGGAGTGGGTGTGGGCGTCTGTGTGGGCGCTGCTGTCGGTTCCGGTGTGGGTGTGGGGGAAAAGAGGGGAGGGATGGTCGATGATTCAGGGTCAATTTCCACAAAGGATGTCATCCCCCACTGCAGGGATAGATCTCCGGGATCGGGCAGGTCTACGGTCACCGTGTAGGTGACGTTTCCCTGGTAGCTGGATGCGCTGCGGGCGATCTTGCTCACTCTTCCTTCCAGGGCGCTGTCGGGATGAGCGGCAAATTTCACAGTGGCGGGTTGTCCGACCTGGATATTGACGACATCCTCCTCGAGAAGATCCAGCGTTTCTACCTGCCAGCGGCTGGTGTCGGCCACGATGATCACAGGCATGCCAGCTTCCACGACCTGGCCCTTTTCGATATCAATGGCGGTGACGACGCCGGTGAGAGAGCTTATCAGATCGGTTTTCTTTAACTGGATCTGAGCGGCCTCCAGGGATGCTTGCGCCTGTTCCACCTGGGCCTCCGCCTGTTCTTCCCGTTCCTCGCTGGCCGCGTCAGGCAGCATCTCTAATTGGGCCCGGGCAGCTTTCAGGGCTGCTTTCGCTTGCGCAGCCTGGGCCTGCAGGCTGTCTTTTTCCAGGCTGAGCAGGGTGTCACCTTCCTCCACCAGATCCCCCTCGCTGACGTGAATCTCAGAAATGCGGCCGGAAAGTTCAAAGGCCTGGCCGAGATGGGTGAGGGGGACCACTCGGCCTTCCGCGTTCACCGTGATCACCTGCGTACCGATGGCAGCTGGGGTTGGCGTGGGTTCAACAGGGGCCAGATATTCTTGATATCCCCTGAACCCAAAATAGGATAGGATGAGAATGATCATCAATCCAATCAGGATTCGCTTTGCGTTCATGATGACTGCGCTCCTTATTGATCTGCCAGTCCCTTAATGATCGGCTGCCGTGAAGCCCGGATGGCAGGGATCAACGCCGCTGCCTGAGAGATGACCAGGGCGATGACAGCGCTGCTGATGATGGCCCGGGTAGAAAGCTGATTGGTCAGCTCGTAATCCATCAAATGCTGCACGACGACAATAAACATCTGGGCCAGGACAACTCCCAGGCCTAAACCAAGAACCCCGCCCATCAAACCCAGCGCTCCCGCTTCTGCCAATATCATCTTCCGGAGCTGGGCGCGGGTCATGCCGATGCTGCGCAGCATGGACAGCTCCTGCCTCCGCTCCATGACGCTGATGGCCATGGTGTTGACCACGCCCATGGCAGAGACGCTGACGACCAGCAAAGCCAGGGTGTCGAACATCACGAATGACCGGTCTGTGATTTCCAGGACATCTTCCAGCAGCTTGTCGACGACATCCACGGTCAGGTTCAACCGGGTGCCCAGCATGTCTTCAATCGCCCGGCCGACTGCCTGTGGATTATACCCCGGATGGACGGAAAGCAGAAAGCGGTCCACAGTATTGACCCCGAAATAGCGGTAAAGATCTGTCCAGTTCCCGTACACCATCAGCCCGTTACCGCTGAAATCCAGTACCACGCCGATGACCTCAAAATCCGCCAACCCGCGCGGGGTTTCCAGGGTGATGTCTTCCCCTACCTCCAGGTCGTAGCGCTCGGCCATGCTGGTGCTGATGATCACCCGATCCCCCTGCTGCAGCTGCTGAAAGACCCGGGGCTGGGCGTCCTTACCGGGTTCCTCAAACAGGAACTGGCTGATCTCGCCCCGCGTCTGGGGGTCTATGGCGATGAAAACGATCTCGTCTTCCACTTTTTCCCCGCTGGTCCAGACCTCAATACTGCGTTCTGGACTGACGGTGTCCACCCCGTCCAGGGCAGCAAGCCGCTGGGCATGATTATCATCCAGCCGGGTGGGGGACTGCACGATCAAATCCCCGCCTGTGGCTGCTTTTGTCCAGCGGCTGAGATCATATCGGAAACTGTCACCCAGCGAAACGGTGCCAATGTTGACAGCAATGCCCAGCATCAGGGTGGCGATGGTCAGCAGAGTCCGGCTCTGGGCCCGTTTCAGATTGGATGCGCCAATTTTCCCCACCCCCCCAAACACAGATCGGATGAAAGGCTGCAGCAGGTTGGCCAGGAAGCGGTCCACGATGGGCACGCTGAAGGCCGCGCCGAAGAGGAATAAAATGGCAGCGACGCTGACGATGGTCCAGGCGATGGAATCCCGCAGGGGAAGGTCGTTAAAGACGACCCAGCCCACAAATAACAAACCGGGACCGAATTTCCAGCTGATATCCCGCCAGGTGGTGCCCCGGGATTGGGCTTTGACCCCCAGCGCTTCCAGGGGGGAGATCTGGATGGCCTGCAGGGCGGGCCACAGGGCGGAGACGATCGTCACCAGGAGGCCGATGGACAAACTGCGCACAAAACCTTTCATGGGCAAGGTGAGGGAATTGACCGTGGTCCCGGCTGCGAATCCCACGGTGGTGGACATGCCCCGGGCCATGCCGATACCCATCAAAAGTCCAATTCCCGACCCCACAACGCTCAGCAGGCCAGCTTCCGTGAAGATCAGGACCAGGACCCCTTTTTTGGTCATGCCGATGGTGCGGAAAAGGCCGATTTGCCGGGTGCGCTCGGCCACGTTGATGGCAAATGTGTTGTAAATTAGAAATCCGCCGATGAACATGGCTACCGTGCTGAACAGGTCCAGGCCCAGCCGGTAGGAGGCCATGCGTTTGGCGAGCTCTTCCCCCCGGGCGCCGGGGTAGACCACCCGCACCCCTTCTCCAAGCTGGCGGGAGAGGTCTTCCTTGAGCTCGGATAAGGCCGTGTCTGATTCCGCGATCTCATCGTTGACGACGATGTCGATCTGGTCGTAGCGGCCGGCGCGGTCCATCAGTTCCTGGGCCACGTTGAGAGGGATGAACGCGATCGATCCTCCGTTGATTAAACCGGCTCCGGATGGGTCGATGATGCCGATGATTTTGAACTCCGAGGGGGCGTTTCTGCCGGGCAAAAGAATGGGAATATCTTCCCCCAGGCCGTATCCTTTTTCCTCGGCCACGGATTCCCCCAGCACCATCACATAGCGGTCCTCTCCAGGTTTCAGGTAGGTGCCGTCGGTGAGATGAATGTCCCGCACTGTGCGGTCCATCTCCGGATCGACGCCGATGGTGATCAGCGTGCTGCCCGCCGAGAGCGTGCCCATCACCCCGGTGCTGGCCTGCCAACCGCTGAGTTCATCAGCCACCAGGGAACGGGACATCACGGAAGGGGCTGCGGCGGTGATTCCTTCCACCTCACGGGCCTCCTGAAAAATGGATGCCGGGAAGCCGTCCGCGTTGCGGGCCTGATCCTGCACGGTGAGGTCCGCCTTTCCTCCCGCTTCATCGAAGACATTGTTGAAGGAGTCCATCAGGGTAGCGTTGGTGATGTTTACGCCCAGCACGACAGCCACGCCCAGGGAAATGCCCAGAGCGGTCAAAGCCGTGCGGGTCTTATGCCCCGCCATGCTGCGCAGGGCCAGCCTGATATTGGTCCAAAAACGCCGCCAGGCAGCCATGGCTAGATCTCCTCCAGGTAGGCCAGGCGCCTGGCAATGCGCCGGGTATCGGTCTCATCGCCGTGGTTGTAGGACTCGTCGATCACCTTTCCATCCCGCAGGTATACCACCCGGTCCGCATAGGAGGAAGAGCGGGGGTCGTGGGTGACCATGACGATCGAAGTCCCGGAGCCCTCCCGCACACGGCGCAGCAGATCCAGGACCACGGTGCCTGATTTGGTGTCCAGGTTTCCGGTGGGCTCATCGGCCATGACGATGTCCGGCTCCGTGATCAGGGCCCGGGCGATGGCCACCCGCTGCTGCTGGCCGCCGGAAAGCTGATCGGGCTTGTGATCTTTTCTGTCCGCGATCAGGACCAATTGGAGCAAATTTTCCATGCGTTCCTGGGCCTGGTCCGGGTCCCGGCCGTCCACCAGCAGCGGCAGCATCACGTTTTCCCTGGCGGTCAGCATGGGGATGAGATTGAAGGTTTGAAACACGAAACCGACCTTGCGGCGCCGGAGGATGCTCAAGGCTTCATCATCCAGGTCTGACAGCCGCTGTCTAGCCAGCATCACATCTCCACCGCTGGGCCGGTCCAGGCCGCTGATCAGGTGCAGCAGGGTTGATTTTCCCGAGCCAGAAGGGCCCATGATGGCCACAAACTCGCCCTTTTTCACCGTCAGGTCCACGCCGCGCAAAGCCGGGACCTCGACATCCCCGACTTGATATGTTTTGCGCAGGTGGCCTGCTTTGAGGACAACCTCTCTGCCCTCCTCAAAGGGGAGTTTGACCGGGCCTTGTCCAGGGTGAAGGTGGCGGGCTTCTCGTTCTGTCATGGCTTTTTCAATCCTCAGTTCGTTTGTTGCGCGCCAGGTCTTTCCGGAGCTCGGTGTGGGATTGGCGGGTGACGGGATACCGCAGCAGCAGGGGAAAGACGAAGATCAAGAGCAGGGCCGGGATGGGGCCGAAGATCAAGCGGATGCCGAGCAGCGAGCGCGCGGATTGCGCGGCATTGGGCACATAATCCACCAGGTCTAACCCCATACCCACCAGAAACACACCCAGCGTACGCATTATTTTATCAACTAATCCGTACACCCCGTAGTACATCCCTTCCCGCCGTTCTCCGGTTTCTGCTTCATCGTGTTCAATGACATCGGGAAGCATGGCATAGGGCGCGACCCAGTGGGAGGAGAGGCCAAAGCCGATGACGATGACCGCGATGTTCATGAACATCAGCTGTCCTTCTTGAATGAGGAAGGTGGCGAGGGCGCCGCTGCCCATGATCAGGAGCCCGAAGGCGTAGGCTTTGCTTTTGCTGGTTTTATCGCTGACCCATTTCCAGAAATATACGAAGACGCCCACCGTCACCATCAGCAGCGCCAGGATGAGCGACATGCGGCCCGGCGCGCCGAGGTAGTACCGGATGTAATAAGGAACGCTGGACTGCATGAGGGTGAAACTGAGGCGCACAATGGCAAAGGCAGTCAGGAGCATAATAAATGGTTTATTGCTGAAGGTGGCCCGGATGGAGGCCAGAATGGGCAACCCAGCTGTCAATTGCCTGTCCTGCGAGGGTTCTCTCACCCGCCAGGCGACAAGGGCGATGCTCAAACCCACGATTCCACCAAACACAGCGCCCATCACCAGGTAACCGGTTGAAGCATCCTCAAATCCTCCTGTGATCATGGGGGGCAGGACAGCCCCCAACAGGTAGCCGACGACCGCCCCGATGGAAGCCACGGCCATCAGGCTGGTGCGCTCATCGTAGTCCTTGGTCAGCTCCGCGGTGAGAGAATTAAAGGGGACATTGGTGATGGTGAAGAAGGTATCAAACAGCGCGTAACTGAGCACGATCCACAGGAAGGCTGTGGTGGAGGACAATCCCCTGGGAACGGCCCAGAGGGCAAAAGAGACCAGAGCCAGCGGCAGCGCGCCGTAGATCAGGTATACACGGCGCCGGCCCAGAGGCGATTTTGTGCGGTCTGAAATCCATCCGAAGAGGGGATCGTTGACGATGTCCCACACTTTTCCCACCAATAATGCTGTGCTGGCCAGGGCGGGCGGGATATGGGCCACATCGGTATAAAAAATGAGCAGGAAGAAACCAATGGCTGAGATGAGCAGCGTGAATCCCAGGTTTCCCACAGCATAAACAAGCTTCAGTCCCAGGGGCAGCTTTTCATCCCCCAACTCAAGGTGTGGTGGTGAGTAGGCGCTCATAGGTTCTCTCCTTGTTGTCCATTTCGGGATCCAGGATCCGTTCCCGGACTTCCCTGTGAAGCACTTTGACAAGATAGCTGCGCGGCAGCTCGT
The DNA here is from genome assembly GCA_046483045.1 of Anaerolineales bacterium. Classification (GTDB taxonomy): domain Bacteria; phylum Chloroflexota; class Anaerolineae; order Anaerolineales; family UBA11858; genus B10-G9. The sequence continues at coordinate 13,592 of JAWODY010000036.1, read as the reverse complement.
TAAATATGGCTACCTGATCGGGTTGATTCGCTTCAGGAAGATTTTTTGCCATCCAACGCTTGATATCCTCCGCCACATTCCGGGGGTCATCCCCGCGGTGATTTTGGCGGAGGGAGACGGCCAGGATCATAGTTTGATTTTTGGAGTCACCCACCAGGCAGGCTTCTTTGACGGCCGGGTGGTCGTGGGCTATTTCTTCAACCTGTAAGGGGAATATTTCCTCTCCATTCTGGTGGATGATGTCAGCCCTGCGTCCCAGGACATGGAGCCATCCCTGGGGGTGAATGCTGCCCATATCCCGGGTGTGGTACCAGCCGTCGCGGAGCACGCGCTGATTGAGCTCCGGGGCTTTCCAGTAGCCGTTAAAGGTGGTGGGGCTGTCGATCAGGATTTCTCCCTTTTCCCCTGGTTCCACTTTCTCACCCTGGGAGTCGACAATCTTGACCTTAACCTCGGGGACGATTTTTCCCACCGAGCGCAGGACCGGGCGGGGGGCAGGATTGTCCTGCGTCCCGTGGTCATCCATTTGCAGCAGGCTGACGGGCGGCAGCACCTCCGCCATCCCGTAACCCTGCTGGAAAATCGGTCCCCAGCGCCGGATGGCTTCTTCTAACTTGGGGACAGGCATGGGCGCTGTGCCGTAGATCACGTTCCGGAGGGAACTGAGGTCTGCCTCCGGCATGTCCAGGAAATCGATCAGCAGGCTGGGCGTGAGAAAGGTGCGGGTGGCCCGGTGTTCGATGATGGCTGCCATGACCTGCCGGGCGGTGTATGCCGGGGGGATGACCAGGGTGGAGCCGGAAAACAGCATGGGGAGCACCACGCCGCTGCCCGCCCCGACCAGGGGGATGCCGAGCATAAAGGTGTCTCTCTGGCCGGGGGTGACCGACACGTTGGTGGCTGTTAATTTCAAACTGGTGACAATCACCTCATGGTTGGTAAAGAGCGCTTTGGGTTTCCCGGTCGTCCCGGATGTGAATCCCAGACTCGCTGCATCTTGCGGGTGGATGGTGTGATTGGATGGGATGGGTCTGTGGGTTTCCAGCATGCTTTCGTACTCGACCTCCTCCCCGGTGGATATGACCACCATCTCCGGGTTCTTTTGAGCAAGATCCCGGGCCGCTTTCTGCCCGATCTCAGGGTCAACGATGAGGGCCGTAGGTGTGGCCAATTGGGCTGCTTTCATGATGGCTGACCTGGGGTGTGCGCTGTGAAAAGGGGTGAGGATAAACCCGGATTCAAAACAGGCCAGGCGGACCTCAATCTGTTCCCAGCCGTCAGGCAGGAGGGTGAAGACCCGGTCCCCCTTATTAATCCCCCGGGCTTCGAGGCCCTGGACCAGGGAGTAGACCCGCTTCTCGAGATCCGCAAAAATGAGCCGGCCCCGTCCTGTAACAAGGGCTGCTCGATCGGGGTAGCGCTGGAAAGCGTCCCGGACCATGTCCCGGGGGAGGCGGTATTTCCCCAAATATTTTTTCAGAAGCCACTTTTTGATGCTTTCTAACATCGTGATCCTCTGGAGGTGACAGAATGGGCGGATTCAATTTAGAACACCGAGGTCAGTGTTGAGTTTGCCTCCGGATGGGCGTATGGGTGGTGATTAAGATTCACGCTGGGCTTGAAGTAGCCGTTTTACGTACCACAGTTTCAGGCGTTGAATGGGATTACGGTTGCCCCACCACAGCCGTCCTTTTTTGCACTGCATGGTGTAGGCGTCCACCTGGAAGTAGTAAGGAACACAGGGGACGGGCCCCCGATCAAGCAGAATCTTTCCCACCTGAGCGGCGGCCAATCCAGCTGCCATCTGGACGGCCAGTCCTAAAGAGGGCCCTGCTTCATCACCCAGGCTGACCTTATCCGAATTGATATAACTCAGATGAGTTCCGCCCGGCGCGATCCCGACCAGGAAGGAAAGCAGCTTTTCCTCTTTGGTCATCCCATCCTGGATGGCAAAGTAGCGGTCGAAGCTCATCCCGTGCGGGGAGAAAATTTGCAGGATGGCACTGAACCCAATAGGACCGCTGGAAACGACGTGAAGCCCCTTCTTGCGTGCGGTATTGAAAAGATGCCGGCGGTTTTCAAAAGAAAAAAAGTCCAGGCCGTCTAGTAGAATATCTGCGTCCTCCAGGAAGGCCCCCGCATTCTGGGAGGTGATCGCTTCATCAAAGGTCCTTAACTCTATTTCTGGATTAATTTCTTTGACCCGCTTCACCATCACATCCAGTTTGCGCTTCCCCACCGTGTTCACAGTTGCACCCACCTGGCGGTTGAAATTGACGACTTCATATTGATCAAAATCCGCCATGGTCAGCTGGCCAATACCAAGCCGGGCCAAAGTGAGGGCATGTGCTCCTCCCATTCCTCCCATTCCGGGGATGGCGGCTGACGCACTGCGTAAACGCTCTTGTTCCTCTTCTGTGATCAAGCCAATATTTCTAGAAAATGCTTCTTGATATTTGAATGATTGGGACAGCATGTTTGTCTTCCCTGATTGTCACTCTTAGCCTATCTCCAGATCATGCACACAAAAAATGTTAGCCATTGATTCAGAAAGTTCATTCCAGTTCATCTTCTTTATCCGGTTTCACCCCAGTATAGCAAAAACGGCAGCTCTGCGGCCAATTTCAGAGCGCTCAGCATGGTGGGATATACACGTTTTGGGGGCTTCTGAGCATGTTTATAGGGGAAAACTCCCGGATGTCACCTTACAACCGGTTTACATCCCAGGGGATTGCTACCCGAAAGGGAGAATGGGACCCGGGTAACGAAGTGGTTGATTCCATCCGGGGTCTGATCAGTCAGGAAAATTGTTTTTTGTAGAGTTCTTCGTCGTATGCCGCTTTGCGGTGGGAGCAGTTTTCCATGGGGCAGAGCTGGCAGTTCTGGAAATCTTTTTCGGAAGAAAAGCGGATGCCGGAAACGGTTTGACTTGGGATCATCATCAGGCTGGGACTGAGATTAACGCCGATCGATTTCTCGGGATTTCCCAGCAGCTTGAACAGCGCTCTTTGTTCGGTGAGAGGCCAATCTTTCAAAGATCCGGGACTCATATAGGAAGATTTTTCTAATTGGTAGGTTTCTCTGAGATGGTCCTGTAAATAATCCCGGGCAGCGCGCAGCGCGATGTCGTTGATGGCCCCCGCGTAGTAGTTTAAGATGGTATCCTCTTGAGAGGTTTTCCACTCATTAAGCTCCCGGCCGCAGGTAGATATATAAGGGAAGGCGCGGTGGACTGGATCAAGATTCACGCGCAGAACCCGGCTGTGGAAAGGGGTCCCATCCAGGACCACAAGATCTTCTCCTTTTTCTTCGATAGGAGCCAGTTTATATAAAGCTTTGGGCCGCGCGATTTCCTTCGCTTCCTCCAGCAGACGCTGCAGGTCGAGCGCATGGGGGCTGCCCTTTCTGACGCGCATCTCTTCGGCGAGCTGCTCGTATGAAGGGTTGAAGGGGATGTCATCTAAAATTACAGGGTCCATATTCCTGGTCCTTGTTTTGCGAATGATTCTCCAAGTCTATTCTACTCTTTCCGTGAGTTCCGCGTACCTACCATCTTTCATGTTTTCAGGGGAAGAAATCCACATTTGATTTCCAGAGAGGATGGGGGCCTTTTCTCACTTTTTCCTCCATGAAAACGCTCTCCCATTTCCGCGGCTGTGGTTGATCATCCCCCTCGCTGAAAGTCTATCCATGTTAGAATAGGCACAGTGTCCTAAGAAAAACACATGATAAGGAAAAGGAAACCAGTTATGGCTGAACATGATCCGCAGATTGAAGAGACACCGGAGCAAGACCGTGCCGAAAGAGATAGATCTTTTATAGATACCCTCTTTTTCTCCCCGGAAGAGAGGCGCCTGAGGACAGGCTGGCGCCTGCTCTTGCAGTCCCTGGTTTTGGTCGCTTTTATATTGGGAATGCAGTTCATCCTCCGCTATTACCTGTATTCCAATTTTCCTGCGCTTTTTTCTTATGATTTTTATATTTCCCGATTCATCCTCTTCTTGGGGATCATAGGGACGGTATTCGCCGCCCGGGTGATTCTCGACGATCGTTCATTTAAGAGCCTTGGTTTGCACGTTGACAGCAAAGCCGGGCTTGATTTCGCAGTGGGCATGGGGATTTCATTCTTGATAGCGGGATTTTTGTTTCTCGTTTTTTGGGCCCTGGATTGGGTGAATTTCCAGGGATTTGCCTGGAATGTGGATGTCCCCCAGCAATTCACGCTCTTCTGGTTTATTTTCCTGATCGTCTTTTTAGCGAAAGCCTGGCAGGAAGAAATACTCTTTCGGGGCTACTGGCTCAAGAATATTCAGGATGGCTTGCAGGATTATTGGGCGATAGGGATATCAGCCCTGGTTTTCTCCCTCATCCATGTATTCAGTACTGGTTTTTCAGTCAGAGCCTTGGCAGCCTTATTTGTGTTGGGGCTCTTCTATGGGTATGCCCTGGTTTCCTCGGGGCAGTTGTGGCTGCCGCTGGGGCTTCACTTGGGTTGGAAAGTATTTGGGGGAAACCTCTTTGGATTCCGGGTCAATGGCCTTCAAGTGCCTGGTTTGCTGATCCAACAACTGGACGGTCCTGCCTTGTGGACGGGAGGAATTTTTGGCCCCGATGCGGGATTGATGATCTTCCCAGCTTTGATTTTGGGTTCTTTCCTCATCTGGGCCTACACCGTGTCCAAGAAAGGATAACTTGTGCCCATGTTTGCTTTAGCTATCCTACCTATTGTCATCATTCTGTTCTTGATGGTTGGCTTCCGGTGGGGGGCTTCCCGGGCAGGTGGAGCAGGATACTTAAGCGCCCTTTTGATCGCTGTCGCTTTCTTTGGAGCTGGGACTGAGGTTCTGGCCTACGCGCACGCCAAAGCGGTGTTTTTGATCCTTGATGTCTTGCTCATCATCTGGACCGCGTTTTTGCTTTTCCGTGTCGTGGATGAAGCTGGGGCCATTCAGATCCTCGGTGAGGCGCTTCCTTATTTAACCTCTGACCGGGGCATGCAGGCCCTGGTTATAGGCTGGGCTTTTGCATCCTTTTTGCAGGGGGTGGGAGGGTTTGGCGTTCCTGTCGCGGTGATCGCCCCCATCCTGGGGGGCTTGGGATTTCCCGCTCTGACCTCTGTGGTCATTCCCTCCCTGGGTCATGCTTGGTCGGTGACATTTGGATCTCTGGGTTCCTCTTTTAACGCTTTGATGGCAGCGACTGGTTTGACGTGGGATACGTTGGCTGCTCCCGCTGCGTTGTTTTTAGGGTTTGCAGGTTTGGGCGTGGGATTTATGGTGGCCCATGCCGCCGGGGGTTGGAAAGCTCTGCGTCGTCTGTTTGCACCTGTGATGGTGATGGGAATTGCGATGGGCGTCGGCCAATTTCTGACTGTTACGGGCGGTTTGTGGAACATCGGGGGATTCATCGGGGGAATGGTGGGGCTGATGGTAGGCTTCCCCCTCGCCCGCAGGTTCCGGGGTCAGGAGGATCAAGAAGGTGAGGTCGCCTGGGGCAGATTGCTGGTAGCCCTCTCCGGTTACGGAATCCTGATTATATTAACCTTGTGTGTCCAGTTAATTCCCCAGGTCCAGGAAATATTTAGCGGGATTGTCATTGGCTGGGATTTTCCTGGAACGGAGACCGCTCTGGGCTTTGGCGTGGACCCTGGCCCGGGTCACCAAATTTATATTCTCCGCCATGCGGGGATGATCCTGTTTACTTCTTCCTTGCTTTCTTACTTCATTTTCCGGTGGGCGGGATGGTATGAGAAAGGGGCTCTGAGGCGGATCCTGGGTGGAACCGTCCAGCGGGTGATTACGTCCAGCGTGGGGGTCTCCTCTATGGTTTTGATGGCCGTGATCATGCAGCACGCGGGGATGACCGATACCCTTGCCCGTGGGGTCTCCACTACTATCGGTCAGGCGTATCCCTTGCTTTCGCCCTGGATGGGCGCCCTGGGCGCCTTCATGACGGGGAGCAATACGAACTCGAATCTGGTATTTGCGGCCTTGCAGATGCGGACTGCGGATTTATTAGGGATCTCCGTGCCGATCATCCTGGCGGCCCAAACCGCGGGGGCTGCCCTGGGTTCAGTGATCGCGCCTACCAAAGTCATCGTGGGAGCAAGCACAGCGGGTATGGCCGGACGGGAGGGGGAAGTGATGCGGAAAATGCTGCTCTACATCGGTTTGTTGATGACATTGATGAGCGCTCTGACGGTTATAGGAGTTATCCTTCGATGAATGTCTTTTTCCGGAGGCTCCGGGAGCGGTCTTTCCCTGTTCATATCATGGTTTTCCTGGCCATGATCCTTCCCAGCGCTGGACTCTACTTTGTGGCCGGCAACGGGGCAGCGGGGCTGGTTTGGGTATTCATTGGGGTTATTGTGATCGCGAATTTGTTAGCGATGATGGTTTAACGGCAGTCCGCTCTCCCGCGAAAATGCCCTTCCTCAAAACTGATAGCTTTTGATAGCGGACGTGGGCATAATTGTTAATGCAAGCTGGAAAAGGAACACACTCAACAAAGTGTTGGTTGAGACTTTTTAAGGTAGGAAGGACGAGAAAGGATTATATGCGTGAGGTAGCGATTTTAGGGATAGGTCAGGTTCCAGTGGATGAACACTGGGAAAAAACCTTGGTGGACCTGGCTGGCGAGGCTGTTTTTCAGGCCTTGAATGATGCAGGAAGAGAGGAAGTTGATGCCCTGTATGTGGGCAACATGCTCGCGGGTCAGGTTGATAAGCAGACTCAATTAGGCGCCTTGATCTCGGATTGGGTTGGGATGCGGGGAATTGAAGCCATGACAGTGGAAGCTGCTTGCGGCTCGGGGGCACTCGCTCTCAGGACGGGACTAATGGCGGTGGGTTCGGGGATGATGGACAGCGTGCTCGCTGTCGGCCTGGAAAAAATGACCGATGTCTCAAGCAGCGAGACAACCGCAGCCCTGGCCACGGCTGCCAGCGCCAATTGGGAAACGGTCCACGGGGTGACGTTCGTGGGTCTAAACGCTTTGATTATGCGCCGGTATATGTACGAGTACGGTTGGCAGCATGCGGATTTTGCACCTTTCTCTGTCAACGCCCATGCCAACGGCGCCAACAATCCCTCTGCCCGATTTCAACGACCGATCACAGAAAAAGTGTATAAGAACGCGCGCATGATTTGCGATCCTATCAATTTAATGGATGCCTCCCCTATGGGAGACGGGGCAGCTGCGTCTTTGCTCGTCCCCGCTGATACCTTGAAAAAGGGTGGAGGACGATCGCTGATTACCGTTGACGCCTCTGCGGTGGCGACGGATTCGGTCGCCATTCATGACCGCCATGACCCCCTGTGGTTAGCTGCGGCTGAAAAATCTGCCCGGGAAGCATACCGGCAGGCGGGCGTGGGTCCTGAGCAGATGGACCTCTTTGAAATTCACGATGCCTTTTCCATCATGTCTGCTTTGTCTTTAGAGGCCTGTGGGTTCGCGGAGCGGGGACAAGGTCCCCGGTTGGCACAGGAGGGGGAGATCCGGCCGGATGGGAGGATTCCAATCACGACAATGGGCGGGTTGAAAGCCCGTGGCCATCCCGTTGGGGCGACGGGCATGTACCAGATCGTAGAGGTCGTCAAGCAGCTGCGTGGTGAAGCGGGCCCGGCTCAAATCGATGGCGCGAAGGTGGGCATGGCCCAGAATATCGGCGGCAGTGGAGCCACGATAGTGACCCATATTTTGAAACGCCGCTGACAGCGGGAGATGGAGTCCAGGTTTCCCTTTAAATTAAGTAAAGTGTTCATTCCAGAGGGGGGATTTTCAAGAACCGCTCATCCCAGATCAATCAAAGGGGAGATGCGGGTGACGGTGTTTTCAAGGGACTGAGACCCCTGAATGGTGAGGTGGATTGCCTCCTGGGGGCAAATTTCAACGCAGCGTCCGCAGCCCCGGCAGGCACCATTGATGACCGCTTTTCCGTCTTTCCATTCCACAGCCTCCATGGCACATATGCCGTTGAGGCATTCACCACAGCCTGTGCAGCGTTCGTTGACCGAGACCTGAACCCCGGGCATCTTGGTGATCTTATCGCCGATGGCAGGTGAAAGATGGGGGACGAGTCCCCAAAGGCAGCAGCAAGGGCAGCAGTTGCAGATGGTCATCAATTTGCGGCTGGGAAAGGCACCTAACCATACGGCGTCCAGGCGGTTCCGCCCGATGGTATGCACCAAACCTGCTTCACGGCAGCGTCTGGCGTGCTGGAGCGCTTCTTCTTTGGTCACCCTTCTCCCCAGGTCGGAGTTAATTTTGGTCACGCTTTCCCCCAGAAAAATACACCCCAGATCATGGGGGTAATCGCGGCATCCTTCCCCTTCCCGGCAGATGCAGAAGTCCATAATCCAGTGGTGCGTGGCTTGTTGAATGAAATGGTCCACGACCTGTGAAGGCAGCACCATACTGGTTGGGTCTTCCAGGTTTTCATGGATAGCTACCGTGTTGTCTTTGGGTAGATATATGATCTCATCTTTCCGGAAGAAAAGGTAATCGACCACCTGCCCAATCATTGGCAATCGGGTCATTTTCGCGAATATACGCCGGCTGGGGTACAGCCATTTCAAGAGGTTGACGAACCATAAAGGGCGAGCCATAAATACCTACCATTAAGTATGGATAACAAAACAAGGCATTGGAAGGATTATAGCCAAGAAAAGGTTTTCCAGCCAGCGATATTTGTCACCCTGGGTCCAAAGGAATTTCAGGACCATTCGACGATTGCCTGGGATCATCGGCCCAGATAAATGGGGAAGGTCGATTCTCCAAACCATCACTCAGCAGGACGAAAAATGAGGGAAAGGCAGTGAGGTTCAATGATTTTCACCAACAACTTTTCAACCTCTTTCCAATCACTCCCCTTGTGGTACACTGTCATCGATGAATCGAAAAGCGTTGGAAACACTTGAATACCATAAAATCCTCGACCAGCTCGCTGATCATTGCCATTTCAGCGTTGCCCGGGAGAGGGCGCTGGAGTTACACCCCTCCACGGACAAGGAAGAAATAGATCACCTACAGGCGGAGACAGAAGAGGCGGTGCGCTTACTTTCGCTCCATCCCGGCGTCGGCATAGGGGGTGCCAGAGATCTTCGGTCCATTGTCGAGGACGCCCTCCGGGGTATTCTCCTGGATCCGGACCACCTGACGCGGGTGAAATACACGTTGATTGCAGCCCGAGATTTGGGCAGGTTCATGGATGACACCCGGGATGCATATCCTCGCCTGAGCGGTATGTCCTCCCATTTACCTGCTTCGCTGGGGTTGGTGGATGCTATATCAAAAGCCATCTCGGATGAGGGGGAGATTCTGGATTCAGCATCAGAGGACCTGGCGCGCATCCGTCGCGAGTTGAGGGTCCAGCACGATCGTTTGCGGGATCGGATGAGCAGCATGGTCAACAGCTCCCGGATCTCAAAATATTTACAGGAGCCCATTTACACCCAACGGGAAGGCCGGTATGTGCTCCCCATCCGGGCAGACGCCAAAGGAAAAGTGCGGGGGATCGTGCATGATAAATCAGCCAGCGGCGCTACGTTATATCTTGAACCCGAACGTTTGGTGGAAGGGAACAACCGCCACAGGCAGTTGAAACTGGACGAAAGGAATGAAGAGCGCCGGATCTTGTCAGCGCTTTCCAAACAGGTGGGAGAGCAGAGTTTGACGTTGAAGGAAATGGTTGGGACCCTGGCTGATTTTGATCTGGCTTTGGCCCGCGGGCGGTACGCCCAGTCGCTGGATGCCCACCGGCCGCAGATGCACCTCTTCCCGGAAAAGACGGAGGGCGTCCATCCCGGCGTGGTGCTGCGTTTGTACGGCGCCCGGCATCCTCTTCTCCCTGAGGGGGATGTGGTGCCCATTGATATCGCTCTCGACGACCAGACATATGCCTTGATCATCACCGGTCCGAACACGGGCGGAAAAACTGTCACGTTGAAGACGGTGGGGCTTTTGGCTTGTATGGCCCAGACGGGGCTGCACATACCGGCAGCGTCCGGTTCTGAATTGAGCCTGTTTGAAGATGTTTTTGCTGATATCGGGGATGAACAATCTATCGAACAGTCCCTGTCCACGTTCTCTTCCCACATCACGAATATCATTGACATCCTGGGGCAGGCGAATCCACACTCTCTGGTCATCCTGGATGAGTTGGGTGCAGGTACGGACCCCCAGGAGGGAGCGGCGCTGGCCCGGGCCCTGATGACGCACATTTTGGATTGGGGGATCACCACCCTGGTCACGACGCATCATCCGGATTTAAAGGCTTACGCCCACACCACCCCGGGGGTGGTCAATGCTGCTGTGGAGTTTGACCTGGAAACCCTGGAACCGACCTACCATCTTACGGTTGGCCTGCCTGGGCGTTCCAATGCCCTGGCCATCGCCAGCCGGCTGGGCCTCCCCGAGGAGATCGTTTCAGAGGCGAGGGAAAAAATCAATCCGGCGGACGTCAAAGCTGACGATTTGCTGGACGAAATCCGCCACCAGCGCCGTATGGCTGAGGAAGCCAGGCAGTCAGCGGAAAAAGCAGAGCAGGAAGCCAAAGAGATCCGGGCTGAACTCGCGGACCGGTTGGAGAAAATTGAGGAGGAGCGCCGCCAGGCCATGAAGGAAGCCCGCAGGAATGCGCGGGAAGAAGTGGAAGAACTTCGGGGTCAGGTGCAGAACATTAAGGAGATGCTGGAGCGGGACGAGGAACCCTCCCAGGAATTGGAAGAGGTGGAGGATAAAATCGAGGAAGTGGATGAGGAGTTATCCCAACCTGTGCCCCGGCGTCGTCCAGACATTCCTCACCGCCAGAAGCAAGGTCCGATCTTGGAGGGCAGCCGGGTCTATATCCGCACCTTGGACCAGAAAGGTATTGTGGAATCCATGGATGGGGGAAATGCTGAAGTCCAGGTGGGGAACATGCGCGTTCGGGCGGACATGGAGGATTTGGAACCCACCGGGGAAGGGATCCCGGACGAAAAGGGTCCCCGCTCTACGGTCAGGAAACCTAAGGATGTGGCTTCTCCGGGCACAGAAATTGACCTGCGGGGCCAGCGCGCGGACGAAGCCTTGAGGAACCTGGAATATTACCTGGATAAAGCGTATCTGTCCGGCCTGCCTTATGTGCGGATCATCCATGGGAAGGGCACCGGACGTCTGCGGTCCGCGGTGCGTCAGGAATTGAAGGGCCATCCTCACGTGGACTCATTTCAGGCGGGGGATCCGAATGAAGGGGGTGACGGGGTGACGGTTGTCCAGTTTCGCCGTTAATGACCTGCGCCTTGGGGTTACCTGGAAACACGTTTTCAATGATGAGAGACATCCAAACCAAAGGCCCTTTTCCCGGGGAACAAATGGTCCCATTCTATCGTCATATATGTAGTAAGCTCGAATCAGATATTTGAGAAGGAGAGATAACCCATGAAAAATCGTGCTGTGATGAAAGGTCTGGGAGTGTTGCTTGTCTTTAGCTTGATCTTCCCCCTGGTTGGGTGCGGGATATCCACCCCGAAGTCTCAAGGGCCCGGGGATGTAGATGAGGTGCGTTCTGAACAGGACCGGGCTTCTGCGGATGATGTGCCTGGAGAGGATCTCGCTGTGCTGAGCGATGGAAACCTTGCTTTTGCGCTGGATTTGTACCATCAGGTGGAAGAGAAGGAAAAGAATCTCTTTTATTCGCCTTACAGCATTTCAGTTGCCCTGGGGATGACCTACGCGGGAGCGCGTGGGGAAACTGCTGAGCAGATGGCGGAAACCCTCCATTTCGATTTAGCGCCTGAAAAACTGCACGCCGCTTTTAACGCCTTGGAGCAAATCCTGTCCAGCAGGGGGGAAGAAGATCTTCCCGAAGACGGCGGCGACCCGTTCCAATTGAACATTGCCAACGCGCTTTGGGGTCAGAAGGATTATCACTTTGAACAGGCCTTCCTGGACACGATCGCCAGATATTACGGCGGAGGAATGCGCTTGGTGAACTTCTTGGAGAAGGCGGAAGAGGCGCGCCAGACGATCAACCAGTGGGTCTATGAGAAGACCGAGGGGAAAATCGAGGACCTGATTCCCAAAGGTGGGGTGGGCGCTGGAACCAGGCTGGTGCTGACCAATGCCATTTACTTTAATGCATCCTGGTTGGAAAAATTTCCGGAAGAACGCACGAAGGACGGTGAGTTCTCCATCCTGGATGGGGAAACCGTCACGGTTCCCATGATGAGTTACGCTTCTACCCAGCGTTTCCGGTATCAGGATGGGGACATGTATCAGGCGGTGGAGCTCCCCTATGTGGGGAACAAAGTTTCCATGTTGGTCCTGGTCCCCGATCAAGGAGCTTTTAAGGAGTTTGAAGCCGGCCTGAGCGCGGAAACGCTAAGCGGCATCATTCAGAGCATGGAATCCCAGGCTGTGGATCTTACCTTGCCCAAATTCGAGTTTGAAACCGAGTTGAGCCTGGCGGAAGTACTGGTCGATATGGGCATGCCGGCGGCCATGTCCCCTGAAGCGGATTTCTCGGGCATGACAGGTTCCAAAGACCTGTTCATCTCGGATGTCTTTCACAAAGCCTTCGTCAGCGTGGATGAGGAAGGCACCGAAGCCGCTGCCGCTACGGCAGTGGTGATGACGGAATCCGCGATGCCGGCTTCCCCCGTGAAAATCACGGTGGATCGCCCTTTCCTTTTCCTGATCCGGGATAACGAGACGGGTGCTGTGCTGTTCCTGGGCCGCGTGCTGAACCCTGTTGAGTGAGCGCACCCTGAGTTTAAATTCAAAAACCTCCGAGGTGGGGGAAACGTCCCCTGAATGCCTCGGAGGTCTTTTTTTACCGGGTCTCCAGGGTCATGAACTTGACAGTCTTTCGAGCTCTTCTTCAGCCAGGCTGTCATCCAGTTTCTCGAAGAGAGGCCCTGGGGATTGGATGTTTCTCCCCGCCGGCAGTTGGCTGGGCTCCCAGGTCCCACTCCCGTTTTCTGCAAGGTAACGGAGCACTTTGTGCTCGCTGAGCTCGTCCGAAATCTTTTCCACTTCTTGTCCCCCAAAGAGGGGGTTTTCGTATCCCAGCATCCGGTGCAGTTTTTCGCTGCTGAAGGGCAGCACCGGCGCCAGGAGGATCTTCACGGAATCAATGGCCTGCAGGGCGGTATAGATGGTTGTGCCCGCTTCGATTTTGTCCTCTTTGATCTCAAACCAGGGAGCCTGGTCATCGAGATATTTGTTGACATCTGCCGCCAGACTCATGGCTGTGTTAAGGGCTGAGCGCAGTTTGACCTGGTTGTATGCCCGGCCCACATCGTCGAATCCCTTTTTGATCTTCTCCAGGATCTCTTGATCGGCCGGGCGCATCTCCCCGGGTTCCGGCATGGCCCCTTTCCAATACTTTTGGGCAAAGGAGAGCACACGGTTGACGAGGTTGCCCCAGGTGGCCACCAGTTCATTGTTGTTGCGGGCGATGAACTCATGCCAGTTCCAGTCGCTGTCTCTGGTCTCAGGCATAATCGCGGTCAGATAATAACGCAGGGGATCCGGATCGTAGCGGGACAGGAAATCCAGGGTGTCGATCACCCATCCCCGGCTCCCGGAAATCTTCTTTCCTTCCATGTTTA
>JAWODY010000047.1:0-13700 GCA_046483045.1 Anaerolineales bacterium | reverse complement strand
TTCATGTCGCTCAATGGCTTATTAAAAACTCGAATGAAATCAGGACAGAAAACGGAGTGTCTAATTTAAACAAAGGCATTGAAATGCAAGAAACAGAAATTCGGTTTCCTAACGGCAGTATCATCAGAGCTTATCCTTCCGGCAGGACGATGCCCGCCTTGAGCGCTTCCCTGCGCTGCTTCTCGCTGGCATGCATCCCTACCGGCAGATCCCGCAGGTGCTCTTTGACATCGAACATGTCCACATGAACCGGAGGCTCAATCCCTTCCTTCCTCACCTTCAACACGATCAGCTTCCGCAGCCTGACCTCAGGCAGATCCTCCTCTCGGTGTAGATATAGCCGCTGCCGTAGATCATCCGTCCGCGGTCCAGCTTCTACAGGTCCTGCTCCTCAACACGTGTGAACCAGGTCCGATACGCCTTGACATAGGTCTCTTTAGTAAATTTTTCATCTCCAGGGATATACACAAGCAGAAGATCCTTCTTTTTCTGCACCAGATAGCCGATGAAGGTGAATTGCCCCCTGCTGACCATGTTCCTCCTCCGGTTGGAAAAATAGAAACGCTACTCTAATAATATCCACCAGGGTCCACCGCAGAATAAAGAGCTTCTAAGTATCCCCTTAAATGAAAAAGGTCTTTCTCATTGACCTTCTCTTCCATTTTCAGTGAATGCCGGGGTGTTTGTCTATAACTATTTCCTTTCTCACTAAGCAGATGGGCAACATAACAACTCCAAAGCGTGGGAGAAACACAGGGCTGGCCCCAGCACTCGGAGCCAGCCCCGCGTGCTCACCCTGGATACATCCCCAAACTCAGATCGGATCGCTGTCTTCCTCAGTAGAAACACCTCCGTTTTTGACTCGAGCATGATCAGGTTCCTGGCCACCACCTTGGTGAATTATCTCGTTTCGCCGCCCTTCTCATAGCGGTCGATTTGCAGCCTGCCCTCAATGTACACCCGGTCTCCCTGGGCCAGATAGATATTGATAATCTTGGCCAGCTTGCCCCAGGCCTCGATGTTGAACCCCTGGGTATCTTCCCGGCTGTTTCCCCGCTTCCGTGAGCATTGCAAGCACGCGGCGTGTCCTTGAACGAGGTCGACCTGCGCTGGAGCATCACCCGAGAGCAGGCCGAGCAAGGCTAGTTCTTGCCCATCTCCCTGGAAGAAATCGAGCGCTCCCGCCCCTAATTCATCGGTCTCCTCGACTCCCCAACAATATTTTCTAGATATCACCGAATCCTCTTTAATTTACGTGGAATGTTCGTCCCCTTCCAAGTATTCATGTAGGCTTCACATATTACATTCAAGAACGCAGGGCGGGGCTCAAGCCCGTGTGTTCTGATCATATTACGAGCAAACTTACAGACCTGTATAGACAAAGCAGATTCCATTACATTACAATACGTTTGGGTGTCTATTGGAAAGCTGTATATTCTAAGTTTTGATCCACTTCTTGCTCCAAATCATCCCTTATTATTGGTTAGTGCCAAACCATATAGTAAAAAGAACGCGTTCGATTTACTTCTTGGTGAGTTTTTACGTTAGGAGTCAAATCCGTTCCAAGAAGGTTCAATTCGAAATAAAAAGAGAGCATTGCCGGCATTTATCATGCTTCTCTATCAAATGAAGTAACAAAGGAGAAATTACAAATGAATCCCAACAAAGAATTGGGGAAAGCCGTGTAAAAGGGCGACCTTGAAAGAGCGAAAGACGTGCTAAATCAAGGCACCGATGTCAATTACCACTCCCAAAGTGAATGGGGTCCGATCATCCACGCCGCCAGGAATTGACATCTGGAAATGGTGAAATTCCTAATCGAGCAAGACGCTGACATGACTATTGAGAACCTCTACACAGAAACAGCGCACTGCCTGGCAGGAAACCGTGAAGTTGAAAAGTTTCTGGCCGGGCTTGGAGCGAAACCGCAGATGATGAGCACCAGAAAAGGGAGGTCCATTTGGTCCAAGAAGAATAGAATTCAGATTTGTTCCAAACAAGATGTATTAATTGTTTATTTTATGCACACGAATCAACTGGCTGGATAGTACATTCTACATCCTCTTATTCCTTGTGGGTCCAGCAAACATCGCTGCAACTTATTTACTGGAAGCGAAGATGGTTGATGAGAAAGTTGATCCTAATACAGGTTCTGATGATGTAGGTGAAGTATACGAAAATAATCCACCTAAGGCGGTTTGGAGTGATTTCGATATTGAATGCCGTTTGAATTGAAAATGCGGGGTGCTCCGAAATTTGTTTTGGAGCAGTCTCTGACCACGGATGAATAAAGGCCAACTTTCGAAGATATGGTGCTTAAGGCGACCTGCAGCTAGGCGGTGGATGACGTTGGACAGCTCGGCCCCCACCGATTTCCTGCTTGAGCGAGGCTTCAAACGAGTGTTGATAGCGTTTCTTATGGCTGTTTTCATTCAAATGTCAAGACTTGTTCATATTATCAAGGAGTTATATATGTTGATCAAGAAGATTGATTTAGCGCTATTATGTATGCTCATCCTGCTCATACCACTCATGACATTGGGCACACAAGAAGTATTTGCTTATGGGCAAAAACCAGAAGGCAATCCTTACGGTCCTCCGGGTAGTGGTCCAGGTGGAGCACCAACAGGCCAACAAAGACGTATTAAAACCATAGAATTTTTTAAGGGCCAAATGCGAATGAAAATCCAAAATCTCACCTATGATCAGCTTCGAATAAAGACACCGGTGGCAGTAATTGGCGTCCGGGGGACAGAATTTTTCCTAGAACACAAGAGGAATACAACAACGGTAATTGTTTATGAGGGCCAAGTTGAACTCTCTGATAAAGATGAAGAAACAAAGGTCCTTGTCAGCCCTGGCGAACAATCTACCGCAACCGGAATTTCAAGCGATGCCGTTGAAAAAAGCGACAAGGGTTTCTCCAGTGCAGATGAAAGTGATACAGATCAAAACGCTTCTGGTGCTAAGGTAGCGAATCCCGCGATTGAAGAACATAAAGCTTACACCGGAATAACGATCTCCAAACCAAAAACATATTCTCCAGAGCAGTTGGAAGGCATTGCTGCGGTTGAGCTGCCTGATGAATGGGCTGAAGCAGATGTTGTTACTTTGAACCATGGGGATTCTTTAGAGAGTGAAGGGCCCACTCGCGCCAGAACCTCTACGGGAAGTGTGGAAATTATGGTCAGCCCGGGAACCAACATAACATACACAGAGGAAAGGCAAAGTTCGATTGCAGATCGGTATTGGAAGCTGGGCGTGGTCGTTTTCCTCATCGCCTCGGCGGCGGTTATCGCTGTGTTATACGTTAGGCATCGAAAGCAATCGGTAAAAAATGGCATCGAAAACTAGAGCCACAGGTTTCAAAAACATACTCTATACACCTTCTGAGAGGCAAGGCAAAAAATGTCTGCCATATTCATAGTGGTATTTACTTCAGTGTTCACGGGACTGAACATCTTGGTTGCTTTCTTTATGGTTAATTGGACCTCTGCAATAAGCATCGTTCATTTTTTCGTTTATGTTCCAATCAACGTAGGTGTTGCCTATGGGCTGAGCGAATTGGTTTTCTCTGTAGCACTCAAGAAAAGAGAGCCTCCCAAACTGGATACGTTGAGAAAATCCTCAAAAGTCGCTCTGCTATATGTTACCTGCGATGATGCCATGCCGGAAATCATATCAGAATTAAAGAAGCAAACGTACGAGAGGTGCGACCTCTTCATCCTGGACGATTCATCCAAAGAAATGTATAAAAATATGGTGGACAAGAGTGGAAAAGGAGCGAAAGTATTAAGAAGAAAAAGCAGGCAAGGTTTCAAGGCTGGGAATCTGAACAACTGGCTTGCTCGCTATGGTGATGAATATGAATATTTTTCTGTAGCGGACAGCGACAGCCGCTTACCCTGTGACTTCATTGAAAATATGCTGAAGTATGCAGAACATCCGGCGAATAAGGACATAGCCATTTTTCAAAGTAAAATTAGATATTGGAACACAGAGAACAGGTTTGTAAAAACATTGTCCGCTATGGGGCCGTTTTGGATGTTCAAAGCCGAGAAGATAGGATCCAGGCTGAAAACACTGCTGTCCTATGGACATAATGACCTGGTTAGAACAAAATATATCAAGGAAATTGGGGGATATGATGAAGCGTTTGTCAGCGAGGACTTTGCAAGCTCACTACGCCTTTTCGAAAAGGGGTATGAAATCAGAATGGTAGATGTGGAAAGCTCCGAGGCTATGCCAAACACTGTTCAAAGCTATGCTAAAAGGCAGGCAAGGTACTGCAAACAGAGCTTTCAAATCCTAAGATTATTACCTCTTTCTGTGCCATTAGCGACAAAACTAAGATTAGCAATGAATGCCTACTCATATGCAGTGTGGCCCATATTTAGTATAGGCGCTTTCTTATCCATCTGGGGCTATAGCAGTAGTTTTGGGGGACTGTTGAGTTTGACCAAGTTTATCGTAACTGGCAGTGTCCTTCACAGCCCTTTTTTAGCACCTTTATTGATCATAATTTTCTATCAATTTTATTTTACGCTGTTGAGGCTTCCCCTAGCCCTTAAGCTGGGCATATCAGCCAAGGAATACTTTAACAATCTTGTCCTGACTATGGCCGTTGGTTTCTATGCTTCGGTTCCCGTGTTAAAAGCATTGATAGAAACCATGCTTGGCAAGGAAGTGGAATTCGAAGTAACCGACAAAAGATGCGGAGAAACACCGTCGGTTTATCAAATCATATACGAAACAAGATTAATCGTAATAACAGCCTATTTGCTTACTATTGGATTAATAAAAAATCCCATGGCATTAGCTTTCAACTTCCCATGGCTATTACCCCTTATGTTTACTCCCCTGATTATTCATGTATTTACTCCAGGCCTGCCACTGGCACATAAGGGTCAAAAGGGAGCTCTTGCAAAAAAAAAGCTGTAATTAAAACAGCGGAATCTTTTTGAAAAGGTCTTCGATTTTACTGACGAAAAGACTCAATATTAGCTAACTGAAAAGTTTAGCAAATCATCCTGAACAGAGTTGCATGATGAACAATACGCGCCCATCGTCGCCGGACACCTGCCACCGGGTTGGCGATTTTCAATTGTTTAGCTGAATTCATTAAACTAAACTTTACCGCCGCTGACCCCCACCGCCAGACGGTCCCCGGCATGTAACCACCCGGCGAGGTGCAGCGGTGGTCATGGATGTAGAGGGGTTCCAATCCTCACAGATATTCACTGCCTTTTGCCAGACATCATCAGGGGTGTCGGCTGGGACAGATACCTGAGAGAAACGGAGGGAATTCAACATCCGCCGAACGGTTGAAAGACCTTCCTCACGGCTGAGCATGGTATGCCATAGTCGGAAAACATGATTTCCATCCTTGGTAAACGCGGTGAACATGGGTTGAGGGCTGCCCGAACTCCCCATAATAAAATCAATCGCAGGATATCCACCTACCGTTGC
Source organism: Anaerolineales bacterium (assembly GCA_046483045.1). GTDB lineage: Bacteria > Chloroflexota > Anaerolineae > Anaerolineales > UBA11858 > B10-G9. The sequence continues at coordinate 8,231 of JAWODY010000047.1, read as the reverse complement.
ATTGGTCCATCAACGGGTGTAAATCTGTCCCGCTGATTTCGCTCATCTTTTTCATCCAAGACAAAAGGTCTCCTTCGGCTGTGACCCAAATCGATTGCCGATCTCAAAAATAAACGTTTATACTCAAAATACCATCAAACCCCCATACAGTGGCAGATGAGTTTTAACGTTACTTCGCCACATCAAAAACATACCCCTTCCCCCGAATATACCTCACCCACTCTCTATCACCAGAGTATTTCTCAAGCTTCTTCCTGATCCTGCTGATTATAGGCCGCAATATCTCAGGAGCTCGGCCTTCGGCTACTTCTTCCCTTTTTACCTCCGCGACCAATTCCTGGTGAGTAAGCACCCTGTGCCACGATTTTCAAGGAACGCCCTCAACAAAAGACCCTCATTGGAATTGAATTCAACTCGTTCCTCACCCTGCCACATTTCCCTTCGGTCCAGGTCTACCATCACCCCTTCCGCCACTCCAATCGCCCGTCGCGGAGGTACCTCCGGCACCTGTATTCCGTCCACTTCCCTGAGATTCTTGAGAGAAGACTCAACCTGCCTGTAGAGCGTCCGCTTCTGATCCCGTTCTGCTTTGTCCGATAACGCGCGCCCCACGCTGCTCAACAGCTCTTCCCTTTCATACGGCTTGAGCAGGTAATCCACTGCCTCACTCCGCACAGCCTCTACCGCCGAGTTGAACGATCGGTTTCCGCAGAAGTGGAAAGTAAGGTATGCCATCTATTCTCTGAGGTTAACTCCTCCAGAAGAAAAGCGGCAAATTCTTCCTGGTCTTTTTCAGGAAGCTGAGAAATCTCATTGAACGCCTTTTCAAAAAGTTCTGTCAGTTTTGGTATCTCTTGCTCATTATAAATAGCCTGTATTTTGTGTTCCCTTACTCGGATGATCGGGGCTTCGCCTCAGCTCTCAACGGACAACAGTAAATGGATCTTTTTCAAAACTTCGTTCACGACCTGGCTGGGCAGCTGGAAGATCAGCTCGGTCTCCCGAACCTCCCAGTCCAGATTTTTCACCTGGTCAGCAAGGATGACCCCTTCTATGGGTAAACCTTGAGGGATGCTTACTTCAAATGGGTATCCTTTGATCTGACTGGTGATGGGACAAAGGATGGCCAGCCCCACCTTTCCGTTGTAAGCTGCTGGAGAAAGGACCAGGGCGGGACGCCTGCCTGCTTGTTCGTGGCCAGCCTGGGGATCGAAGGTGAGCCAGATCACATCCCCGCGCTCCGGCACATAATCACTGCTTTTTACCATGCTTCTCTACCCAAGGTGGGTCCGGTTTTTACCTCGTCATGTTTGTTTTCCTCGGTGACCTGCTCGAGCATGGCCTCCAGCTCCACAGGCTCTTCCTGTCTGGGGATGATCACCAGTTGGTCATTGATGACGGCCAACTCCACGGGCGAGTCCTCCTTCAATCCAATTTCCGCAGCAAAGGGTTTGGGAATGCGTATGGCCAGACTGTTCCCCCACTTTTTGATCTGTTTTCTCATTTTGATTACCTCATAAGTTAAAGCTAAGATACCATGTATATACATTATATATACATGGTATCGGGATACTTGTCAAGCTGCATGGTTAATGCAAGATTGAGAGGTCAAGCAAAGCCCAACAAAGGAAGCGCCCATTTACCGCTGCTAACTTCTCTCTAATGGCGCCTCGAGGGGCAACAAGGACCTATTTGTACGCTACAGTGTGGACTTCGTCCGTTACTGAAAATCGTTCGGAGCAGCTGCATCTTGCCACTACAGCGAGGACAGCAGGTAAAGTGTTTCTGAGATTGGGTCGGTGATTCGTTCTCCAACTCCCTGGCATCTTCCGGAAAGGATTTCAACAATAAAAATCCAGAGATCCATTGACTGAGAGCCAGGGAGCGTCCTGCTCCGGGCAAATCATTGTAGGTCCTGTTTGGGATCAATTGAAACCAGGCAGAATTGTAATGTCAGTTGCCAAACACTGCCTCTTCAATATCAGGCATACCTCCGGTGATCAGTTCCAGGTCGGTAATTACAGTCTCCGTATCCCTATCCAAGCCTGAGACAATCATGTTACATTGGTGCGGCATGTCCCTAGCCAGAACAGGGTCGTACGCAACAATGCGGGTAAGGAACTGCTCGAATCATCCCCGGGTATTGGCCAGCATGTCTTTTGCTTTCTCAACATCATCCAGGAAGAGTGCCACGCGAGCATTACTCACGGGGATTCTTCCTTTCCCGAGGGCAGCCCCGGTCCCCAATCAATTTGCTACAAGTTTCTAAATAAGGTTGCCAGGGCTAATAAGACAAACCCCGCCACCACCAACCAGAAAGCGTATTCGGCGAGTGGAGCCAGAATGCCTTGTGATGCCAGGACACCAAGTACCGCAAGAACTACAGCGATCCAGAATGTAATAACTTTTGGCGCACTAAGGTTGAGGTCCATTTTTTCTCTCCTTTTATCATTCACAACAGATTTGACAGTTACTATTATAAGGGATGCTATCCCTTAATTGCGGACCATCTTAAAGATCCAGAGCAAGATAACGGCGCCCAGCAGTGTTACCAGCATGGTTGGGATGGTAATGGCGTCGTTGATCGTTCCAATACCCAAGAGGGGGCTGATGAAATAACCAGCCAGGAAAGCGCCGATTACGCCAACCGCGATATCGAGGATCAAGCCTTGTTGTGAGTTCGTTTTCATGATCCGGCTGGCTATATACCCGACGATGGCTCCTGCGATAAGATAGATGAGTATGTTCATTTTTTATCTCCTTTTGAAAAGTAGTAATTACGGAAAACCGTGTGATTCATTCTTGTCAGCAATTCTTTTCTTAATGAAAAGGGTTGATTGAATAAACCCTGGCTGATCACTGATCATGATTTATTCTTTATCCGATCTCACTTTTTCAGCCTGCCTGCGTTCTACTATTACTATCTGATTGATAAACCAACCGATTAAAACTCCGGCAGCGATCCAAACAATAGAATTCATACTGTACATTTGCAACCTCCTCTCAGAGAGTTATTCAGAATCAGAAAACCAATTCATGACTAAGCAACCGGCTGAAATAAAGATATCTCAGTTTTAATGGTCCTTATGTTCGGTAGTTGTGGTTGTCGTTTCACTACTCCCCGTAGTTGCTTCGGGAGCATGATCGGAAACAGTTGTCTGACTGGTACTGATGGGCCCTTGCGGGCGATAGAAAAGAACATTGACCAGCTTTGCTATACCCCAACCTACCAATCCATAGATGATCATGGCCAGCAAAGTGGAAAACTCAAACACCATGCCCTTAGCCGCAGGGGCTCCCGTTAAACTAGCAAAGGGTTTCACAATAAAACCGGATATTTTATAGAGGAAAGATGCAAATGGATTAGCCGCATTGACCCCGACCAATTTAAAAATAAATCTCAATGCAAGCACAGCTTCGAAAAACCCAAGCAGCCACCAGATCAATTGTACAGCTTTTGTGGATGCAACCCGCTGTTTCCGTCCACCCTCGTGTTGTGATGTTTTTACCTCTTTATATTGTGTCATTTTTTCCTCTTTTCCCATTCTTCTTGGGCTTGTAGTGGGGTATAACCATATTTCTCCTGAAGCAGCCAGATCAATTTGTCGAATTGTCCATCCGCTTTGTCAGGTCATTATCAGTCAGTTTTTCCCACCATAAATTTGCTTGTCCACGCGTTTGTTTCCACTTACCTTCAAAAACATTGTTGTTCATACATGTTTCCCCCAGCGAAACTCAAACACATATAACTATATGCTGATCAGGTTTTTCGCGCTGGTTTTAGCAACCCGCCCAGGATGAAACCAACTCCCAATCCAACCGTTATTGCCACCCAGGGATAATTAGTAACCAGACCGTCTAAATCTCCATGGACTTTGTTGGCGTAATTCTGGACTTTGTCGTCGTATTCACCCAGGCCATGTCCAACTTCCTTCTTCACAGTGTCCACTGCGTCACCCAACGTTTCTTTCGCTTCCCCTCTAAGATTTTTATATACTTGCGATATTTTTGAAACCTTATTTTTCATCAAGTTGTCCAGATCCCGCTGGATAACTGACACGTCATTTTGAATTTTCTTTTCCAACTTTTTGTCTTTCATCTCGTTGCTTCCTTCTCTGGCTTACGACATTCAGTAATTCATTCTCAGTGAACGCTCCCCGCAGCAAGCTACGGGGTTTTCTGGCTTTTTACTATAAAATGAGCACAGCTTCCCGGGCTTTTTATTCATGCAGGCTCTTCACACCCCCATATTTGGTTGGATCAAGATCGCCTCAAACCCGGCTTTGTGATCATCACTGTTGTTATCAGGTCATCTTGAGTTATGGCACGCTCATGGAGACCTGATTTTTCGGGCTTATCCTGGATTTTCAGTGCTGTTGTCCTTTACCTGCGGACCAACTTAAAGATCCAGAGCAGAATAACGGCGCCCAGCAGTGTTACCAGCATGGTTGGGAGTGTTATGGCATCGTTGATCGTCCCAATACCCAAGAGGGGGCTGATGAAATAACCAGCCAGGAAAGCGCCGATTACGCCAACCACGATATCGAGGATCAAGCCTTGTTGTGAGTCCGTATTCATGATCCGGCTGGCTATAAACCCAACGATGGCTCCTGCGATGAGATAGATGATTATGTTCATTTTTTATCTCCTTTGTGTGAATCTGATATTTTTATCCAATCCCTTTTCCCTTGAAAAGAGATTAGGGTACTACTTTACGGATGTCCTGGATCTAGTTTGCCTTGTCGTTTGTGTCCCAAATTCCACCAGCGAATCTCGGGTTCTCCGATGAAGGGCTGTCGTCATTTAGAATTAATACGCACTACAGCGTCACGAATATGTTCGGCTATGCGTTCGGGCATTTCTCCTTTACTGATAAACACATCGGCGCCGGCGGAGAGAGCGGCTTGCTGACGGGCATCCAGATGACTGATGAGAACAATAACAAGCGCTGACGGGCAGGCTTTTCTGAGTTTTCCAAGAGCTGCAGACGGTGAATGAGGGAGTAAGTCCGAGTCAATTAATAACATGTCGACATCGCGGTCAGGTGCCTGAGCCAGGGTGGTAGACCAATCCCTTGCTTCACCAACTAGCTCCATTTTCATATCCTGCACCAACAGGCGCAAGGCAGAAAGCTCGTCAGGGCTGCCGTCAGCTACATATACTCTAGTCATACCTATAGGATACAACAAAGACTCCCTGGCCGCATCTGACGACCGGGGAGTCTTATCCTCCGCCACCTGGGGGATATTTCTAAGAGGATCAGGAAACGAGGTTATGCCTGAAAGCCAGGGTCACTGCTTCTGTCCTGGTGTCAACCCCAAGTTTGGAGAGAATACTGCTGACGTGGGATTTGATCGTGGAAGGGCTTACGGTGAGTTTTTCCGCAATTTGAGTATTAGTCAACCCCTCAACCAACAGGTCAAGAACCTCGCGCTCGCGCTCAGTCAAATCCTGGCCGGGGATAGGGGGCTGATTGGAACTCTGAACAAGAGCCTGAGTGGCATCGGGAGACAGGGTAGCGCGGCCAGCATGCGCCTTCCGGATCGCCCGCGCAAGCTTATCAGCAGAAACATCTTTAAGCAGGTAAGCAATTGCTCCAGCTTCCAGCGCGTTCTTGACCAGTTTTTCCTCCTTGAAGCTGGTCAGTGCAATCACTTGGATCTGAGGAAACTTCTGGCGGATGGCACGGGTTGTGTCTACACCATCCATCTCCGGCATGGCCAAATCCATCAAAACGACATCCGGCTGGAGTTCACTGCATAGCTGGACAGCTTCTGATCCGCTCGCGGCCTCACTCACCAGCTCCATATCATCGAATGCTTTTAAGAAAAGGGCCAATCCTTTTCGCACCATTTCATGGTCATCAACCAGCATAACCCGGATTGGGGAAGAACAAGAATCTGTCATTTTCCCTCCTGATGGGCTGAGCCCTTCCAGTGGATGGAAATCTCGGTGCCTTGACCGGGTTGGCTCATTACAGTTAAGTGAGCTCCCAATTCATCGGCCCTTTCCTGCATCATTTTTAAGCCATACTGGCCTGAGGTCGTTTGATTTGGATCAAAGCCTCTGCCATTATCACGAATGCGCAGTGTTAATTCGTCCACATCCTGTTGAAGATCAATATCAACCCGGCCGGCTTTGGCGTGTTTCGCAATATTGTTCAGCGCCTCCTGACACACGCGGTAGAATACGATCTTCACTCTGGAGGGTATGGTAATGTCCCCCGAAGTATTAACAACAACCGGGATATCAACCCGTCCAGATATCGCATAGCCCAGAAGTTTTATCAGTTCATCTAAGTCAGTATCAATCAATGTAGAGGGTCGCAGTTCAGCTAATAAAGCGCGCATCTCGGCTTGTGCGCTTCTCGTCAACCTGTGCAGGTCCTTAAGTGAGCGCCGGGCCAGAGCCTGATCCTGTTCCCAGAGACGTGGGATGACTTCGGCAATGATTCCAGCCGTGAAAAGTGACTGGTTGATGGCATCGTGCAGATCACGCGCCAGGCGCTGCCTTTCTTTCAACACAGCATGCTCGCGGGCTTGTTCATACAATTCCGCATTTACCATAGTTATCGCAATTTGATTAGCTACACTGAGCACCAGAGAAGCATGATGGTTTGTGAAATAATTCGGTTCCTTGTGCGCTAAACCCAGACCGCCAACCAGGCGGTTTTTCACCGCCAGCGGAACCCAGATCCAGGATCTCATTCCCTCCCCCAGATCGGCAGCTCCATCCTCCAGAAGAGATCGGAATAATTGCGCCTGTGAATTCCGACTTGATAGGTCCGCAATACGAATGGGTCGGCGTCCGTTTAATAAAATATCCAGAGTTTCCTGACCTTGCAGGTGGATCTGGAGTTGGGGCGACTGTTCCAATCGCGGCGTCCCGCGCAGGGCCAGGGTGATCAAAGTTGAGTTTTCAACTGCAAAGAAACCAGCCCGAGAATACTTGACGATTCCCTGTAATTGATCGAGGATCAATCCTGGTTGGAGTTCCAGGGTAGATGCCAGGGTATGAGAGATTTTCAGCAATGTATCTTGTTCATGTTTGCGAGTATCCACACGTCGCGGCGACAATGGATCCGAACGAATCTCGCTGCGAACGTCACGGATAATACCAAGAAAACAAGATCTTCCCTGGTAGGCAATCGCATTTCCGCGCCATTCAGCATAGAAAGTTTCGCCATTCTGGGAGGAGTGCAGCAGGCGGGTTTCGAACACGTCATCCGCTTGAAAATTCAGGATATACTCATTGAGCGCTTGATGACTTGAAGGGTGGATAAAACAAGACAGCTGCTTCCCGATGAACTCATCCCGGGTGCAGCCGTGCCGGAAATAAGCTGCTGGATTCGCCTCAACCACCAAACCGGTTTCCAGGTCCGTGATGATCAACCCGTCACAGACTGCATCAAACAAAGAGCGATACTTACTTTCCATTGGTTGGCGATAATCCTGTTTCATTTCTCGTTCTTTTACATTATACAGCATCAGTTGACGCCAGTCTCCTGCTTTCACCAACGATGCCGGGATTTCGGGCTTGATTTTGGTCGGCAGGCCTATATTTCAGGCAAACCAACGTTGAATGTGTTATTAAAGGAAGCAAGAAACCAATTAGATGTCGATGCCGCTGATGTTTTGCTCTATAATCCTGGCTTCCAGCAGCTTGAATATGCTGCTGCAAGTGGATATAAGACCCAATTTGTTGAAGGCATTACGTTACGAATAGGGGAAGGATTTGCCGGTCGAGCCGTCTCGCGACGCGAATTGGTTCATAAAACTCCTTTCGCGCCTGGAAACCACCGCCTTCCAGCCGGTGGAGGAAGGCGCACTTGACCAATTCATCCATTATTATATGCTCATAATACATGAGTGAGTACGTGACCAAAACCATCTCGGTAAAACTGGATATTCCCCAGGAACGCCAGGACGATGTACTTGAAACCTTCCGGCAGTTCAATCAAGCCTGTCGTATGGTACTTGAGGTAGCTTGGCAGGAAGAACGTAAAAATTACAACAAAAAGGATCCTTCACCTTTCACCTCTTTTTCTACCATGGCAATTTTACCATCAGCAATGGCAATGTCATAACGTTCATCCGGACGACCCCTTAACTGCGAGTTGCGGATCAAAAGATCATATTTTGTTTGCATGGATATCCTCCCCTTCCCCCGACGGGCCCGGCGCCGACCAGCACCACCTGCCGCGCGGCTGCGCGCGGAAGGTGAGCAGGTGG
>JAWODY010000017.1:0-16522 GCA_046483045.1 Anaerolineales bacterium | reverse complement strand
ACACTGTCATCTCTGTACTTCTTCATCCAGAGCATGATTTGTTCCGGGCTCCAATCCTCCCGGATCTTTTCCTCGATCCATGCCCATGTCTGAGGTTGAATCCTTGTCCGGTTCCTCTTGCGCCTGCTCAACGCTTTTCTATGGGCTTGCTTGGGACGATATCCACGCTTTCCTTTGTTTCTTTTCAGCTCTCGACTGAGCCAAAGGCTGCCTTCGGCTGGTCGATCTATGAACCCCAACTACTTCCGCAATTTCTGTTTGGGATTTGCCACTTTTCAAAAGAGCTTTTATCTGATATCGTTGACATTGGGTTGCCATCGGCACGCACAGCGAGCTGTTTGTAGGTACTCACGAGTGCTCCTTTAACTTGGTCGTTTGAGAGGTACTCTATCCTACTACAGCTTACCTCTTTTTACGACCTTGTTGTTGCACTAGTGAGTTGAATCTAAGAAAAAAAAGAGAATGGGCGCTGATCCCATTCTCACGTTAGCAAGCCTTTTGCTTGCGGCAGTGGGCGCGAATGGACTCGAACCATCGACCTCACGGATGTGAACCGTGCGCTCTTACCAGCTGAGCTACGCGCCCTTATCTATCCGCGATTATAGCAGACCCTCTCCCCGCTGGCAAGTTTTCTTGTTCTTACGGTCCCGGACCCTTGGCGTACGTTCAGATTCGGGGTAATGCCTGGGCAAAAGCGGTTAACGTGTCCGTGCAGGGAGAAGGATAGTACAATAAAGAAGTAGAAATTGAGTATGGTGGAAGCATTGGGAGGTACTATGCCAGCAGACAAGGTCAGGGAATCGCTGGAGCCGTTGATCGTGATCGCGTCAAACCGTGGTCCATTTTCCTTTAAGGCGAAAGAGAATAGGGACTTCGATGTCCATCGGGGATCTGGAGGGTTGGTCACCGCTTTAGGCGCGCTTGCTGAAAAACATGAAGTACTCTGGGTGGCGGTAGCCATGAGTGAGGATGACCGCCAGTGGGTGGAAGCCCAGGAGGAGAAGGAGGTTTTGGTTCAGGATATCCTTTTGCGGCTGATCACCCCGGATCCCGAAGCGTATAATGGGTATTACCATCAGATCGCGAATCCGTTGTTATGGTTTATTCACCACCAATTGTGGGACACGCCCCGGACGCCGAATATCACGGAGGAGACCTGGGAAGCGTGGTATGAAGGGTACTTGGCGGTCAACAAACAATTGGCAGGGGCGATCGCTGACAGCGTGCGGGGACGGGACCGCCAGATATTGATCTTTCCGCAAGATTACCAGCTGTACATGGTGCCCCATTACCTGCGCGAACTGTTGGGAGATGAAGTCCAGATCCAACCGTTCATTCATATTCCCTGGCCCAGCCATGACACCTGGAATATCCTGCCTAGAGAAATGCGGGAAGCCTTGCTGACCAGCTTGTTAGATTCTAACAGGATTGGTTTCCAGACCAAAACGGACGCCTTTAATTTCGTGCAGACCTGCCGTTATTTCCTGGACGAAGTGGATTCTCGAGGACACCGGGACCGCGTTTTCGTTAACGGACGGGAAGTGCGTGCCAACGCCTATCCGATCTCCATTGACGTGAATAAGGTGCAGTCCCTGGCGGAAATGGATGAGACGCAGTTATGGAAATCGCAGTTGGTGAATTTCATCAGCGACCGCAAGCTCATTCTTCGCGTGGACCGCATTGAACCGAGTAAGAACATCATCCGAGGGTTGAAAGCCTACCGCACTTTCTTGGAGTCCCACCCCGAGTATCACGGGAAAGTCCAGATGATCGGCCTGCTGGTGCCGTCCAGGATGGAGGTGGAGGAGTATCAAGATTACATGGAGCAGGTGATGGCGGAAGCGGGGATGATCAACGCCACATTCAGCGAGTCCGTCTGGGAGCCCGTCCGGCTGATCATCGGTGATAACTACCCCCGGGCGATTGCAGCCATGCAGCTCTTTTCCGTGCTTTTAGTTAATCCTATCCGGGATGGGATGAATTTGGTTGCTAAAGAGGGTGCTCTTGTGAATCAAAATAATGGGGTCTTAGTGCTTTCTGAGCAAACCGGGGCGTTTGAGGAGTTAGGTGAACATGCTTTGGCAGTTTCTCCCTTTGACATCTACGGGACAGCGCAGGCCATCCATCAGGCCCTGGAGATGTCTCCAGAGGAACGCCAGAAGCGCTCTGAAAAGCTGCGGGAAACGGTGAAACAGGCCGGGGTCAGAAGCTGGTTTTATGACCAGGTGGAGGATGCCATGGATGGGGATTTTAGTGCCTGAAAATTACCCATGGGGTTGAAGGTATCCAGGCTTTCCATGGAGTAGTGGCGATTAGGGATTTGCAACCCAAAAACCCCCTGAAGAAGTATCCCCAGGGGGTTCTTTATTTTGGTTAGGAAGCAGTGATCCGCTTTGATGAATCAGCGGCTGAAGGTTCCCATCAGCTGTCCTTGGGCCAGGATATGGCCTTCCATGGCGTTCAGGACGTCCTTTTTCTTCGCTTCAGGCCCAAGATCCAGAGTAGTATCCAGGCCATAAAGTTTGAAGAAATAGCGGTGAGGCTTTCCTGGCGGCGGGCAGGGTCCCCCATACCCCGTCCGGTTGAAATCATTCACCCCTTCTGTGCCCCCGCCGGATGCATCCTCCGCCAATTCTGAGGTATCCGGGGGGAGATTAAAGAGGACCCAGTGCACCCAGGTTCCCATCGGCGCGTCGGGGTCATCGACGATCAGGGCTAGGCTTTCTGCCTCCTCCGGCACGCCAGACCAGGCTAGCGGGGGAGAAAGGTCTGGGCCGTCACAGGTGTATTTAACGGGGATCCTGCCATCTTCTTCAAATGCGGAACTGGTGAGGTCAAGGGACATCTTTGCACCTCCTTGGGGAGTGTGGGGGTTGATGTGCAGCTAGTGATAATCAGGATTAAGAAACCAGAGATCAGCCCTGCATGCGGCGTAGTTTTCATGGGTTTCCCTTTTGTAGGTTACACATATGTTTTCATTGTAACAAAAATGGACTAGCTGACCTCATATTAGACTTGCCGCCCCAGCAGGACCCGGGCAGGGGCGCCCTCTGCCTCCGGGATGTTCAATGGCAAACAGTACAGGGTGTACTGGCCGGGTTCGATGCCGGAGAGGTCCAGCCCTTCGATGATCAGTACCTTTCCCTCCAGCAGGATCTGGTGGGTGGCTTTGGGCGCTCTAAACGGGGCCACGGACAGATAATCCACGCCCACCACCTTCACATCTTGGGAGACGAGATATTCCGCGGCCTTTTCATCTAAAGCCATGAAGTCATTCTGGAATTCCTTCACTCCCTGCTTCCAGAGCTGAGAATTACGGGTCTTGAAGAGGATGCGCTTCGTATGGGCTGGGATGTCCGCTTCTTGGAGCATCTCTTCCGTGATGTCCCTCCCAGAAGGGAGTTCCACGACCTGCACGGGTCCAATGAATAATCTAAGCGGGATCTGGTCCAGGGTTTCCCCGCTATCCAGAAAATGGTCGGGGGCGTCGATGTGCGTCCCCGTGTGGGCTGTCATGGAGAGGTAGGTGACGTTGGAATCGTCTCCTTCCGAGATGTTATGGATGCGCTTAATCTGGGGGCGGGGGTCTCCCGGCCAGCTGGGAAGGTCGTTGCTTAAGGGAAGAGAAATGTCATGAATATCCATGGTTCCTCACTTTTTATGTGTGCTTCTTTTTGAGCCATTCCTGAAATGGTCTGTTCTGTGTGATTTCAATCCAGGCTGACCACTATGTCTGGCTTTTAGTAAAGAGGGAACGCCAGGCTTTCCTGTCCCATTTTTGATCTTCCAGGTATTCGAGCCGTTTTTCAAAAAAAGATGGGAGGAGGTTGAAGTGGTGAGGCAGCGTGGTCAAGGAACAGGTCCTGTTGGTTGCCAGGTAATCCAGCCAGAAGACGTTGGTGGGAGGAGAGGGGAAAAGGTATTCCGCAAAAATGGTCAGGAATCGAAGGTAAGGGATTTGGACAGGGACAAGGAGCCTCCTTATCTCCAGGGTCTTGAGAAGGGTTTCCACGATTTCCCGGAAGGTCAATTGTTCCGGTCCGCCGATTTCGTAGGCCTGATTGCGGGTGTCTTCGTCATCCAGGGCCCAGACCAGGGTGGTAGCCAGGTCCTCGATCCACAGGGGTTGGAGCAGCGTATCCCCGTCCCCGGGCAGGAAAAACACAAATGGGATAAGTTTAAGCAATTTTGCCAATCCAGTGGTGAAGTGGTCGTTCTGGCCGTAGACCACTGCGCTGCGGATGATGGTTGTATCCAGAATGCTTTTCCGGATGCTCTCTTCGACGATCGCCTTAGCGGTCATTACCGGAAAGGCGGATGCCCGATCCGCGCCCAGATGGCTGAGGTAGAAAAACCGGTCCACACCGGCATCTTCCGCGGCTTTAAGCAGCGTTTTCGTACCCTGGATGTCCGTTTGCAATAAATCTGCCTCCCCGCCGTGGCGTTCCTCACTGGCAAGATGGTAGATGATGTCGATGTCCACCAGGGCCGCCCGCAGGCCGCGCGGGTCATTCAATCCGGAGACAGCCACCTCGAGTGGAATCCCCCTGGGCAGGTTTGGTGAGGAGGGGGAGGGACGGATGAGCGTCTTAACAGCATACTCCGTCTCCGCGAGGTGGCGGGTGAGGGCGTTGCCGATGAAGCCCGTGGCGCCGGTGAGGAGGATTTTCTTCATATGCTGCATTATAGCACCAGCCGGAAAGGCGTTTTGGTGCTGTTTACTCAGTCCGTGAAGGGCGCAGTGGCATATTCCTTGCATCTATTGGAGTAGTTGAAAACGAATTTTGGGTCGCAAGGATTACGCCATGACAAACATTGGATTTCATTACTTCCCGGACACCGTTCATTATCAAAAAAAGGATTTGGATACCTGGCTGCCGAAGTTGAAAGAACTGAAAGCTTCCTGGTTGACTCTGCAGGCACCCCTGCAGCGCGCTATCCCGGAAGGTTTCATTAAGGAACTCATCAAGGCTGATATTCAACCTTTGCTTCATTTTCATCTTCGCCCGGATCAACTTCCCACACAGGATCAATGTAAGCTTTTCTTCGATACGTATGCCCGGTGGGGGGTTGAGTATGTGATCCTTTTTGACCGCCCGAATGAACGGGACGCATGGGGATCCATCTCCTGGGCTCAGTCGGATCTGGTAGAAAGGTTTTTAGACCTTTATCTCCCCCTTGCTGAAGAAGCCCTCAAATCGGGCCTGATCCCTGTTTTTCCTCCCCTGGAACCCGGAGGAGATTATTGGGATACGATGTTCCTCAGGGCGGCGTTGGCCGGGCTGCAGCGCCGGGGGTCCAAGCCTTTGTTAGATGCCGTTGTCTTATCTGCTTACGCTGGCACAAATGGACACGGTCTGAATTGGGGCTTGGGCGGTCCAGAGCGTTGGCCTGATTCGCACCCTTACTTCAATCCCGAGGGCAGCGAAGACCACCGCGGTTTCCGGATTGTGGATTGGTATTTGGCACTCTCGGAAACGGTCCTCGAAAGGCGCTTGCCCTTGCTCATGCTGGGCCTGAAAGGCAGCGATGAGGAGGATGAAGATAATCAGCAAGATGCGCAAATCGCCCAGTTGTTATCGGGGAAACAAATCACAGGGGTGGAACCTCTCCTGGAGGAAGTCTTGGGAGGGATGTTCTGGCTCCTGGCAGCGGATGCGGAAAGCGAGTTCAGAGATGAGGCTTGGTACACGGCGGACGGTCAGGCGAACCCGGTGGCTGAAGCTTATCAGGGGCTGTATGCACCTCGGACCGAGAAGGCTCGAGGTGGATATCGCATTGACCATTATTTATTACTTCCCACCTATGAATGGGGGGTGGCGGATTGGCATTTGGAAGTCATTCGGGGATTTATAAAGAAACATCAACCTACCGTAGGATTCTCGCTGCGAGAAGCGGCTCATGCCAAACGGGTCACCATCCTCGGTGGGGAAGAGCACTTTAATGAAGATGATTTGAGCCAACTCCGTAACCAGGGATCTGTGGTGCGCCGGATTAAAGGGGACGGCACAAAAGTTGCAGCGCAGTTAGCTGCCATATAACCTATGGAATGATACGGACCATGCTGTGATCTGAGAACGAAATCAGGATGGAAGTCTGAAACGGAAAACAGCCATGAGCAGGAGAAAAAGATGATAGAAGAGCATTCATTTGACACGGATCCAGTGGAAGGACAAGTTCCCTATTTACCGGTTATCAAGGTGATGGGATTAGGGGGAGGCGGAAGCAATGCCGTGGATCGGATGATCGATTTTGGCATATCCGGGGTGGATTTCATAGTGGCCAACACCGATCGCCAGGCCCTGCAGCGCAGTCAGGCTCCTCAAAAAATCCAGCTGGGGCCGAAATTGACCAAAGGGCTCGGGGCGGGAGGAGATCCGGAGATCGGGCGTCAAGCCGCACTGGAGAGTGAAAGCGAAATTGCCCTGGCCCTGGAAGGGGCAGACATGGTCTTCCTCACAGCCGGTATGGGCGGCGGGACGGGGACGGGATCGATCCCCATCGCTGCCCGGATTGCTAAAGAGCTGGGTGTGGGGTCCATCGCAGTGGTCACCAAACCTTTTGCATTTGAGGTGGGAGGCAGACAAAGAAACGCTGCGGAAGGATTGATTGAACTTCAACCCCATGTGGACACCTTGATCACCATCCCCAATGAGCGTTTGCTCCAGGCTGTGTCCAAAGATACGACCCTCTCCGAAGCGTTCCTGCTTGCTGATGATGTCCTGCGCCAGGCTGTGCAAAGCATCACGGAGTTGATTACAGAGCCGGGGGTGATCAACGTCGACTTCGCGCATATCCAGCGTATGATGGCTTTGGGCGGCGGCGCTTTGATGAGTATTGGGGAGTCAGCAGGTGAAAGGAAAGCGGTCAAAGCCGTAGAACAAGCCCTGTACCATCCTTTGTTAGAAGATATTTCTCTTGCCAATGCCTCGGGTTTGATTGTCAATTTCACCTCGGGAAATGATCTAACCTTAGCCGATGTGGGGGAAGCTCTGGGAGAGCTTCAATTGCAGATTCCTCCGGACGCGGAGCTCATATTCGGTACAACAAGGGATGAGAGCCTGCAGGATCAGGTACATGTCAATCTGGTGGTCACAGGTTTGGGGGCAACTACGTTTGAGGAGGCTTTTACCTCGATGCGTGGGAAACAAACTAAACCTACAAACCAAGACGAGGAAGAGCTCGATGGTAAGCGCCAGGATGTTCAATCCCAGAAAGACACACGCCGGGATCCCCTGGATGTCCCAGCTTTCATGCGCCGGAGGGCATATTCTTCTTTGAAAAATATCAAGAGGTAAGGTAACCATGCTCACATCGGAGATCGTCAATAAAGTTTCTAAAAAAGTGTACCGAAAATTTCCTGACTTTGATGGTGTCAAACCTAAAGTCAAAAAGCAGTCCAAAGAAAAGAAATCAGGAAAGGACCCGGAAGGATACCTGTTGTTATTTCGCACCAAGGTTTCCGGACCGGGAGGTAAAAATATTTCCCGGATCGTGCGGGTGGTGACGGACAAAAAAGGAAAAATTCAAAAGATATCCACTTCAAAATAAACGTGTAGGAGCAGGAGATGAAACTTGTATTAGAGCGCATGGAGATCAACTGGTGGCACTTTCAGATCCGCCTCTTGGATGAGTCAGATCTGCTGCAATCTGTTTTGCCATATTTTCGCATATTTTGGCTGCAAAGAAAAGAGATCGTTCGATCCATAACATGGGCAGTCCTGGGTCTGCCTTTTGGGTTTCTCTTGGGTATTCTGAAAGCTGTGGCCCATTAGCCTCAACCCGGGATGTGTCCGGCGCGTGTTTCGCTCCGTGAAGTGTTGATTTGCAGTATGGTCCCCATGAATCGTTTTGTTGGCTGCATTGGTAAAGTACACAGGTATAGAAAACTCATGAACGCATCACCTAAATCATACATATGAAAATCAAAGTAGCTCCTTTTATGTTTGTGATATGTTTCTCCCTTTTTACGGTCCTGGGTGTGGAATCGGCTCAAAGCCTGTTCTCAGATCCGCCGGACACGATCTCTGACTCTGATCCCCTTGTGGAGGAGAGTTTGGACCCTGATACCGGTGAAGAGCCGTTTTTATTGCTCATTCAAGTGGATGAATTAGAGGGGGAAGCCGCTGTTTTAGAATCCGTTTGGCTTTTAGGGTATGGGGGACAAGACGGTGATTTGTTATTTTTCCCCCTTCTTCCCTCTCAGGCGGGAGACGGCAAAGAAAGGGATCAAGATCTCCGGGCTGCGTTTCAAATTCAGGATGGCGGACGGCCGTCTTCCGGTTTTTTCAATCTTTTGAGGGATCGCAACCTGGATTGGTCTGGCTACCTCCTCATAGATCAGAAAGGCCTGGAATCGATCTTGCGTTCCTTAGAGAGTGGGAAAGGGGTGGATGGTGCACTATCTTTCCTGGATTCTTTCCCAGCCTGGGGGTCTGCCTCCACAGGTCGTGGAGACGACCGCATTGCCCAGGCTCGATTCATACTCAGCACGTGTGAAAAGGCTGCTGGGATAGACTCCTCAGAGTTCTTGGGGGACATGTTTACCAGATATGCCAACCACCTTATCTTAGAAGGAACGTCCTTACCTGATTTGAATCAAATCTGGGAACCGATCGTTGGGGGAGACGGAGCATGCCAATTTCCAACCTTAGGGGATTAATCGCGGTAAAATATCTTTTGGGTTGAGTTATAAATTTCAAAGGATATTCATGTCAAAGTCTGCAACTGCTGTAGCCCATCCTAACATTGCCTTCATAAAATACTGGGGGAATAAAGATCAAAAGCTGCGCATTCCCATGAACAGCTCAATATCCATGACCTTAGAGGGCTTGGAAACCCGGACGAAAGTGGCCTTTTACCCGGAACTGGAAAGGGATCAGTTGACCATCAACGGAAAACCCATTTATGGAGAGGGTTTGGAGCGCGTTTCACGATTTTTGGAGCAGGTCAGAAGGTGGAGCGGTAACTCTGAGTATGCTCAGGTGACCAGCCAGAGCAATTTTCCCATGGGATCCGGTATCGCTTCTTCCGCTTCAGCTTTTGCTGCCTTGAGTCTGGCAGCCAGTACAGCTGCCGGGCTGTCGTTTACGGAAAGGGAGCTCTCCCGGTTGGCGAGGACAGGCTCTGGATCTGCCTGTCGGTCCATTCCAGGTGGATTTGTTGAATGGCAGGCTGGGACGGAACACGAAAATTCTTACGCTTTCTCGATCGCCGGCCCGGAACACTGGGAACTTGTGGACCTGGTCGCGGTGATCAGTACTCAGCCGAAAGAGACAGGGTCAACGGAGGGGCATAAACTGGCACCTACCAGCCCCCTTCAGGATGCGCGTGTGTCCGATGCGCCGCGCCGGTTGAACCTCTGCCGCTCCGCGATCCTCGAGCGGGATTTTGAATCCTTCGCTCGGGTTGTGGAGCAGGACAGCAATATGATGCATGCGGTGATGATGACTTCCCAACCCCCGCTTTTTTACTGGCAGCCTGGCACCGTGCGCATGATCCGCAAAGTGAAGCGGTGGCGAAAGGAAGGGGTTCCGGTGTGTTCTACGATCGATGCGGGCCCAAATGTCCACGTCCTTTGCCTTAGGGAGGAATCGAAGACATTGAAAAAACGGCTTCTGGACATACCGGATGTGGAAGATGTGTACACCACATATCCCGGTGGGGGCGCTTACATACTGTGCCGATCCTCTTCCGGTGAACGTGAGGGATAGGGTATAATCACAGCCTGTCGTGGGTTTGGAAGAGATTTGGCATGTCGAGCCCTAGATATTACAATAGTGAAAGAATGGAATAGAAAGAGAGTATAAAGATATACATATGACTACCATACTACAGTTTATTGGTGTTTTAGCCGCGTTGATCATCCTTCATGAATTGGGTCACTTTCTAGCCTGCCGCCTATTTGGTGTCGATGTGGAGGAATTTGGGATCGGTTTTCCTCCACGTTTGACCAAAATCTTTGAATCTGGAGGAACAGAATATACGTTAAACTGGCTGCCCTTGGGTGGATTTGTACGCCCAAAGGGTGAAAATGACCCGGACGTTGAGGATGGGTTGGCCGCCGCTAGTCCCTGGGTACGAATAGGTGTTCTCTTTGCGGGGCCGATGTTGAACCTTTTGGCAGCAGTCTTGATCTACGCTGTGATATTTACCCAGCTTGGGGTCCCGGTCATGGATACGGTTAAGATCCTTGAGGTTGCACCTGATTCCCCTGCCCAGGAAGTGGGCCTTCAGGCTGAAGATGTGATCCGAGAAGTCAATCAGGTTACTGTTAACAGCTCCAGTGTCCTGCGGGAGGAAATTTACGCCAACCTTGGAGAAGAGGTTACGCTGGCGTATCAACGGGGGGAAGAAGTCGAAAAGGTCTCCCTTGTCCCCCGAGCAGATCCCCCGGAAGGGCAGGGGGCGATCGGGATCGTGATGACCAATCCGGTGCGGGATGTGAATATCCTACAGGCGCTCCCCCGAGGGGCGGCCAGCACTGCCAGGCACAGCGTTGCGGTCTTGTCGCTGCCTGCCCAATTGATCCGGGATGGTTTCGGCGGGGATACGGGCCGTCCAGTGGGATACAAGGGAATGTACGATGTCTATCAAGGGGCCACGGAGCAGGAATTGGTCCCTGGGACCTCTTCTTTGGTCAATGTCCTTTTCTTTGTGGCCGCGATCACTGTGTCGTTGGGGATTTTGAATTTATTTCCCATTCCTGCCCTGGATGGAGGACGGATCTTGCTGGTCCTTCCTGAGATCATCTTGGGGCGGCGGGTATCCCAAAAAGTTAAAAACGTGGTCAATGCCGTGGGATTTATAAGTTTGATCTTGCTGCTGATTTACATTAACATTTTAGACTTTACTTCCCCCATCCAACTACCGTGAGTGAAAAACGCAATATTTCAACCCCAGAAAATATTCCCTTTCATGAGGTGCTGGATGCGCTTCTTGATGATGAGCACATTTTAGACCCACGCTACCTGTATCGGTTGAGCGATTTGACACCTGAAGAAGGGGAGCGGTTACGAGAGATCTGGCCCTCCATCAAAATGCGGAGGCGGAGGTCTCTCCTGGAAGATCTTGAAAGGTTGACTGAGGCAAACACGCTGCTTTCTTTTGAAAGAGTGTTTCGTTTCGCTATCCAAGATGAAGATGACCAGGTCCGTTTTTACGCCATCCGGGCCCTTGAGGTTTTCAACACCGATGATCTCATTGAAAGCTTTCTCCATTTTCTGGAGGAAGACGAGAGCGTGGATGTGCGGGCTGTGGCAGCCTCCGTCCTTGGCAAATATGTGTACCGGGGGGAGATTGATAAAATTCCTGACGAAAAGCAGCACCAAATTGAGGAAAAGCTGCTGGGAGTTTTGAGTGGGGATCGAGAACCTCGGGTGCAGAGAAAGGCCCTGGAATCTGTTAGCTACTCTCCCCGTGCGGAGGTGCACGAACAAATTTCTCTTGCGTATCAGCGGGAAAGTGAAACATGGCAGGCGAGCGCGTTGGTTGCCATGGGCCGTTCTTTTGACCATCGGTATGATGAAAGGGTCTTCTCAAAAATTCTTCACCCCTCGCCGAAAGTACGCGCTGAGGCTGTCCGGGCTTCAGGTGAACTCATCCTTGAAGAAGCGGTGCCGGACATCTTGGAGCTCCTGGATGATGTCGCTCATGTCCGAAAGGCAGCGATTTGGGCTTTATCTCAAATCGGGGGGGAAGGGGTGGCGGAAGCCATCCAGGCCAGTAAATCAGAAGCCCTCACGGAAGAAGAGGAAACTTTCATTGATCAAGCTTTGGATAATTTAGCCTTTACGCAAGGCTCGGTCAATTATCAGATGTTTGATCTGCCGGTGGAGGGTGATGGAGATTTCGATTTTGATGACCAAGAGTGGGCGGACTGAGGAAGCGCTGCCGGGGTATTGGTAGTTTATTGAAAAGGCTCACTTGACAAGATATGATTCAGTTAGAAAAAATGCGTTTTCGTGATTTGCTTATTTTGCTCGGTGTTGCGCTCATCCTGGGCGCGGTTCAGACTGCCCAGGCCGATAACGGCATTGAGGTACTATCTCATGATGTAGAATATCTTTTTGGAAAAAAAATGACTTTCCAGGCCAGGATTGAGTCTGAACGTGAGATCCAGGCAGTGGAATTGATCGTTGAAGTACCCGGTACGCCGACATTTGTGGGGATCACTTCCTATTCTCCTACGGGCGAAATTGAATTTATCTACGATCTTGCTCAGCGCCCTTTGCGGGTTTTTTCCACTGTTTCTTACTATTTTCGTTTCAAGCTCAAAAATGGGGAAGAGGCCCGGAGTGAAAAATTTTCATTCCCTTATCTTGATAACCGCTATCAGTGGCAGGTGCTGGACGATGGGAAATTTGTCGTCCACTGGTATGATGAGGAAGTGACCTTTGCACAAAAAATTGCCGATGCTGCGGAAGCCGGACGGGAGAAGGTTCTGGAGCTTTTGGAGAGGCCAAAAAATAATCAGCAGATCAACATCTATGTGTATTCCTCCACGTCTGAACTGCAATCCACCCTGGCAGCAGCGGGTGTCTCCTGGGTGGGAGGCCATGCGGACCCTAAGTACGGGTCTGTTGTGGTTGCTATCCCGCCGGGAGTAGATCGAAATCTAGAAATCCAGCGGCAGATCCCCCACGAGATCACGCATGTCATGCTTTACCGCTTTATGGACGCGGGGTATCAGTACCTTCCGTATTGGGTCAATGAGGGAATTGCTTCTCAGGTGGAATTGTTCCCTAATCCGGCATATGATGAAGTGTTAGAGAAGGCGCACGAAGAGAATCAACTCATCCCTATCTCGCAATTGTGTCATTCTTTTCCTGCAGATCAGGACGCTGTAGTCCTGGCATATGCGGAATCGTCTTCCCTGATTTCTTATATCAAACGGGAATTTGGGATTACCGGGGTTCAGGCGCTGATCTCGGCCTATGATCGGGGGGTGAGTTGCGACCGGGGTGTGGAAATCGCTTTAGGGCAAAATTTACGCTCCCTGGAAAAAGCGTGGAAAAGGGAAATGTTTGGAGGTGCTTATCGAGAGCTGCTGCAAGCTTGGCTTCTTCCCGTCTTACTCGTATTGGGTGTGATCGTTATCCTCGTTGTCGGTGTGATACTCCTGCGGATGTACCTTGGGAGGCGAGACAGGAAAGTTGGAGGATACAATGGAAAACGCTGAAAGGCGACGTTTACATGTCTACATTCATGGACGCGTGCAGGGGGTGGGGTTTCGTCACTTCACGATGCGCACTGCCGGGGAACTGGGGGTCAGCGGATGGGTGAGAAACCTCCGTGATGGAAGAGTGGAAATAGTGGCGGAGGGTAAAACTGAACGCCTGGAAGAATTACTGCGTGCTGTAAAAAGGGGTCCTGCTTCAGCTAACGTCAGGGAAGTGGATGAGGAGTGGGGGAAGGATCAGGGAGAATTTCACGGTTTTAAAGTCAGACGGACGATCTAGTCCTTTGGAAACCCCAAATTTCTTCGCTTCAAAGAGATAAAACGGCCCCGACTAATGATGATGTGGTCAAGGATCTGGATATCCAGTAAGCTGCCGGCTTCGATGATCGCTTTCGTGATCCGGATGTCATCCGGGCTGGGTGTGGATCGCTGCTGGGTGATTATGACCGACGATGATCGCAGCTGCGTTTCCCCGCAGGGCTGGTTTGAACAGCTCCCCGATCCTGACATGAGAGTAATTTAATGATCCTTTATAAATGGTCCTTATCTGGAGGGCATGATTGCGGGTGTTAAGGAGCATGGCGCGGAGCTCTTCTTGTTCCAGGGCGCTCTTTTCGTATTGGACAAGGTCAGCTGCATCATCCGGGTTGTGGATCATGGGCCTGTGTTCTGAGTTTTGTGCTGAGTGCCTTCTCCCTAAGTCAATCGCTGCTTAGACTTGAGCGGCTTTTACTGGTCCAATCCCGTGTTGAGAGCAGATCTCATCATAGGACGCTGAATGGAGCCCGGCAAGTCCATTAAAAACATGCAGCAAATGTTGACCAACTTGGATGGCATTTTCGCCTTCCACGCTCACCTGGAGGAGAATGGCCAATAGTTCAGCTGAACTTAGGACCTGGGCTCCCAATTTGGCAAAGCGCTCCCGGGGTCGTTCACCTTTGGCTAAGTCAGCGATCCGATAGCTGGGGGTTTTGTGACCCACGCCATTCACTTTCCCTCCTCTTTTGGGCCTGCTCACTTTTTTTATACCGAATCGGGTCCAGGAATGCAAGACCCTCTGGAAAACCAGCTCTCTTTCAGGAAAAAGGGAGGAAGGAGAGATGATCTGGGGCTGGCAATAGAATGAATAATGCTATAATTCTTGTTGGAGTATGCCTATGAATTTTGATCCATCCTTTTTTAGCAATTTTTTGTTAATCCTCACTGCGTGGGGAGGGGCATTCTTAGCCGCCTTATGGTTGAGTCTGCTGATTTGGACATACCGGGATATCCGCAGTCGGACGAAGGACCCGCTGACTCGGATACTAGCTGTCCTGGTAGTGGGTTTGCTCTTCTTGCCGGGCCTGGTGATTTACCTGATCCTGCGCCCTTCCCAAACGATGGAAGAGGAGTACCAATACATGCTGGAGGAGGAGGCTCTCCTGCAGTTCCTTGAAGAGAAACCCGTTTGTCCGGGGTGCGGGCGGCACATTGATGAGGGGTGGCGCGTATGTCCGAACTGTCACACCAAATTGAAGAAAACCTGCCACCACTGTGGGGAATTGATGAAGCTCTCCTGGAGTCTATGTCCTTACTGCGGCACGCCTGAACCTGGAAAACGGCGGGAAGATTTGTCCGTGGAGGATGTGGTCCAATCCATAAAGATATCGGATGAGGATGAAGAGGAAGGCCAGGAAGCGGAGGAAGCTGAATAAAGGAAAGGTGAATGAAAGAAAAAACCTTCAGGTGAATGCATTCACCTGAAGGTTTTTGTTTTTTATCTGTCTCCGTTGTTATTTCTGAAAAGGGTCCCAACCAGCATAATGGGCCTGGTCTCCAAGTTCCTCTTCGATGCGCAGCAGTTGGTTGTATTTTGCCACCCTGTCAGAGCGTGCGGGCGCGCCTGTTTTTATCTGTCCTGTATTCAAGGCGACCGCCAAATCAGCGATGGTCGTGTCCTCTGTTTCCCCGGAACGGTGGGAGGTAACCGCCGTCCATCCGGCCCGGAGACAGGTTTGGACAGCTTCAATGGTTTCCGTCAGCGTCCCGATTTGGTTGACCTTCACAAGTAATGAGTTGCAGGCGTTTTCTTTGATACCGCGCTTGACACGCTGGGGATTCGTGACCAATAAATCATCCCCTACAATTTGAATATCATCCCCCAGTTCCGCGGTCATCATCTTCCAACCGGACCAGTCATCTTGGGCGTGTCCGTCTTCTATGGAGACGATGGGGTATTGGTCTACCCAATTCTTCCAGAACTGAACCATCTCCTCGCTGGTTAACTTTTTTCCCTCGGTGCGCAGGTTATATAACCCTGTCTCTTCTTCGTAAAACTCCGAGGCTGCGGGATCCAGGGCGATGCTGATGTCTTCCCCAGGCCTGAAGCCGGCCTTTCCGATGGCTTCCAGGATGATCTCAACCGCCTCCGCGTTGGATGCCAAGGCAGGCGCGTATCCACCTTCATCTCCGACCAGTGCGGTGTAACCATGATCTTGAAGGACCGTTTTTAGCGTGTGGTAGATCTCGCTGCTCCAGCGCAGCGCTTCGGAAAAGGATGCTGCGCCTAATGGCATGATCATGAATTCCTGGGCGTCGGTTGATTGCCAGCCGGTATGCTCACCCCCGTTGAGGATGTTCATCATCGGGGAAGGTAAAACGTGCGCGTACACACCCCCGATATATTGATATAGGGGAATCTGGAGGGCGCTGGCAGCAGCTTTTGCGGCGGCCAGGCTGGTTCCCAGGATTGCGTTGGCACCCAATTTGGACTTATTCTCCGTCCCATCCAGAGCCAGTAATGTCGTATCAATGAGTTTTTGCTTTGTCACGTCGAAACCCTGTAAGGCTTGATTGATTTCTGTGTTGACATTTTTGACTGCCTGTGTGACGCTTTTCCCCCCGTAGCGTCCTTTGTCCCCATCGCGCAATTCCAATGCTTCATGGATGCCTGTGGAAGCTCCGGAGGGCACAGCTGCCCTTCCCATCCTTCCATCTTCCAGGTGGACATCCACTTCCACCGTGGGATTCCCGCGGGAATCTAAAATTTGTCGTCCAATAATTGATTGTATCTTCGGCTTCATAAAACTCCTTTCGCGCCTGGAAACCACCGGCTTCCAGCCGGTGGAGGAAGGCGCACTTGACTAATTCATCCATTATAATATACTCATATTATATGAGTGAGTACGTGACCAAAACCATCTCGGTAAAACTGGATATTCCCCAGGAACGCCAGGACGATGTACTTGAAACCTTCCGGCAGTTCAATCAACCATTTCGAGAACTCGACTCAACGCAAACTCAAATCTTTTATTTAAAATTCATGTTTTAAGAATTCAGTTTCGCCTGTCTTACTTTTCGATA
>JAWODY010000007.1:0-3675 GCA_046483045.1 Anaerolineales bacterium | reverse complement strand
CGGCAGATTCTTCTCCGCCGGGAACCGGATCAACTCCAGAGAGGGCCATTCTTTCCGCAGCGTCTTTGTGTAGAAAAAACGGATGCCGTATAAGGCCACCCGACAGGAACTTCTTGATGCCTCCTTTTCATTTCTCAGGTAGAGAAAATACTTCCGAATCTCGTCTTCTGTGATCTGATCCGGTGGCTTCTTCCAGTACGCTGCCAGCTGGTGGACTGCACGCAGATACCCCTCCTGCGTCTTTTCTGCATAGCCGTGCAGCTGCAGATCTTCCGTCATTCTTTTTCTCAGGGTCGACATGGCTATACCTCCTATGTTTGAAAGGTCTGGTATCAGGAAATATAGCCTTAGTTTATTGAGTTGGACAGGATTCAGGTTATTCCGCCGCTTCCATTTTCCCCCTGCGCGAAGCGCTTAGTTCAACTTGTTGGTAACAGTCCAAGATGACTGATTATGTAATGTAATCGTTCCCAGAGTGTTGATATTCGCTTATCTGTCGTTCAATACCTCCCGCGCCCAGACTATCTTTAGTTTATCATTCTCGTCTTCCTGTACATACATTTTCATCATTTATCATCGCTGTGAATCAAGTTGAATCCATGTTTATCTATTACCGACGACAAATATATTGCACTCTCTCAATCTAATTTGTATTCCCTATTTTAATCGTCTCCTGCCCAGAATAGGTCTGTTTGCAATCTACCGTCTCATACCAGAACCTCCTCAATGTCAAACTGTACTGTAGCGATAAATCTTCGTCTCTAGACTATCTCTCCCGTTTACCCTGTCCCCCAATGACCGCTAAACGGTCACCCTCTCCTTCCTCCCAACTTCCCAGAAGCAGATCGCCCGTTGGCAACATCTCCAACTAATCGTCTGCCGGACTCTCCCTAGCAGCGCCCTGTGGTGTCCGCTAAGCGGACACTCTTACCCAGCACTCAAGGGTCATCCTGGGGGAAAAGCATCTAATTCGGACGGCAGCCGGACAATCCCCGGTGACGCCCCAAACTGACCGCTAAACGGTCACCCTTTCCAGCTATCCCGAGTGTCCGTTGAACGGACATATTTATTCTCTATACGAAAAAATGACCAAAAATGGGTGGAAAATGACCGTTTTTCTTGAAAATTCAAGTCATTTTATCAGTGGTTTATAAGTGGTCGTGGTGTTTTTTCATGTATGATCAACCGTACATGATCTACAGAAGACAGCACCAACATCACTTAAGTCTCTAACATTCTGGGGGAGTTGTTCGATGGAAAACCGCCCAATAATCGTGGCTGTGACATCCAGAAAAGGAGGTGTGGGGAAAACCGTCAGCACCTCCCTGCTGGCGCGCTATTTCACGGAAGTCGAAGGGAAAAGCGTGGTGATCGTGGACCTCGACGCCCGGGGCGGCATCACCTCCCTGCTGCACGATCAGCCGATCAGCAAGAACGAGAAGAGTGTCGTCGAAATACTGACGGCGGTGCACCAACAGGAAAGCGTCAGGGATCTCTTCACAAAGGCTCTGATTGAAACAGGCCTGGAAAAAAGTAAACACTGGGATGACAATGGGGGATCTCTATATTTGCTTCCCTCGAAGCCTTCATTGGACAGCGTATTGTCCGAAAAACCTGCCACACTGCTCAGGACTGCCCTTCACAGTCTGGAGCTGCCTGAGGGGCATGTCATCCGGATTGATACAGGTTCAAAGGCCTCTTCGACCGCTTCCGACAAAAGACTGGATTTGTAAGCGCGACAGAGGATCCATTCATCCACCTGCGCCAGTCCCGCCTCATCCAGCGGGGAACCTATATGGAGTGGAACGGTTGACCCGCTGGCTTAAACGTCCTGCCCAATTATACATTGAACACCTGACCTCATACCCCTATTCTTAAATTGCCCATGACTACATCGCCCCTATCTGCATCCAGCGCTCACTATGCACAAAGCGATCACTGGGCTTGAAACCCCCTGCCATATTCTTTTCAGTATTACTGAAAACATTACATATAAAATTTTCATTGACAGTGAAAACTTTTTGGTGTAATATCCATGTATCATGGTCAACCAACCAACAAGTAACCTTTCCATAGACCAGCTGGCAGCTGTCCTCAAAGAACAGCATGAGGCTTTTGCTGCCTGGGATCTGGGGGTGGAACGAAGCATCCTGAGTGAGGTGAAGAAGGCGCTGGACTCCCCCCAAATTGTGGTCATCACAGGGCTCAGAAGGGTGGGCAAATCCACCCTCCTAGCCCAGATGGCCCACGCTCACCTTGGCGAAGACTATTACTTTGTCAACTTTGAGGATGAAAGGCTGATTAACTTTACCGCTGCCCAGTTTGACCTCCTGCATGAAGCGCTGATCAGCCTGTTTGGCGAAAAATCCACCTTTCTTTTCGATGAGATCCAAAACGTGCCGGAATGGGAGCGGTTCGTGCGTCGGCTGCACGACCAGGGATTCAGGTTCGTGATCACCGGATCCAATGCCTCCCTTTTGAGCCCGGAGTTGGGCACAAAACTGACCGGCCGCTCTTTACGATACGAGCTTTTCCCTTTTTCGTTTGAAGAATATTTAGACTTTAACAATATTAGGATGCCGGAGAACACCCCATTCACGACGAGAGAAAGAGGCCGTCTGTTGAAACGATCACAGGAATACATTGCCTCTGGCGGCATCCCCGATGCGCTGAAGTATCCCGGGCTGGACATCCATAAAACGCTCTATGACGATGTGCTTTATCGAGATATCGCCGCCCGGTACGGGATTGAAAACGTGAAAAGCCTCCAGGAATTAGCCTTTTACCTCGTCAGCAACACAGCTACCAAGATCTCTTTCAACAAGCTAAAGGGCTCACTCAAACTGGGCAGCGTAAATACTGTCAAAAAGTATATCGGCTTCCTCGAGAACGCCTGGCTGTTCTTCACCATCAACAAATATGCCTACTCTGTCAAAGAACAACAGATTGCTGCGAAGAAAATCTATGGGATCGATACCGGGCTGATCACCTCTGTCGGGTTCTCATTTTCTGAAAATAAGGGGAAGCTGCTGGAAAACCTTGTCTTTCTCCAGCTGCGTAGAAACTATACGGATATCTACTACTATAAGACTGACCGAAATCATGAAGTTGATTTTTTTATCCCCTCTCAAAACCTTGCGCTCCAGGTCTGCCAGGACCTATCTGACAAATCAACAAAGGAGCGGGAGGTAAGATCCCTTGTTGAGCTGGCAAAAGAACAAGGGAACAAACCCCAGCTCCAGGTCATCTCGCTGAGAGACAAAGACGAAGTACAGGTGGACGGCACGACTATCAGCGTTCTACCATTATATGAATGGCTTCTGTTTCCTTAGCAGACAGAATGGCAAGTAGTCAACCACCTTCGGCTAAAGCCGAAGGCTTGACCGTGGACTCAGCCTCAATTGGCGACTGAAAGTCGCCCTTTGGCGTCAGCGTCCCAGTCTTTAGGGCTAGTTGACAGGGTAGCCCAACCCCAGAAGACTTTTGCCTCTGGGTACAGTAGTTGAGACCAATGTTCTTGGAGGCGTTATAATCAGCGTGAACAGTGTAACCACACTCGCGACAAGAAAATACAGCACCATTACGGTTAGAGCGTTGAGTGTGCCCACACCGCGAACACTTCTGCGAGGTATATCGAGCATCTTGATAATCAACGCGAATACCGACCTCGGCAGC
>JAWODY010000080.1:0-6586 GCA_046483045.1 Anaerolineales bacterium | reverse complement strand
GAGTACATACTTCTTGCAAAACCTGAGAATGTGCCTGCCTCAGCCAGGAATGTTCCTTTTTCCAGTCAGGCAACATATTGATTGTCTCATATCGAGAAATAGTCTCTTCGCGTTTCTCCCAGGCTTTCTTGCGAACTTCAAGCGTCTTATTGTATACCCAACGGCAAGCGTCAAGCACATTGTTCATAGATGTGCGCTGAGCTTTTGTAGGATAGAGACGATATTTGAATATTTTAGTTGCCACACAAATATTATACTTTGTTTATGTACTGATTTTAAGGACATAAGCCATTCATCCCCGCAGTAAGCTACTGGCTTTTTACTATAAATTTGTAAAGCTAAAAACCGCGGAACCTCTATTAATTCTAAAGTATTTTTGGTACAATCCTGATGACTTGCCAATCTTAATAAAACCAAAGCAATTTTATATTTGCTATTTTTTTACATTTTCATTATAATTTCATATCCATTAGAATCTGTGATGTAAATCTTAAGATAATGATTAGGTAAATGTAATGGCTGAAAGCCAAGCTCCTAAGGCAAACATTCTCTGGGCTGGAAAGAATCGAGTAGACACACCTGCTTTCGTCCCTGATCTGAAACAAAGAGATTATCAAGTCACCGTCGTATCCACAGGGAAAGCGGCCCGTCAAAAAGTACCCAAGATCAAACCGGATATCCTGATCATTGATGCCGCATCCATGCGCACGACCGGGACCAGGATTTGTAAGTCCATCCAAAGCATAGATCCTGACCTTCCCATCATTCTAATTAATTCCGCCAATTACATCCCCACGAATAACGTCGTCGCCGACGTTCAGCTCATCCTGCCGTTCACCATCCGAAAATTGGAGAACCGGATCATACCCCTTATCCCAGGAGACGGTGAGGAAGTGATTGAAGCCGGGCCCATCCATCTGGACATAGACCGACAAACTGTTCGCTGTCAGGATAATGAAGAACATATCACTCCCCGGATGGTGGAATTACTGAAAATGCTCATGGAAAAAGCGGGAGGGATGGTCGAGAGGGAAGTCCTGTTCAGTAAAGTTTGGCAGACAGATTACACGGAAGACACCCGCTCCCTTGATGTGCATATCAATTGGCTCAGGAAAGCGATCGAAAAAGATCCCAATAACCCGGAATTGATCATCACCATCCGGGGGAAAGGATATAAATTAGAGATCTGATCCCCCTTGAGTGAGAGAGCACAAAACATGACCACACCCAGCTGCGGTGTGGTTTTACGCTTTTGGGCAGGTGGTTTGAAACTGCTCTCCATTGACCTTGACCAAACGGACACAAATGTTCTCCCCCTGGGAGGGCAAAGTAAGCTTTTCAGCAATATGATCTTTCCGGCGTGAGCGCGCTGACTGAACGACGCTTCGGAAAATTTCTCCATCCCAAAAAGGGTCTATCTCCCAGTAATCTAACGCGGACAGCAAGCTTCCTTTGAGGTGTACGGTACGACCCTTCCGTTGGATAAGCTTCTCTTCATCCAGTCTCAAGGGGTAGATGGTGGGCTCCGGGACCTCTTGCTCCCTTTCGATCTTTATAGAAAAGGGGTCTGTCCCGTTCTCTTTCCGCACGTCACTTCGCTGTGCGTCCTGGACAAATCGCGTCTTGGCGGTGTGAACCGCCCGCCACTGTGCATCACTGGCGATGAACTTCCGCCCCAACCGGGAGGCTACGACAGCTGTTGTTCCCGAGCCTGCAAAGAAGTCCGCCACGATATCCCCGGGATTTGAGGAGGCAAGGATGATGCGTTCCATCAGGCTTTCCGGTTTTTGGGTGGGGTACCCCGTGCGCTCTGAATGCAAGCGGGCCACGACAGGAAAATACCACCAATCCTCAGGGACCTTACCACGTTCCAGGTCTGGCTGCTTGCCAAACCCCGCTTTGCTTGAGGAGTTGAATGTGTCCACTGTGCTGTCGGAGTAAGGGACTCTGACATCATCAACGTTAAATGTGTACTCCCCGCTCTTTGTATAAAACAGAAGCGTGTCATGTTTGCGGTTGAACGCGCTCCGGATGGGGGACGGTCCGTGATACGTCCAGATGATCTCATTATTCAATTGTTCGTAACCAAAAATCTCATCCAGCAGGATCCGGGCATAAGAATTGGCATGCCAATCCAGGTGTAAATATAACGTCCCGGTGTCCGATAAAAGCTGATGCATCAACCGCAATCGGGGATAGAGCATATCCAGGTACGCGTCCAGATCCTCCCATTCGTCCTGATAACCTTCCGCCAATTCCCAGTCCTGGGGCTGGCGGGAATCTTCCCCCCGGCCCACGCGGGCTGAATACCCCCGGTTGGTGAAGAATGGAGGATCCGCATAGATGAGATCGATCTTCCCTTCATATTCTGGCAGCAGGGCCCACATCACACGCAGGTTGTCGCCCAAGATCAGGCGGTTTTCTACCCTTTTACCCCTTTTCGATAACCCAAAAGGGTGAAGGATGGAGTCCGTCTTCAAGCCTGCAGAGAGTGGTCTGGGATTACGCTTGGTCGGCCATGTCAGTGAAGGCATATGTACCACGTCAAAGAGAGCAGTAAGGTAACAACAGAGAGGGCATTCAGAAAATCCCACTCCGCTCGCAATTTTCAGCTAACAGCTACTTTATGTTCCGGATCACCCGAAACGTTTCCGCAGTTCTCCTGCTAACGTCGGCTGACCGATGATCTGCAGTTCATACCGGACCCGCTGGGTGGGTTTGTCGATCTTCAGTAAGCGGCCCAGGTCAATAGGCGTGCCGATGATCACCAGATCCACATCCGCCCTGTTGATGGTTTGCTCCAGTTCCTTCATCTGGGTATCCCCGTACCCCATGGCAGGAAGGACATCGCCGGTAGTGGGATAATTTTCATAAGTATCCTGGATGGACCCCACGGCATAGGGGCGGGGGTCGACGATTTCTGCCGCGCCAAATCGGCGGGCTGCCACCCAGCCAGCGCCAAACGCCATTCCCCCGTGGGTCAATGTCGGCCCATCTTCCACAACCAGAACACGTTTGCCCCGGATGGCGCCGGGATCATCCACAAAGAGCGGTGAGGCCGCTTCCATGATCACCGCTTCGGGAGCCAAGTCATGCAGAGAATCGTGAAGGGCGATCACGTTTTCCTGATCTGCTGTGTCCACCTTATTGATCACAAAGATGTCAGCTGTCCGGGCGTTGGCTTCCCCGGGATGATAGGTCGTCTCATGACCCGGGCGGTGGGGATCCGCGACCACGATTTGAAGGTCCGGGACATAAAAGGGCAAATCGTTGTTGCCCCCATCCCAAAGGATGATATCCGCTTCCTGCTCCGCTTTCCGCAAAATGGACTCATAATCCACACCCGCGTAGACAATCACTCCGTTGACGATATGGGGTTCATATTCCTCGCGTTCCTCAATGGTGCAGTCATGTTTATCAAGGTCATCCAATGACGCGAAACGCTGCACAGCCTGCTGGGCCAAATCCCCGTAGGGCATTGGATGCCGGATGACCGCCACCTGGTGCCCCATCTCGGTGAGGATCTCTGCCACGTAACGGGTCGTTTGGGACTTCCCACAGCCCGTTCGCACCGCACACACGGACACCACCGGTTTCTGGGACGTGAACTGCGTGGAATCCAATCCCATCAACTTGAAGTCTGCGCCCGCCGCCAGGACTTCCGAGGCTTTATGCATCACATATTCATGGGGCACATCGCTGTAAGAAAAGACCACTTCCTGGATCTCCTCTTCCTGGATGAGCTGGACCAGCTTACTCTCCGGATAGATGGGGATCCCCTCAGGATACTGCTCCCCGGATAGGACTGGAGGATATTTTCTGCCCTCGATATTGGGGATTTGGGTGGCAGTGAAGGCAACCACCTCATAATCCGGATTGTCACGGTAAAAGACGTTAAAGTTATGGAAATCACGGCCTGCTGCTCCCATGATCACGGTTCGAACTGCCATAAAATTCTCCTTGCAATTTTTGCTATTGAATCGCGGAATACCAAAAAGTGGAAATCCAACCCTCCAGGGTCAATCGCTGGATGACAAACGTTAACCCTATCTATCTCCAATCCTTACATAACAGACGGCGCTTCAATCCCCAACAATTTCAGACCGTTGGCGATGGTTTGTTTGGCTGCGGCTACCAGCCGGAGCCGAAATGATTTCACCGGGTCCTTCGCACTCAGGACCGGGCACTCCCGGTAGAAAGCGTTGAAGGAGCGCGCAAGATCATACACCGCGTTTGTGAGATGAAGGGGTTTCCGATCCCGGGCAGCGTTATGAATCTCATCGGGGATCCGGGAGATACGCTCAATCAATTCGATCTCCGCAGGTTTTAAAGCGTAATCCGGGGTAAGAGCCTCCGGAAAAGGACCTTCCATCTTTTCCAGGATGCTGTTGGCCCGCACATGGGCATACTGGATGTAAGGAGCAGCCTGGCCGTTGAAATCCAGCGCAGTGTCCCAATCGAAGGTCACAATCCTCGTGTTATCTCTGTCCAGCATGGGATATTTGATAGCGCCTAACCCCACCGCTTTGGACACCTTCTCTTTTTCATCGGAAGGCAAGCTCGGATTCTTCTCCTCCACGACTTCTAGCGCCCGCGCCCGGGCTTCCCTGATCAAGTCCTCCAGGAGGACAACTGTGCCTTCCCGGGAAGCCATAACCACATTGCCGGGGAGATTGACCAATTCGTATGATAAATGTTCGCAATCTTTAGCCCAATCATATCCAGCGATTTCCAGAGTTTTCCACACCTGCTGGAAATGTAATTTTTGACGGACATCAACCACATAAATAGAGGTATCGAGATCGTACTCCTCAAATTTCAGCTTCGCCAGGGCCAGGTCTAACGTTTGATACAGCGCCGTGCCGTCTGAACGGAGCACGATCAGGACGCGGTATTTTTCGTTTTCCAGACCCAGAAGGTCGTCAAGGCGGACGAGGACCGCATCTTCAGGACGCAAATCCTCCGCAATGCCTTTCTCGATCAATTCCTGGACCATTTCCTTGCCCTGTTCCTCGACCATACTGTTGGCATAATAGCGGTCAAATTCGATATCCAAGATCTGATACAGGTTTTCAAACCCTTTCAGGGACCACTCCCGGGTTTTTTTCCACAGGGCGACAACTTCCGGATCCCGCTCGTCCCATCGGGCATATAAATCCCGGACTTCCTGCTCATATTCCGGGTTCTCTTCCAGGCGCTTGACAGCTTCTGCATAGAGATCTCCCATCCAGCGTGTGGTGTCTTGAGGGGGTTCTTCTCCCAGGTGGAATTTCATGTAATTCCACAACCATTGAATGACATGCAGACCGATATCCCCATAATAATTTGCGCGCACGACATCGTATCCGGCGAATTCCAGGATCCGGCACACAGCGTCTCCTAGGATCGCGCTGCGTAGATGGCCGACGTGAAATGCTTTGTGGGTATTCGGTTGAGAGAACTCCACCATCAACGTTTCCCCTTTGGGTTCTCCACTCCCAAAATGCGTCCCTTCCGCGAGCACTGAATCCACCACTTTTCTGCTGAATTGGTCAGGGGTAAAGTACAGGTTTAAATATCCCTGCACCGCTTCGACGCGTGAAAAATCATCCTCCCCGGATATCAGATCCGCTGCCATCCGAGCGATCTCTCCAGCGCGCTCCGGGACGTTGACCCGCTTCCCACTTCGCGCTTCCTGGGCAGCCGCCTTAAAAAAGGAAACGGACATCCCCCATTCACCTGAAAAAGGGATTGGTTTCCATTGAAAAGATTCTGGAACAGGGATTTCCTCCTGCTCCAGGAAATTTCGGATGATCTTCTCCACACGTCGCTTTTCAGATTTGAACATAGAACATTCCCGGAATGTACCCTCAGAGATCCTGCTGCCGCACCCATGCCTTCGTTCATCTATGCGTGCCGGGCCAGAGATTGGGACAGCTTTCTTGTCGCTTCGAGATTATAACACGATCTGAGGGAACACAAAAAGCGGGAGCATGGTAACTCCCGCCAATCCATCTCCTATCTTAAAATCAAAACAAACGCTTTAGGCTTCTTTTTCCAAAGCGTCCAATCGCTTCATGATCCGGCTCTTGCGGCGCGCAGCGTTGTTATCGTGAATCACCCCTTTCGCAGCTGCCTTATCAAGCGCTTTGACAGCGTCTGCAGTCAACTGTTTCGCCTCTTCAAGGTTTTCGTTTTCAAGGGCTATGAGGGCCTTTCTTTCCGTCGTGCGGGCCCGACCCTGGAATTTTCGATTCCGTTCCCTGCGTTTCTCATTCTGCCGATCTCGTTTTTGAGAAGATTTCGTAGCCAAGTTTCTTCCTCCGTGCGGATTGTCTTCCATCTCTATGATACGGTTACTGTGAAATGACATTTTAAGGCAAGGCTCCCACTTTGTCCACCCCTAGAAGAAAAAATGTCATTTGAAATTGAAAAGTGGACTATTTTCAATTGAAAGCTGGACTGGTTTTCAGTTGAAAACTGGACTCCTATAATAGGTTCCCTCACTATATCAAGGAGGGAGCTATGGCACAGCTTCACAAACGGTTTTCCGATGAGCAGGTCATCTTTCTATTTCAAGCTTACGAACAGAGCCTGATGACACGAG
>JAWODY010000053.1:0-12652 GCA_046483045.1 Anaerolineales bacterium | reverse complement strand
TGTGCAGCCTCTCTCCCAAGTCCGCTACTGCCTTGTAGGGTATGCCCCAACGTTCAAATTCTTTCCTGTTTGTGTCAAAAATACCTTTGACTTGCTGTCTTTTTCGGTTAGAATTGTTCAAGGTAACGCTCCTTTTCTCTAAAGGGGAAGGGCGTTACCTATTTTTATTCATTTTTCCGTTGTTAACAATCGAACATTCGTGCTGATTTAACATTGTCAAGTTAAACTCATCTCCAATAACCTGGAAGATTAATGGAATCAGGTTACGATTATTCTTACAATCAGGGATAGAAGTTTTAAATTCTTTACCTATTTTCAATCAACTATAAGTTTGATCATGATATGATCAAACAGGTTATTAGGGACGAAAATTCCTTATCATGATCCAAGGATTATTGTAAAATACATTTTCTATTAGCTTGAGTTTTAAACATGGCAGAGTACTTGGTCCCACTGGGTAAACCAGAAAAGGAAATCAGAGTTAAAAATTCTCGATTCATCGCCAGCTTATCATTGGCAACCAGCGTCAGATCCGCTAATGCGTTTATCCAGCACATTGAAAAGAAATATCCCGATGCTTCCCACCATGTTCCTGCGTATATCATTGGACATGGCGCTTCAAAGATCTCGCATGCCAATGACGATGGCGAACCATCAGGAACAGCAGGCCGACCTGCCTTAGCTGTTTTGGAAGGGAGCGGTCTCGGGGATGTCGTGATTGTTATCACCCGGTATTTTGGTGGAACAAAGCTTGGGACAGGCGGTTTGGTCCGTGCTTACAGCGATGCTGTGCGCTCCGTGTTAAATGTAACCTCGAAAGCTAAAAAGGTTAAAGCCCATGTCATTGAGTTGTCTTTACCATATTCCTATTATGATACGATCTCCAAAATGGTCCGCGAGTTCGGAGGGAATGAAGACAATGCGGACTTTGGCGGAGACGTGAAAATGACCCTTCACATCCCATCGTCATCATTCGAAAAATTTAAAAATAGAATTTTAGAAATCACAAGCGGAGCTGTTGTGCCGTGTCTCGTATCTACGGATGAAAACCTCCTCTTACCCATCGCCAATTATTCAGATAAGGGATAAATAGCATCAATGGTTGAACAAGAAGAATTTGACATCAGCGAGTCCATTACACATCACCGCCTGCATAGTCTATGGAAAATCATGCGAGGCTATCGCAGGATGTATATCTTTGCTACCATCAGCCTAGGAGTCGCCGCAGCGGCTCGCTCCGGGACATACCTGCTCCTGGGTCGCTTCACTGACAATCTCCTTGCCCCCGCAAATATCAAAGAAAGCATCCTGTGGATTGTGCTTGGCTTCCTCGGTCTGGCGCTTATCCAGGGCTCATTCACCTTCTTAAGTGGAAAATTAGCAGCTGAAACTTCCGAGAGTATCACACGGCGTTTACGGAATTTCTTATTCAACCACATCCAACACTTAACCTTTGCCTACCACGACCGCACGAATACCGGAGAGCTCATCCAAAGGACCACTTCAGATGTGGACGCGCTGCGCCGATTTTTCGCGGATCAAGCCATCGGTGCAGGACGAATCCTGATGCTATTTGTGGTTAACTTTGCTGTATTGTTGATGCTGCAGCCGAAATTAGCCCTACTTTCGGTGACTGTGGTTCCTATAACGATTACCCTTTCTATTTTTTTCTTTAAAAGAATTTCCGATGCTTATGAAGAATATCAAGATCAAGAGGCAATACTTTCCACTACCCTTCAAGAAAACCTATCGGGAGTACGAGTGGTTAAAGCATTCGCCCGGCAGGATTTCGAAAAAAATAAATTTGACCGTGAAAATTGGAAAAAGTTTTTAAAAGGAAAAAAGCTTCTAACCATGCACTCTTTATATTGGCCTGTTTCCGATATCCTCACCGGGGGACAGATGCTGGCAGGTTTCTACATAGGCGCCCGGATGTCCATCCAAGGCGTGATCAGCATCGGAACATATATGGCCTATGCTGGGATGCTGATTTGGATCATCTGGCCCATCCGCAATATGGGTCGCCTGATTGTCCAAATGTCATCAGGCTTGGTTTCCTTTGAACGCATCCTCAAAGTGATCAGGGAAAAAAGAGAACCTCTCGCTCAAGGAGATTATCTTCCTCCCGATGGAAAAATAGAAGGTGACATTTTATTTGACCACGTTTCATTTGCTTATGAAGCAAATGAAACTGTCCTTAAAGATATCAGCTTTCATGCTAAACCAGGTCAAATCATCGCTTTATTAGGCAGTACGGGATCAGGGAAATCCACCTTGGTCAATTTACTTCCCCGATTCTATGATTATACGAAGGGGAAGCTACTGCTGGATGGCGTGGATATCAAGCGATACCCACGCCGCTTTCTGCGCTGGCATATTGGGTTGGTAGAACAGGAACCGTTTTTATTCAGTCGGACAATCCGAGATAATATCACATACGGTGTAGACCGCAAGGTGCCTGATCGGGAACTTATCGCTGCCTGTAAAGCCTCCGCTGTCCATGATGTGATCACTCAATTTTCTGAAGGATATGACACGTTGGTGGGCGAAAGAGGAGTTACGCTGTCAGGAGGACAAAAACAGCGGGTAGCTATCGCCAGGACCTTACTTAAAAACCCCAAAATTCTCATCCTTGATGATGCCACTTCATCTGTGGATGTTGAAACAGAAGCCGAAATCCATCTTGCGCTTGAAAACCTGATGGTTGATCGCACTACATTTATTATCGCCCACAGGATCCAGAGTCTTATGCAGGCTGATTTAATCTTGGTCCTCGATCAGGGTAAGATTATCCAAAAAGGGACCCACGATGATTTGCTTTCAAAGCCTGGTAAGTATCAAGAAATATTTAATATTCAAGCAAAAATTGATGACGCTTTACAGAAAGAGCTCGCACCCGCACCCCATCAGACATAATTGTTGATCCCTTGTATATCGAACCCCCACTACTCAGATTATGACCGAACTTACACGATTTGAAGAAGAAGAATTCACAGGCTCGTTCAACGCGGAAACACTCCTTCGCATCCTTGCCCAGGTTAAGCCTCACTGGCTTTGGGTCTTGGGTTTTCTTTTAACAATATCTATCGTTTCTGGTTTGGACTCCTATTTCACCTTTCTCAGCAAACGTATCATTGATGAGGGCATTGGAAAAGGCAGCTTTACACTGCTGAGAAAAATTATCTTACAGTATGGTCTGCTGATCATCTTTCAAGCTGTCAACGTCTTTGGTTTCATTTACCTCGCAGGTGTGCTGGGGGAAAGAGTTCGTTATGACCTGCGCCAGAAACTGTTCAACCACATTCAGAATCTCTCATTATCCTATTTCAATGAAACGCCTGTTGGCTGGATCATGTCCCGTGTCACTTCTGATACTGAACGGGTTGCCCAACTTGTCACCTGGGGTTTTCTGGATATCACCTGGGGTGTAATTAACATACTCACAGCAGCCTTTTTCATGTTTTCCATTAACTGGCGTCTCGCCTCTATCGTTTTTACGATCATCCCAATTCTTGTCGTAATCGCCTCTCTTTTTAAAAAACGGATCATTGGTGAATACCGTAAAGTCCGGAAAATTAACTCTCAAATCACTGGCGCTTACAATGAAAACATAACTGGTGTTCGCGTCGCGAAAGCTTTCAGCCGCGAACAACAAAATATGGAAGAGTTCCAAGAGTTAACGGACGAAATGTATCATGCTGGATATCGTGCTGCCTGGCTTTCCGCCCTTTTTCTACCCGCTGTTTTGCTGGTAAGTTCGTTGGCTTTGGGGAGTGTAATCTGGTATGGCGGCTTACAGGTCGAAGTAGGTTTAATGACCGTAGGTGGGATACAAGCCTTTATTTCCTATATCACTTTCATGATTTGGCCCGTCCAAGATCTAGCCCGCGTATACGCAGAAATGCAACGTTCCATTGCTTCTGCTGAGCGTATTTTCTCATTATTGGACTCAGAACCTGACATTCAAGATGCACCTCAGGTTCAAGAACCATCATCCTTACAAGGTGACATCATTTTTGAGGACGTGGATTTTTATTACCAAGAAGACGACCCTGTTTTAATGGGTTTTAATTTATCCTTGGAACAGGGGGAAACTATCGCTCTAGTGGGCCCAACAGGGGGAGGCAAAACGACGATCGTCAACCTGATTGCCAGGTTTTTTGAACCCATAAAGGGTAAAATTCTCATCGGCGGCATTGACTATACGCAAATCCCGTTGCATGCCCTCCAATCCCGAATCGGGATGGTGCTCCAAACACCTCACTTGTTTTCAGGAACTATTGAAGAGAACATTCATTACGGGAAATTAAACGCTACACCCACTGAAATCCGCCATGCTGCCTCTTTGGCT
This sequence comes from Anaerolineales bacterium, assembly GCA_046483045.1. Taxonomy (GTDB): domain Bacteria; phylum Chloroflexota; class Anaerolineae; order Anaerolineales; family UBA11858; genus B10-G9. The sequence goes on along the minus strand of JAWODY010000053.1, from coordinate 8,301 downwards.
GGGGCTGACCATTTCATCTCTGCTCTCGAGCATGGATATCAAACAGAGGTGGGCGAAGGTGGAATCCTGCTTTCTGTGGGGCAGAAACAACTCATCAGCCTCGCCCGCGCGCTGCTTCGAAAACCTGATATTTTCATCATGGACGAGGCTACGAGCTCAGTGGATACACTCACCGAATCCCATATTCAACAAGGAATGGAAAACCTCATGGCGGGCCGAACCAGCTTTGTGATCGCTCATCGCCTTTCCACCATCAAAAAAGCAAACAGGATCATGTTCATCCGCCAGGGTTCTATTGCCGAGATGGGATCCCACCAGGAACTGATAAAAAAGAAGGGGGAATATTACCGACTCTATACGCAACAATTCCGGAAAGAGCTGGCAAAAACATTTGACACACCCGATTTGATGGGAATGGGTGTGGAATAACAGGAGTTCATTATATGAAACTCGCTCATCGCAAAAAACAAGGGCGTTTGGTAATTTCACTTTCTTTTGCTTTTATGCTTTTTCATCAAGCGGATAAACTCCTCATCGGTCCTCTGACCTCGGATATTATGGAGTCTTTCCAGATTGATGAGGTCAAAATGGGTGCCCTCGTTTCTGGAGCTTTAATCGTGGGCACGGTTTTTTATCCCATTTGGGGATATTTATATGACCGTTTCGCCCGTCCAAAATTGATCGCATTAGCTTCCTTTTTATGGGGAAGCACCACTTGGCTCAGCGCCATTGCGCCTACGTTTCCGCTATTTGCTGCCACTCGTTCTTCCACGGGAATTGATGATTCCAGCTATCCTGGAATATACAGTCTAATCGGTGATCATTTTCCCCCTAAAATCCGCGGTAAGATTTACGGTTTATTGCAACTTTCCATGCCCATCGGATATTTACTGGGCATGATTTTAGCGATCTCTTTAGGCGGTCTTTTGGGATGGCGTGCGGTGTTCTATATCACCGGTTCCCTGGGTATCCTTCTTTCCCTGGTCATTCTCCTGACGGTTAAAGAAGCCCCCCGCGGTCAAAGTGAACCTGAACTATCAGACCGCGAGCTCATACCCATCCACCGCTTTGATTTTCAGGAAGCACTTCGACTACTCAAAAAGCGCAGTATGTGGTTGCTCTTCGTCCAGGGATTTGTAAACGTCTTTCCCTGGCAGGTGATCACCTATTGGTTTTTCCGATATCTTGAAAGTGAGCGATTTTATGGGCAATCAGCAGTCATGATGACCATGGTACCCGCTGTATTGATCCTTGCTTCTGGTTACTTTGCAGGCGGTTTACTGGGTGATGCTGCCTTTCATCGAACAAAAAAAGGTCGGATGCTGGTCTCTATGGTCGGGGCATTGATCGGCGCGGTCCTCATCGCGCTCACTATGTCTATACCCATTGATCAACCCCTTTTCTTTGGAATCATGCTTGCCATCACAGCATTTTTCATGCCTATGGGCAGTCCAAATATCACTTCTTCAATCAACGATATCGCCCTTCCCGAAGTGCGCAGTACAGCCTTCTCCCTGCAATACTTCATTGAAAACAGCGGTGCCGCTCTTGCCCCTTTACTTGCCGGCTTCATCGCCCGCTCTACATCGCTTGGATTCGCTATATTAATCATAAGTGTTATAGCCCGGATGATTGCAGCATTGTTCATGGGTTGGTGTGCTTTCGTGATCCCAAACGACATCGAAACCCTTCGGAACCAAATGAAGATAAGGGCAGAAGAAGAAACCCTTTGATCATGAAACGAAAGAAACGCCTGTTAAAATTTTTAACATCATGCACTATTTAAATGGTGCGCAAAAACTATGTCCCTTTCCAGATTACTCAATCATTGGCGCGCCGATCCTTCCGTTGCCACTCATATAGCCGCCTGGAAAACCCTCCCCAAACGCACTCCAGAATATGCTCCCCCCCCAAAAGATCTCCATCCTTCATTCTCAACTTCTTTTGAAAAGCTCCGGGTCAAAGACCTCTTTAAACATCAAAAAGTGGTCTGGAACAAGATAAAAAACGGGAAGAATGTCGCTGTGGTGACGGGGACCGCCAGCGGTAAGACCCTGGCATACAATTTACCAGTCGTTGATACCCTTATAAAAAACGAACAGAGACGCGCCTTGTATTTGTTTCCCACTAAAGCCCTTGCCCGCGACCAATTGACCGGTCTAAGGTCCTCTTTTCCGCTTCCTGCAGCTTCTTATGACGGGGATACGCCAAGCCAGGACCGGAAAATCATCCGCCAAAATTCTAGAATCATCCTTTCTAACCCCGATATGCTCCACGTGGGAATCCTTCCCCATCACACAAAATGGGAATATTTTTTCTCTCAGCTGCATTTCATCGTCATCGATGAAATGCATATCTATCGGGGTGTTTTTGGTTCCCATGTAGCGAATGTCATCCGGCGTTTAAAAAGAGTGGCTGAGTATTACGATTCTCGTCCCCAATTCATACTTACCTCTGCTACCATCGGTAACCCGAGGGAATTAGCTGAGCTGCTCATTGAAGAACCCGTTTCGGTTGTTGATGAGGATACTTCTGCTCGTGGTGAAAAGCACTTCCTGGTATATAACCCCCCCGTAATTGACAAAAAACTTGGCCTCAGGGCAGGCATGCAAAATGAAAGCGTCCGTCTTGCCAAGGACCTTTTTTCATATGATGTACAAACGATCCTTTTTGCCCGCTCTCGAAGATCAGTAGAGTTTATCCGAAACAAAATGGAAGACCATGTTGGTAGCGCTAATCAATCCTTACGAGCCTACCGCTCCGGTTATTTACCGGAACAGCGCCGGGAAATTGAAAGAAAACTTCGCCAGGGTGTAGTTCGGACAGTTGTCGCCACCACCGCTTTAGAGTTAGGTATCAATATTGGGGGAATGGATGCTTCCATTTTGGCGGGGTATCCCGGTACCATCGCGGGAACTTGGCAGCAAGCGGGTCGAGCAGGAAGGACCCAAAAACCATCGCTTTCCATCTTGGTCACTTCCTCAAACCCCCTGGATCAATTCTTGGCTCATCATCCGGATTATTTATTTGAGCGCTCCCCTGAACACGCTTTGATCGATCCAAACAACCTTCTTATCCTCATAAAACACATCCATTGTGCTGCTTTCGAACTGCCTTTTCATGAGGGAGAAGGATATGGTGAATTAAGCCCTGGTCAAACGTTGGAAATTTTGGAATATTTACACAGCAGAGGTTCATTGCATTACTCTGAAGAGACCTATTACTGGATGGACAAAGGTTATCCAGCAAGCGACATCTCCTTACGCACCACAGACTTTGATCAGGTGGTAATTACTTATATCGATCACACCGGAAAGAAAGAAACGATTGGCACAATCGATAAAAAGAGCGCTGACTGGATGCTTCATCCTGGCGCTATCTACCTCCATGAAGGTAGAGTTTATAAAGTAAAAAAATTAGATCTTGGTGACAATCAGGCAAACCTAATAGATGCTCACGGGGATTATTACACAGATCCGATAAAAGAGACAACAGTTGAGTGTCTATCTGTTCTTCAAGATAAAAAATCATCTGGGTGCCATATTTTTCAAGGCGAACTATCTGTCACCAAACGCGTGGTTGGTTTTAAAAAAATCAATTGGGAACATTATGAAGTTTTAGGTCATGAGAATCTAGATCTCCCCCCCACAGAATTAAAAACTACTGGCTATTGGTTTGCCCTTGAAAAGAAAACCATCCACAATCTTAAATCCTCGGGAGACTGGTCCAGCGACCCTCTTGATTATGGGCCTGATTGGGATTCAATCCGCAGCTTGGTTTTGGATCGCGACCAAAGGAAATGTCAATCTTGTGGAAAAATCTGGGAAGACTCCCAACTTCATATTCATCATAAAAAACCCCTTCGAAGTTTCCAAACGGATAAAGATGCGAATCGCTTAGAAAACCTGATCACCCTTTGCCCTCGCTGCCATCAACGTGCAGAAAATGTCGTCCGTGTCAAAAGCGGATTAAGTGGTCTTTCATTTCTGCTCCACCATTTGGCTCCCCTGCTGCTGATGTGTGACAGGCATGACTTAGGTGTGCATGCTGATCCCAGTGCAAATTTCGGTAATAACCACCCTACTGTTGTCCTTTATGAGCAAATCCCAGCAGGGGTCGGTTTCAGCCAACGCCTTTTTGATAGGCACAATAAGCTCATCAGACAAGCGCTTCGCCTGGTTTCCCATTGCCCCTGTGAAGATGGTTGTCCAAGTTGCGTAGGTCCTGGAGGTGAACTTGGGTCAGGAGGGAAATCAGAAACAATGGCCATTCTCAAAGAACTCACACCATAAGATTCAACTAGATGATCAAGTACATGTCATTCCAATGAAACCCGGGTCAATCCACCTTTTGATATGCACATTACAAATCTTTAATGCAGATAGAAGAATTATTCAGGTTTTTTGCTTCTCATCTGGGATTTCTTACAAAATAGTAGGGTTCCTACAAAAATTTTCCGTTTCCCCCATGGTAAACTTTATATTGACCATACATACCCATTAATTGGTGTAATTGATAAGGAATCAAAATGAAATATTGCCCAAAATGTGATGAGTTGATACCTTTGGATGCGGTTTATTGTCAATATTGCGGGGTAAATACACAGAATCCTGAGGAGGACTCCGGGAACCAAAATCAATCACCAGCTGAACCAGCCACAGATTCCCGTCTCAATAAGACCCAATTACCTGCCAATATACCTTTCGCTCATGTCATGATTGGCCTTTTTCTTTTGCTGCTGACATTTTGGAGCTTGAGTATAGTACTTACCATTCTGCCCATTTATATTGACTCGAGTTTCTCTGAGTATACACTGCCTATTATCATCGCCATTCAAGTCGTTTTAAGAACAGGTATCGCCCTGTTAGCTATTGATGGACGGTATTTCGACAGCCAAGGCACCATTGAGGGCAAAGTTGCTACCATCCTGCTAACCTTTATTCCCATAGGGGCTTTATACAGTTTCTTATATGCAGCTCGCAGTCTGAGTCGTCGTAATTATTTCCCAGCACTCTCTTCCTCAGCTCTGGGATCCGTTGCTCTTTCTACAATATTAATCACCTCAACTTACACCTCGCTGGCAAATATGACGCGTGACTTCGATTTTTATAAGCTTCCTGTCGATGAAGTACCAGTTATTGAGAAAACGCATGAAGCCGATACAATCACGCCAACCGAGTTCCCCTCCACCCAGGTTGCCACTCAAGAAGCTGTCCTCCAATCCACAGACACCGCAATCGTAAATCCATCATGCATATCACCCAGCGAAATCAGCCTTGCTGACGAAGGTAAAACTGTCAGTGTGTGCGGTAAAGTCACCAATTACGGAAATCTCGACTGCCCTGGCTGCAAATACGAACGTTCATTCATCATGCTGGACAAGACGTTTATGATCATTTCCTTGGATTGGCAGTTTACCTACGGCTGGCTAGATGACTGTTTAATTGTGACTGACACAGTGGAAAATTTTCAAAACGAACCTGTCTTCATCTTCAGCCGGTCTGAAGGTCTCACAGATTCATCTTGTTACACCGATCGTTACGGTGAATTGATATGCGAAAAGGGTGGATACATTAAAGATTTCGCCGGATGCGAAGATTGAATTCACCCCCCAAGGTAAGCTTTCTTCACTTCTGGATTGTTTAACAATTCTTTTGAACTTCCCTCCAGGACCATATTTCCGTTTTCTAACACATATCCACGTTGGGCGAATTGCAATGCCAGCCGTGCGTTTTGTTCCACGAGTAAAATCGTAGTCCCATCATCATTGATTTCCTGCAAAGCATCAAAGACATCTGCCATCAACAAGGGAGCTAATCCCATGGAGGGTTCATCGAGAAGCATAAATTTTCGCGCACTTATCAAGGCCCTTCCAACAGCAAGCATCTGCTGCTCTCCTCCGCGTAACGTGCCAAATTTCTGGTTCATACGCTCCTTCAACCTGGGAAAAAGGGTAAACACACAATCCAAATCCCTTTGGATTGCGTCATCATCCGTTCGCGCAAAGGATGCCAAAGAAAGATTTTCCTTGACAGTCAAGTTTCCAAACAGTCTCCTCCCCTCTGGCACATGAGAAATCCCGAGTTCTATTACGACCTTATCAGGTGGAAGTTTGAGTAAATCTTTACCCTGGAATACCATCTTTGACCCCTCATACGGCAGTTGAGATCTTTGAAGACCAACGGATAAGTAGTCAGTCCAATAACGAAGAAGAACAAATTGCAACTCTTGAACGGAAGATCGGCCAGCTGACGATGGAGGTGGAGGTTTTAAAAAAAGCCAAAACCTGGCTGGACACACAACGCGGGAAAAACGAGCGATGATCAAAGAACTGGGAAAAGAGTATCCGAAGCAGATGGTCTGTGAGCTTCTGGACTGCCCCCGCAGCACGTTCTATTATGAGCCTGTAGTCAATCCTGAAGACGCCAGGGTCATTGAGGCGATCGAAGTCATCCTGATGCGCTGGCCATACTACGGTTATCGGCGCGTGACTCAACAGCTCAAGCGAGAAGGTTGGGAGATTGGCGAAACCCGCGTCCGCCGCCTGCTCAAGGAAATGGATCACTCCTGTCAGGTGGGTAAAGTCCGGGTGACAACGACGGACAGCAAACATGATCACCCGCGCTATCCAAATTTGATCAAGGACCTGGACATCATCTTCATGAACCAGGTCTGGGTCTCTGACATCACCTATATCCGCCTGGGACGAAAGTTCATCTATCTGGCTGTGATCATGGACGCCTTCACGCGCGGAATACGCGGCTGGAGTCTGGGACGTAGCCTGGAAAAAGCCCTGACCATAGACGCTTTGAAAATGGCGCTTGATCGTCATCCTGCCCCAGAGATTCATCACTCGGATCAGGGTTCCCAATATGCCGCTGCGGACTACACGGACCTGCTGAACGATGCTGAGGTTCAGATCAGTATGTCGGCTGTTGGTGAGCCCACCGAGAACGCATTGGTCGAGCGGTTTATCCGAACTTTGAAGGAGGAACATATCGATTATACTGAGTACCGCAACTTTGATGATGCATTTGATCAGTTATACTTCTGGTTGGAGGTAGAGTATATGACCGAGCGTATTCACTCGTCTCTGGATTATCTCACCCCTGCAGAATTTGAGGCCTCGCTGGTTGATACCCAGCCCGATCCTCTACTATTGAATGTATAAATCTGTCCAAGAAAACAACCGCACTTCACTTGATCATGATTTAGTTCTCTCAATTAGACAAAAGCTATATGGTGATAACTTAATGGATATAGCGATAGAGGCTTGCATGTATGACAATTGTAATAATCCTCTTGAGTATAGGAGTGAGGAATTGATTGGCGAAAAAAATCCGTTATCAATTCTTGACTCAAATGAAAGACAAACCCTAGTGGCTTATTTGGCGGGTGGCGGATTTGGAAATCGGCCAGCTCAAATATTCATGAACCTAGTTGAAGCAGACAGGCTTGGTCATAACCCATGGAATTTTGAACCAAATTGGTATCGCGCTATTCAGGAATTACGCCCCCAAGACTTACATGATGCAAAAATGCAATTCCTCAGAGAGATAGCTAATTCATATGAAACATATCTCGCTTTTGAAGAATATGGGATAGATCTTGTGGGTGGTGAATGAGTTTCATTTTCCATCAAATGAGGGTTTGATTATGAAAAATATAAAAGAGATATTTCTCTTGACAGCCATATCCCTGTTTGTGCTGTATGGTTGCAATACACAAAAGGAAATAATTGACGGTTTTCTCTCATCGCCAACACATAACGATTTAGATTCGATAATTGCAATACCTTCTGTGAAGGACCATTGGGCGCAAGCACAAGAGCTAGCCCAAAAATGGCATCCTGATGCATACCTAATTGATGTTACTGTCGATGTCCGCCTTCCGGAAGCCCCATCAAGTATAAACGAGGTGGGCTTTGACTTTAAATCTCGCACCGATAAATCAGCCGTTTTAGCAGTAAACTGTCATGCCGCATGCAATTCTACAATATTGGAATCCTCAATATCTTTACCTCAATGTAAGCCCTTTGAACTCAATGACGGATTGATTAAAAGTAAAGAGGCTTTGAGTATTGGACTTGAATATGTAGAGAGATCTTTCATTCATGGGAAAAATTCAATGATTAGAATGCGGCTTGAGAGAAACTATCCTCGTTGCGAAGGTAACATAATTACCTGGAGTGTATCTTTTAGCAATATAAAATCATTTGAAAAAACCCGGGTAATAATTAATGCATTTACAAAAGAAATAATTGAGGTCCAAGAATATTAGTGAAAGGACTAAATAGATTCC
>JAWODY010000011.1:0-17608 GCA_046483045.1 Anaerolineales bacterium | reverse complement strand
TTTCTTGGTGGGTATTTCTAATTGTCATCAATGAGTAATTCTAATTGTCATTAAGCGTCCGTTTCTTGAGAAAACCTCTTAGGAGTAGTTCGTTGATACGAGATTGAAAAAGTTTCGGGTATTGCTCCTGATACTTCTTCCAAAGGACAAAGAAAAGAGATCTACCGATAGCCAACGGACTCTAAACTTCTTCTCTCATCATAAGATCTTGCTCGCAAACCTGGAATAGAAAGATAATCTGCTCATCGGAGAATCGTTTGTGCAGCTGTGCTATAGCTTCTTCCTTGATATAGCGATGGAACCTATTATAGGAGTCCAGTTTTCAACTGAAAACCAGTCCAGCTTTCAATTGAAAATAGTCCACTTTTCAATTTCAAATGACAAACGGTGGAAAAGGGCTTGACAGATGAAATGGGATATGTCATAATGATCATTGCTCCTTGGCCTGCCCCCCTCAGGTCAAGGGGTTTTTTTTTCCTTTTTTCAGCTACAATATACCCAAACCTCTACACTGGACTGACAAGGAGCAAATTGATGTGCGGTCGTTTCACGTTAACGGTTTCCCCTGAAGATCTCCAAGCTGCATTCCCGGACTTCCAGATCCCGGGAGATATCCCTCCCAGCTATAACATTGCTCCCTCTCAACCTATACCCGTCATCCCTAATGACGGTAAAAAACAGCTCACATTTTACAAATGGGGTCTGGTCCCTATGTGGGCAGATGAGGAAACCTTTGGGGGATACAATTTGATCAACGCCCGCGCTGAGACTGTCGCTGAAAAACCTTCTTTCCGAACCCCTTTCCGCCGCAAACGCTGTTTAGTGCTCAGTGACGGTTTTTATGAATGGAAAAAAGCCGCCGGCAAAGGCAGCAAAATCCCCTATTATGTGCGGATGAAAGACGAAACACCCTTTGCTTTTGCGGGCTTATGGGATCGCTGGCAGTCTCCTCATGGAGACGAAATGCTCTCCGCCTGTATCATCACCACCGAACCAAACGAAATCGTCAAGCCCATTCACAGCAGAATGCCTGTCATCCTTCCCAGGGAAGGATATGAACCCTGGCTTCACCCTAGCGAAAAAAATCCCGATCAACTCTCTCCCTATTTAAACCCCTATCCAAGTGAGGAAATGGAAGCCTTTCCTGTTTCTACATATGTCAACAACCCAAAGAACAATTCCCCCCAATGCATTCAACCGGGTATGATATGAAACTCATCCAATCCCAGCAATTGATGACCTCCTCGCTGCGCTCCCTTCCTCAGGGAGGAAAAATCGCTGAGATCCTGGCCCATAGCGTCAACAGCGTCAATCCCACCCACTGCGTCCGAGAACACCTGAAACGGACAGGGCGTGAACTGGTCATCAACGGGGACAGGGTTAGCCTTGACCAGTATCGACGGGTCCTATTAATTGGTTTCGGCAAAGCAAGCCTGCCGATGACTTGCGCAACCGCAGATATCTTCAGCGATAAAACAATCCGGGGGATCACGGTCATTAAAAAAGGGATCCATGAAGACCTCAGTGAAGTACCTCGAAATATCCGCATCTACAAAGGCGGCCACCCCCTGCCCGACCGGGATGGGTTGGAGGGCACCCAGGAAATCATCGGTCTCCTTTCCTCCACTACGGAGAAGGATCTGGTTCTCTTCCTGATCTCCGGAGGAGGCTCCGCGCTGCTCACCGCACCCGCAAAGGGTTTAAATTTGGAAGAGGTTTCCCGCTTGAATGAGCTGCTGCTGCGGTGCGGCGCTTCGATTAACGAGATCAATACCATCCGGAAACACATATCCCGCGTCAAAGGTGGACGTCTGGCGGACCTAGCATTCCCAGCCCCTACAATCAGCTTGATCCTTTCAGATGTCATCAGGGATCCTTTGAACATGATCGCTTCAGGTCCCACTCTTCCAGATCCCACGACTTTTGAGGAAGCACTGAGCCTGATCAGCAAGTATCACTTAGAAGAGGACATGCCCTCTGCGGTCCTCGCCCATCTAAAAAACGGAGAACTGGGGAAAGTCCCTGAAACGCCAAAGGCAGGTGATCCAGTTTTCAAGCAGGGATATGTCAAGCTCATCGGCAACAATCATCAAGCAGCAGCATCCGCTGTTGAGAAAGCCGCCAGCGAGGGTTTTCACACCCTCCATTTGACAAGCTGCTACCAGGGTGAAGCCCGGGAAATTGGTCTGTTTTTAGGCGCGGTTCTCCGCCAGATGGCCACGACCGGGGACCCCCTGCCGAGACCAGCCTGTGTAGTCGCCGGGGGAGAAGCTACGGTCGTCCTGGAAAAAGGGAGGCAAACCGGCCGGGGAGGGCGGAATCAAGAATTAGCTCTCAGCGCAATAAAGGTCTTAGATGACTTATCGGACGCTGTCCTACTTGCCCTGGCAACGGATGGAAATGACGGACCGACCGATGCCGCTGGCGCTGTGGTTACAGGGAAAACGTACCAGCGTGCATCCACCCAGGGACTCAGTCTTCAAGCGCATCTTGAAAGGCACAATGCGTATGCATATTTTGATGCCCTTGGTGACCTTCTCAAGCCAGGCCTGACACAGACAAACGTGAATGATCTGATTTACTTATTTACCCTGTAAAGGAAATATGGTGGCTGCCAAGAAACAACCCCTTGTGATTTTGACACACGCTTTACCCCCCGACTGGATCAAAGAATTGGAGGAAAAAACCCGCCTGGTTATCGGACCAGAGGGAGGAGAAGGATTAACCAAGGAACTGGAGTCCATTCTCCCCCAGGCGGAGGGCCTGCTTACCTTGCTCGTAGATCCAGTCAAGGAAGACCTGCTGGACAAAGCCCCGCAATTGAAGGTGGTGAGTAATATGGCTGTGGGGGTGGACAACATAGATATCGCCGCCTGCACAGAACGGGGAATTCCAGTCGGCCACACTCCGGGTATACTGACAGCCGGTACAGCGGATCTAACCCTGGCTTTATTACTATCCGTCGCCCGCCGCATACCCGAAGCCCAGGCAGATGCTCAGGCCGGAGAATGGAACACATGGAACCCCACGGGCTGGTTGGGGACAGATTTGAAAGGCGCCACAGTAGGGATTGTCGGCATGGGAAAAATTGGGTTCGCCGTCGCTAGACGCTTGAAACCATTTGGCGTGAATCTGATCTTCACCAACCGCAGCCCAAAACCTGATCTTGAAGAAGCGTTAGAGGCGGAACAAGTCCCTTTCTCTGAAACCGTTCCGCGGAGCGATTTCCTGTGCCTGCATGTCCCTTTAACGGCGGAAACTTATCACATGGTTGATCGAGATACCCTCCGGAAAATGAAAAAATCCGCCATACTTATCAATGTGGCCAGAGGGCAGGTAGTGGATTCAGATGCTCTGGTCACTGCCTTGCGAGAAAACTGGATTCGCGCTGCTGGATTGGATGTCACGGACCCCGAACCATTACCCCCTGAACACCCGCTGTATGAGTTACAGAACTGTTTGATCACACCCCATATCGGTTCAGCCACCCATCACACGCGCCGGAACATGGCCTGTATCGCCAGCCAGAACATATTCGCGGGGTTAGAAAACCGAAAACTCGCCCACTGCGTCAATCCAGAGGTGTACGAATAAAGGCGTTCCTTGATATTTTTGTTTTGCATACATAAACGATGCTTCCTGTTTTCTCTTCAAAACCGTGGATATCCCCATTTCAAGAAGTTCGTTATATGGCTATGCGAAGTTTCGACCCACCCTTAAACTTCTTTATTCAATCGCCGATTCAGGTCGTAAGCCGCGCTGATCAGGGCCAGGTGGGTGAAGGCTTGCGGGAAATTCCCCAGATTCTCCGCCTGAGGGCTCAACTCTTCCGCATAAAGACCAAGGTGATTGGCGTATCCCAGCATCTTTTCAAAATAAAAACGGGCCTTCTGAAGCTGTCCGGCCCGGGATAAACACTCCACATACCAGAATGTACAAATGCTGAACGTTCCCTCATTCCCCTCTAATCCATCAGGTGAGACCTCCGAGCTATACCGGTAAACCAGGGAATCATACACCAATTCCTCCTCAATGGCTTCTAAATGTGAAAGCCATTGGGGGTCTGTGGGACTTATAAAGCGGACCAGAGGCATCAATAGACTGGAAGCATCCAAAGCGCTTCCCCTTTTGGACTGTAAAAAAGCCCCTCTCTCCTCATCCCAAAAATTCTCATATATATCCTGGTATATTTGATCACGGACTTTCCTCCAATCTTGATAAGGCGCTGGAAATGACCTTTTTTCCGCCAATCTCAAGGCCCGGTCCACAGCAACCCAACACATCAATCTGGAGAACAGAAAATGGCGCTTCCCTCCCCGTGTCTCCCAAATCCCCTCATCCGGGAGATCCCAATGCCCAATGACAAAGGAAACCATTTTTTTGACCCGATCCCATAATCCCTGGGATATCGGGTTGCCGTATTTATTCACTAAATACACAGCGTCCAGAAGCTCTCCAAAAATATCCAATTGCAACTGCTGGTAGGCTTGGTTCCCAACTCGAACTGGGGATGATCCTCGGTATCCTTCCAGATGTTCCAGCACTCTTTCCTCCATCACCGTTCCACCATCAAGCTTATACATGATCTGCATGGAACCGTCCGGGTTGAGGTCCTCGACATAACGGCAAACCCAATCGAGATAATCATTGGCCTCGGAAGTGAACCCGAGGCGGATGAGTGCATAGACCATAAACGCAGAATCCCGAATCCAGTTGTACCGATAATCCCAGTTCCTCTCTCCCCCGATCACCTCGGGTAAACTGAAGGTGGGCGAGGCGACCATGGAGCCGTACTTCTGTGAGGTCAATAACTTCAAAATCAATGCAGACCGGTTCATCTCACTCATCCAATGCCCGTTATATGTGGATGCCTGAATCCAGTCATGCCAATAATTTACCGTGCGTTTAAACGTCCGGGATACATAATCCGTAAGGTCACATGGTGATTCCTGGCCGGGGATGATTTCCTCAAAGATAAAAGCTGCGCTCTCCCCACTTTTTAAGGTGAAAGACGCTGATACACTGCCATTTTGGATTTCCAAAGGTACATCAGTATGGAGGCGAAATTGCAACCCTTCTTCCCTCAGCGACGAGAAAATGACTCGACCATTCTCGATTTCCACCTCATGAGCAGAAGATGCATAGTTGAAAGCTGGCTGGCACGTCATCCGAAAGTCGATCTCTCCCCGGACTGCTTTTACTCTGCGAACAAGGTTGGGGATCACGCGCTCCTCTTCAATGGGCATATAATCTGATAATTCCGCTACCCCATCTTCAAATAAGAAACGAGTAAAAAGGATGTTTGTGTCTGAGAGATAAAGCTGACTTTCTCGGCGTTCTTGAGACACCGGCTCAATTTGGAAATACCCCCCCTTTTCATCGTCTAATATGCGTGCAAATACAGAGGGGGAGTCAAAATCAGGGAAACACAGGAAATCTATAGAGCCGTTTTTCCCGACAAGAGCTGCCGTGTTCAAATCGCCGATCACGCCGTAATTCTCTATGGGATGATACGTCATACAATCCTCCAATGGAAAAAATGCCTGCTTTTGTCTCCACTTATCCAATTCTACCGTAAAAAGGGTATCTGGCTTTTCAATTCAAAGGGAACTTTATACGCTGTTGAAGATAAAAAATCAGACAAATGTGTTCATTCCACCCCAATGTTCTCGAAAAAAATTAAGTATGTTAGACTATTAACAAGAAAACATACAACTCTTAGGAGTAACATTGAATTCCATAAACAACGGTCGCATCCACCTACATATTGACATTGAATCTACAGCGGGCGATGAGATTCTCGCGGAACTTGGGAAAATATACGATCAGGAACATGTCCTCGTTTATGATACTCATAAGCAGAAACTAATCCGGCTGAGCGAACTGTCCAGTTCACCTCTCCCCAACCTTTTCACCAAGGGGAAGAAGAAATTGAAAGGATCGCCGTTCCATAATCTTTTGAAAAATCTCTCCTCCTCCGTGTTAAAAAAGCACAAGGGACAATTAAATTGGATCGACACCCAAAAAATCCCCTCCGATACAGCGGCAATCCATGGGCACTTTCAGCCCGATCTTTTCAAAGGGGTCCTTGAAAATGGTTTTTTAAGCGTGATATTTCGGGAACCCTTAGAAAGGGCCGTTGCCCAGTTTATGGAGTGGAAAAATGCGAAGGGAAACGTCCACTGGCGCGTTGAAATCCCATATCAAAGTAATATGACATTTATAGAATTTTCTCTCCTACCCGAGCTAAAAAATTTCCAATTTAATTCCCTGGGGGATACGCGACTGGGAGATTTTGATTTGATTGGGGTCACGGAATGTTTAGAAGGGTTTTTAATGCAGCTGCATGGTGAAGAACCCAACCGGACCACCACCCACTCCAACCAGGGGAGAATACCAGAATCTAAGTATAAGAAACTAGGAATCACGGATGATTTTAAAAAAGAATTCAAGGAATTCAATCTCAAGGACTATGATCTTTATTCTCTCTCAAAAGAGTTCATAGGCTTTTGCGAATAGACCCAGAAAACTCCTTTTATCCGCTTTAAACCAAAATATACTCAGAACTCACTATTAATCTTCCCATATCAAGTGAAAATAGGTTCCCAAGGAAAAAAGTTTCCATAGGTGGGGATCGCAGCGTAACTCCTCAAGCCCGTTCCAGAAGTGTTCTTATAACAAATGAGCATAAAATGCCCCGGCCTTTATTGCTTCTGATCTTTCTTCTCGCATGCTGTGACGCGTGTTTTCTCCAACAACCCGCGGGGGTTAGTTGACCGACACGTTCAGACACAGAAAGTAACTTGGTAGCTCTCCCGTCTCTGCTCAAACAGAATGATGCAGGCCCCAAAAGGAAACTGAAGCCATCATTGACCTCCCCCGTTTTCGGACGATGCTGGGCTCTCATAGAATGAATGCGCTGGAGGGCACCGTTGGAGAAGGAAAGGAGTAAACAAATCATTGCTTACCGGTTCTAAATTCCCCTCTCTCTTAAATAAAAAAGACCACAAACGAGGTTGTGGTCCCTGTCATGCAAGTCGGGGCGGTCGGATTCGAACCGACGGCCTTTGCAACCCCATTGCAACGCGCTAGCCGGACTGCGCCACGCCCCGATCTGCCTGAATTATAGTCCGTTCATGACCAATTGGCAAGCCATGAACTCCATCTCCCCTGCCATCAAGGTGTTTTTTCCTATATCGGCAAATGATAGACCTGCCACCGCTTATAGATCTCCGCTCCGTGATTCTCTGCGATGAGAACAGATGTGGGATTATCCAGACTTGTGATCGATAAATCCAGCCAGGTATACCCCTTATCGAGGATCCGCTTCACCAGTTCAGCGTAAAGCATGACAGCAACCCCGGTGTTCCAGTATTCTGGTAAGACCAGCATGCTTTTCACGGTCATCGTTTTCGGGGGATGAAATGTCATCCGCCATCCCATTTTCAGGTAATCCCAAGGGTACCGGAGCCCATTGACGCGGATTAAGACCTCATTGAGGTTGGGGAGAGCGGGAAGAAATCCCACAGTTTTTCCTCTCAGATCCGCGAACAGGATCAACTCCGGATCGGCGATCCTCCGAAAAGGCTCCAGCGTTGAGGCCAACCTTTCTCTTCGCCAGCCAATATGATCCCCCAGGTGAGCCAGAGCATGGTCAAGGAGGAAATGGATCCGATCGATCTCCTCCTCCCAGGCATCGAAATCAGCATTCCGAATCCGGACCGGTTTCCTTTCTTTTAATCTCTCCGTAACCCGGAAAGCACGCTGAAAGCGATCGATATGTTCCGAGAGATCAATCCCCAGGGCCACATTCTGGGCCCGGGCCGGTACAAATCCATAACGCTCCATATATTCCTTGTAGTAAGGGGGAGAATGCCCGCACATTAAGGCGGGGGGGCGATCACGCCCGCTGAGCAAGACGCCGTAGCTGTCCTCGTAATCCAAATTCCATGGGCCATAGAGGGTATCCAACCCCCGATCCCTTCCCCAGTCAGCAGCTTTTTCTACTAATGCCTTAAAGACATCAAAATCGGGCAGATATTCAAAAAAGCCAAAGACACATTCTTGAGTCCCGCGTCTGCGGTTGGTGGGAGGATCCACTGCAGCGCATATCGTGCCCTGCGGTTCTCCATTTTTCCAGGCGATGAAGAATTCCGCCTCTCCACGTTCAAAAAAGACCCCCCGTTCCGGGTCTATGACCTTTTTCCTTTCCGGCAGCAAAGGGGGGACCCAGAGTGGGTCTTTTTGATATACCTTCCACGGAAAGGTAAGAAAGATGTTTTCTTCTTTATTTGACCGAACGGGATGGACAATGATCTCCGACATGAATAATTCCTCCCCCTCGCCAGGAGAGTCAAAACACTCAAACAGGGAACATCCCTCTATTCTAATTTTGCCCGCCGCAGTTTTAACTCCTGGACGATTTGGGTAAACCGCTCCCGATCTAATGGGTATTTATACGCAAAAAAGATCCCAACAGCCAGAAGCAAAGCCGGCAGAGGGCCAATCACCAGTCGAATTCCCAACAGCGCTTGAGACGGCTGTTGAGGGACATTGGGCTGGTAGCCTGTAAATTCAAGCAGGAGCAGGACCAACGGGATAGCGACGGAAGAAGCGATCTTCCGCATTAAGGTCGTCAGGCTGTAAAACATCCCCTCATGCCGTTTCCCTGTCAGATATTCATCCCATTCGATGGCATCGGGTAAGATTGCCCAGGGTAGGACATGAGCAGCAGCCACTCCCACACCTGCTAACGTACACAGGAAGAGGATGACCCATAAGCTGGTCTGGGGGGTGACGGTGATCAACACCATCTGAACCACAGCCCAGAATGCAATTCCGTAGATATACGCCCAACGTTTGCTCCAGCGTTTTGAAACCCAATTCCAGATGGGGAGAGCAAAAATGGCGACCACAAATATCGTAGCCATGATCACGTCATTTTGGTTTTCACGTTGGACGACATACTTGATGAAGAAAAGCAGCATCGACTGCAGGACATCTACAGAGATCCAGGTTGCCAGAAAGATGGCCAACCCATAACGGAAAGGTCGATTATCCCATGCGGCCTTAAGAGACTGCCGTAAAGTCGGTTTGTCGAGTTCAATGTAAACTTCACGTTCTTCAGTTCCAAAAAAGACTACCAACATAGGGGCAGCTGCCAGGAAACCAAAGAACAACCCCATCAAAAATACACGCCCTGCATTTTCGGGTGCGAATGACCCCACGATCATCAAAGGCAAAGTAAAGGAAAGCAAGCTGCCCAGGATGGAAAAAAACATGCGGTATGAAGTGAGGGAGGTCCTCTCGTCGTAATCGGAGGTCAGCTCCGGAGTCAACGCGAAATAAGGCATGTATAAAATCGTGGCTGCTGCCTCATAAAGAAGGTAGGCTAAAGAATAATATCCCGCCAGAGCAATTGGGTTCTCCAAAGAAGGACGCCACCACAACATGGTGAATGTAAGAGCCAAGGGCAATGCGCCAAAAAGTAAAAAAGGGCGTCTTCTGCCCCATCTTGTCCGCGTGCGGTCAGAGATATGACCGAATAAGGGATCGTTGACATAATCCCAACTTTTTCCGATGAAAACAGCGATGGCTGCGATTCCGGGACGCAACCCGACTACATCGGTCAAAAAGATGGCGAAATAGGCCCCCAATATCGTTGTCGTCAGGCTAAAACCGATATCTCCCACCCCATACATCCATTTCTCGCGCTGCGTTAGTTCTCCAGACATATTAATCATCCTTTAGAAATTGTGGGATTTGATATATTCTACACTAAAAACATCCTATTTCTGCCTTCCCTTTCCCTTACCGGAGTCAGGAATCACCGCGTATTTTTACCTGGAAATGGAATTCCACTGGAGGACTTCTCCCTCCAGGCGCCCGAGCACCTCCAGCATTCTCGACAAAGCAGGCTCCTTCCGCATGAAAAATAGATGGGCATCACACGCGCAATCTGAAGCCCCAAACCCAGATAAGGGTATTTCGATATCCGGTTGAGAGGATATCGCCCTTGCCAAAAGGTGCTCGACCTTTCGGGGATGTTCTGTGAACCATACCGCTCGCATCTTTTGAGAAGGGATCAGGTAATCAATATGCCAGTGGCGTTTTTTATTCATCCGGGCATGGCGGGTCAAACGAGCCTTGAGCCCACCCGGTCCAAAAGCGCTGCCAAGATAAAGATAATAACCGGGCTTGACTTGCAGCACACCAAGTTTCCCGACCTGCAGTTCCCGATTTGATTCAACATATAAAACAAGGATATACGTCCCAGGTTTCGAGGGAATATGATCTGTAATTCTTCTCTGCCAATTAATTTTCACCTTGATGACCGTCTTACTATGCCAATTCACTGGCGTGACACTGACAACCTGTTTCCTTTACACGGGTTATCCGCTCAAAATCAACATCCCCTTTTATACCATGCATAAATCCATCGAAAATGACAGGTTGTGTTCTTCCCCAGCCTCCAGCTTCCTTGACCTCCATAAAAAAGCTTGCTGGGCTTAAACTACCAAATGTTTGCTAGGACGCGTCCCTGACTTGAGATGAGATATTAAACGCAGCCGCATTGATCTTTCGATAGAAAGGGCCCGCCGGGTAACAGCAACTAAAACTTAATAATGAAGTGGTTCCGGGACCCAAAAAATTAACGATCATTATGAAGGGGCAAGGCCAGACCATCCCTTTTATTGTCCCTGGCTACATTTTTTCCTACAAAGGCAGCCAATTACGATAAAATAGTATATAGGACAAATTAAAGATTTTCAGAGAAGGAGATCACTTCATGAATCAAAATCGACGTATTGGTATCCTTACCGGTGGTGGTGATGTACCAGGTTTGAATGCAGCCATCAAATCAGTCGTGAATCGTGCTCAAGATTACAATGTCAACATTCTTGGGCTGCGGCGGGGATGGTGGTCGGTAGTGGGTATTGACCCCGATAATCCGCGCACGATCGATGAACTCACCTATCCGCTCAACCAAGAGAACGTGCGCACCATCGACCGTACCGGGGGAACTATCCTTCACACCTCACGCACCAACCCATCCAATATGCAACCCGATAACGTCCCGGAATTTGTAAGACAGGAAGACCGGTTGGAAAAAGAAAATGGCCGGATCGATATCACGGATCATGCTTTGCGCGTGCTTGAGGCCCTGAAACTAGATGCGCTGATCCCGATTGGAGGTGATGATACCCTCAGTTATGCAGCTCGTTTACACCAAGAAGGCTTTCAGGTCGTTGCCATTCCCAAGACCATGGACAATGACGTCTTTGGCACGGACTACTGCATTGGTTTCTCCACGGCAGTCACCCGTTCTGTGAATGCTATCACAGATGTGCGCACGGTGATCGGCTCCCATGAACGGATCGGGATCATCGAACTCTTCGGTCGAAATTCAGGGGAAACCTCATTGTTTGCGGCCTACCTGGCTGACGTAAATCGGGCCATCATCTCCGAGGTGCCCTTTGATTTTGACAAATTGATCGATTTTCTGGTTGAAGACCGGGAGAATAATCCTTCCCACTACGCGGTAATGACCATCTCTGAAGGAGCTCATCCCGTGGGTGGGGAAATTGTCGAAAGCGGAAAAGAGGATGCCTTTGGACACAAAAAGCTGGGTGGGATCGGGTACCTCGTTTCTGAAAATATCAAAAAACGAACAGGGATCAAAACCGTGTATCAACAAATGGCATACTTAATGCGCTCGGGATCCCCTGATTCCCTGGACAGAATGGTCGCAGTCTCTTTTGGGAATTTAGCCTTGGACCAGGTTACCTTAGGACACACCGGGAGAATGGTTGCTCTGCAGCAGGGGAATTACACCACAGTTCCCATCCAACTTGTAATTTCCTCTCAAAAGAAAGTGGACGTCACCGCCCTGTACGATGCAGAGAATTACCAACCCAAGGTAAAGGATATGCTGGGGAAACCCATGTTCCTGTATTAAATCATCCCCTAAAAAGGAATTTGGAAGCGGTTTGATGATCCCCCATTGTGCTTTCAACCGGGGAAGCAAAAGGTCAAATGCAATAGAGAGCCATGGAACACAAGGCTAAGAATGGCATTGTGACCGTCTCAGGCACAAATGGGATTAGCCTTCGTTGTCCATCTTACCAAAGTCATCCTCCCCATTCTGGACATCGTTCGGATGAACTCCTTGAAAAAAGGAAAAGGCTTTTCACTTCAAGGCCCTGAAGTGAAGAACCGGATCGATGGCCAGGGTTTCCAAGCAACCCTGAAAGTGAAACCTGCAGCCTTACAAAGAAAGCGCAACTGATCACTTTGAGAAACCTAAGAGACAATTTTTTAAACTGCAGCAAAATTGGATTAGGGCATCGAAGCGGTCATTGAAAATTTATTCATAAACCGGGGATGGATGGAAGTGAAACGCAAATTGAACCTTGATCAAGAGATCACAAACGTCAAGGGTAGGGGATCGCCCTCGTCCACGCTTGGCTTCACAGGGGTAATGTAAACCACACAGATCATCTACGAAATGCAGGGTCAATCAAATCGGGATGGTGACCCTTTGCATTGACGGAGGGATGGTCGCTGCAGCGATATAAAGAACCTCTCGTAAGATCTCAACTTGAATAGGAGAAAAAGATGGCAGAATATACTGTAGAAGAACTTGTCTTCAATCACGAGAAGGCTTTCTTACCTGAAAAAGCGTCCGGCATGAACGCCGTCATCCAATACCACCTTACAGGAGAAGAAGGTGGGGACTACGTGATCACCATCGAAGGCGACGCTTGCAGGGTAGAGAAAGGAACCGCAGAAGACCCAACCGTGACCTTGACCGCAGACGGAGACTATTTTCAGGACGTGCTTTTAGGGAAAGCTGACGGCATGAAAGGGTTTATGAAGGGAAAACTTCAATTAGAGGGGGACCTTAACCTGGCCATGAAATTGACCAACTTTTTCAAAATAGGATAAAAACGGTTACCAAAATTACCCCTCCGGTTTTCATAATGAACCTGGTCAAAAAGGTTCCTTTCGGAGGGGTTTATACCACTATATTACTTAAATCATACCTCCAGATAAACCGGGATAATGCGATCCTCGATCTCCTTGGACAGTTTTTGAATCGTTTTCTGAACCCGCTCCACCACCTCCCCCTCCGGGATTAACTCCCTCTCTTTTTTGTCGCGGAGTTTCATTTCTATGCAACCTTTTTCCAGGGATCGGGCTCCCACTGTCAAACGAATCGGTACACCGATCAAATCCGCATCATTGAATTTAACCCCCGGGGATTCATCCCGATCATCAAACAGAACCTCCACACCTTGTCCGGTTAAACTCTGATAGAGTTCCTCAGCAGCAGCCTGTACTTCGTCTCCTCCCGATGATTTCCCAAGAGAAACCAGATGGACCTGATAGGGAGCAACGCTGATGGGCAGGATCAAACCGTACTCATCGTTGTATTCTTCCACAATCGAAGCCAGCAGCCGTCCGCTTCCAATCCCATAAGACCCCATCACAACCGGTTTTTCTTGACCGTCGTTATCCTGAAAAGTCGCCCCTACCGCCTCGCTGTACCATGTGCCTAACTTGAAAATATTCCCCACTTCAATCCCCCGAACTTCGTCCAAGGGTGTTCCACAATGAGGACAAAGATCCCCGTCTTGGGCTGCAGCAATATCTGCAACCAGATCCGCCTCATAATCCCGACCATAATTTACATGGAGGTAATGGTACGCCTCTTCATTGGCACCCGCAACCATATTGGGGGATTCCGGGATCAGATCATCCACCACGACCAGGACATCATCCAATCCAATCGGTGATGCATATCCTGGAACGGCCCCCACTGCCTGGATTTCTTCAGCTTCAGCTGGTCTTAAGGACTTGGCTTTGATTGCGTTCGCCAACTTGGTCTCATTCAATTCCATATCCCCGCGGACGATAGCAAATACCAACTGCTTGACTTCTTCCTCTTCCCGGAGATGCGTCGCCATCATGAAGACCACCTTGGACGTTTTCCGATCGGGGATCTCCAGCAATCCGGTTAGGTCTTGAATGGTTTTCGCATCCGGCGTCTCAACTTTCTCCAGGGGTCTTTCCTCCTCCTGGGGTGGCTTTTGCTTTTGGAACTCAGCGATCTGCCGATTGGCTTTGTATCCACATTCATCACACAGCAAAAGGGTATCCTCTCCCACCGGGGTCAGATACATGAATTCATGGGCCATATTCCCCCCCATCATACCCACATCGGATTCCACAGCAATCACCGGCAGTGCACAGCGGTTGAAAATATTGAAATAGGCCTGGTAGTGATTCTGATACTGGCGGTCAAGCCCATTCCAATCCCCATCCAAGCTGTAACTGTCTTTCATGGTGAATTCCCTTACCCGGATTAAACCAGCCCGGGGACGTGGGTCGTCCCGCCATTTAGTTTGAATATGATAGATCAGAACAGGCAATTGACGGTAGGACTGAATTTCATCTTTGATAATATCTACTACAGCTTCCTCATGAGTCATGGCCAAGGCCATATCCCGTCCGTTTCGATCCTTAAACCTGCCCATTTCAGGGCCCACTTTTGACCAGCGACCGGTTCGTTTCCATATTTCTGCAGGTTGGATAACAGGCATGGACATCTCCTGCCCTCCAATAGCGTTGATCTCCTCCCGCATGATATCCTCAATTTTGGTCAGAGACCGATGGGCCAGGGGCATGGCGGTGAATATTCCCGCTGCTAATTGGTGGATATAACCTGCCCTGACCAGCAGTTTATGGCTGGTTATCTCAGCGTCAGCAGGCGCTTCTCGTAACGTTTGGCTTAACAATTTTGACATGCGCATCAGACCACTCCTCAAGTTGAAACAGCGAAGACGGGTTACCGCCTTTTGATCAAAAAAAATACCCTCTGACTTTCCAGTCTAGAGGGTGGATGAGTAACGGTTCCTGTTTCAGCCAGACACCCAAAACGGAAAGCGAGTCCACCTCGTTTTTCGCGTGCTAGGGACGGGCTTCAAAAAGGAAACATTGTATTTCATGATGGATGTAGTTTACCAGAGCAAAAGAATCTGTCAAGGTCCGCACTCTGCCTGACAACACTCATTACACTGCGATCCTTTCAGACCGATTTTTCGCTCTCAGCACCAATCCGAGTATAATATTGACTACAGCATATGTTTCATCAAGGCCCAGCTTAAAAAAGGACTCAATATGATCCCTATCCGAGATGAGAACCCAACTAATGAGACGCCCGTCATCACGTATCTCTTCATCCTTGTCAACGTGATTGTCTTTATCTTTCAAATATTGTTTGGGTCCCAGTCCACAACCACGGCTTACGAATTTGCATTAGTTCCCAACCGCTTTTTAAATAACCCCTCACTAGGAAATGTATTAAATATCTTCAGCAGCATGTTCATGCACGCTGGTCTGGCGCACATCGGGGGAAACATGCTCTATCTGTGGATTTTCGGGGACAACGTCGAAGACGCGATGGGAAAAGGTCGCTATTTCATCTTTTACATCATAGGCGGGATCACAGCCTCCCTGACTCACATCCTTACGAATCCAAGCTCCCAAATACCCACAGTGGGCGCCAGCGGCGCCATCGCTGCTGTGCTGGGAGCATATTTAATCCTTTATCCCCGGCAGCGGGTTGTGACCATCATACCTCTGGGATTTTTCATGCGCATCACCATGCTTCCTGCCAGCATCGTCTTGGGTATGTGGTTTGTTTTACAGTTTTTTCAGGGTGTGATGACCTTAGGGGGGCCTGATGTGGGAGGTGTCGCTTTTTGGGCTCATATTGGTGGATTTGTGGTTGGCGTGATATTAGCGAATCTATTTGAACAACCAAATTATAAAAATTCTCGCCAGATATGGTAGTAAAAAGGATGGTATCAATGCTCTGGGGACTTCCTTGAAAAAGGCCTCAAGGTGAGATATAATTTCGCAGCGACGGGATGTGGCGCAGCCCGGCTAGCGCGCGCCGTTCGGGTCGGCGAGGTCGTGGGTTCAAATCCCACCATCCCGACTAAAAGACCGCTGGAAGAATCCAGCGGTTTTTCCTTCTTAAGACTGTAAATAAATCTTTCCTATCAGGCTAATAGGGTGGCCACCAAACCTGAAAGCACAATCCCATCAAACGTACCCGCACCCCCAATGCTGACCACGTTGACATGCGTCCCCCGTACCTCTTTCAGATGGAGCAAATCGGCTCCTATGACCGGACCCAAGACACCCGCAATGAAGGCGACAGGAGGTGCAAATTGAGGAAGCAGAATCCAGGCGGATAAAGCAGCCAAAACAGCGGGGATAAAGGGTGATAAAGCGATCCCCACCCCCTGAACGGGACGGGCCAGCAGGTAACAAGCGATGACGTTAACAGCTACGGCAACTCCCGTCACTATCAGAGCAGTGTTCCCGCGGGAGACGATCCTGGATATTTCATGGACGACCAAAATCAGGGGTATGACTGCTCCACCCATGTTCAGAGCAATGGTAATATACTGGCTTTGCACCCATGGAGTCCGGGGATGAGTTACCCCAAACATGGTGGGAGATAGGACTTCCACCTGATCCTTGCGCTCAATTCTCTGAACGGGGATGTTTATCAAACTGCCAATAAAAATCCCCGCGCCCGCTAAAATAGCCATTTCCGGGCTTAGACCCAACTTATTTAAAGCAGTCAAAAGGGCATTTGCAAAGAAAAATGGCACAAATAGGATGCCAGTAAAAACTAACAAAGCCAGGCAGCCAAAAGGCATAAGAGTCCGCATAGTTTATGATCCTTTTTACGGTGTTAAAGGTTGATCTTCGATACGTTTATGCCCTCAGTATACCAGGTGAAAATAAATCCCCCTTCTGGTCCTTTGATGACGGCGACGGAGGCCATGGGCAACCTCACATCCCTTCCCCAGAGCGGTCCGAGGAGCGGCTGAGGACCAGCGGCTCATAGGTTGGCTCCTGCTTGGACCGGGATGAGCGGGGCTTGGGCGCAGGCCGGAATTTGCCCAACGAGCGTTTGCTGGACGAGGATTTCTTTCCGGAGGAGGGGGAAGCTGCAGAAGCGGCCGGTGAAAGCCCGAAATTCAGCTGTTCTGTGCCGAAATACCTCTCCCCGGCCACCGAAAACAAGCCGATGATCAAGACCCGCAGCAGCCAAATCATGACAGCCACAAAGATGGGGACCACCTTGAGCAGGGTCTGACGGGCGATGATGGCGTTGCCCAGGGTCTCGTGGTTGACGATGGCGATGGAGACCCCCCACCAGGTGAGCAGGGTGTTCATGGTCGCCGCCAGCAGCCAGGCAGCGAACAGGTACCAGATCTCAGCCTCCTGGCCCCCCTTGTTCTCCGGGGTTAAGAGGCGGGCGATGCCGGCGAAATCGATCCCGCAAAAAGCGACGGCTAAAATGGTCGCCCAGCGCACGCCCCAGAAACGGAGCTCCCCCAGGAGGTCAGTGAGGGCGAAATCGGTGGTGCTGTAATTGAAGATCTCGAAGGCGACCAGGGCGGTGACGAGCAGGGCGCCAAAAACCACCCCGCGCTTGATGTGGAACCGGTCAGGCACAAAGGGAATGCTGTTTGCAGACATGGAGTCCTCCTTGCAGAGATAAAAAAGATGAGTGAAAGGC
>JAWODY010000085.1:0-17963 GCA_046483045.1 Anaerolineales bacterium | reverse complement strand
GGGCCATTGTTTCTCTGTGGAGGAGTCCATGACGAAAGATGAACTGATTGCCCGTCTCCGCTCGCTGGGTGAACAACTGAACGGGGTTGTTTTCATCCGCCGTTTCGCTCACGTTGACCACATACCCACCTCGAAATTCGGTACCCCCTTTCACGCGATACGTGGCTTCAAGATCATGAGGGGACTGCAAGCTGGTGCTGGCAATCTCTTTGCCGGGACGGAGCTGCAATGTCCCCTCTGCTTCTCGGGTGTATTGTTCCTCCAGCACCCGTCGGATCAAGGACAGCGCCTCACTTTCCGGTGCCCTTTCCGCCAGCTCCTCTTCCAATCTATCAAGTTCCTGACCAATGGTGAGAAGATTATCCTTCATTTCCCCGGTTGGTATTTTGAAACAAACTTGGTGAGGACGCCCTTCCAGGTATGGCTCCCAGCGTTCTTCATATCTCTCCTGGTCGGATTCTCCCAGCTGCTTATGCACCGCCTGCAGGACCGCGACCATCAATTCCAGGCGCGTCATCCGGGCCAAGTTGCTCAGCACCTGCGTGCTGTCCATCCGCTGCCACCCTGTCTCCAAGGCAAGCTTTTCCAGCTGAGCATCCGTGATCTGTTCGAACACCTTTTGCATCAAGTTGATGCCCGTCTCTTCTGCATATTCTCGCACCCGTTTACGGAAATTGTAGATCGTCCGCAAGGTGAAGATCTCTTCCTGCAAATTGTGCAATCCCGCCGCAAGCCTGACCTGAAGGTTATACTTTGCCTGTTCATACAGCTCTTCATCGCTCCAGCCAAAGCCACTTTTCAAGATTTCCAGGGCAACGAGGACATTGATGGGCGCATTGGGCCTGGAATATTTTTCACTGTACAGGGGCGCAAATATTTTCTCCTCGATCTTGCAAAAGACTTCTGTGTAAAATGTCGCCGCCCACGAATTCGACAACTCCTCCCACAAATTGTGGGTGAGAAAATTTTTCAGGCTGAAGAACGTTGGCAGTTTGTGGCTGTCGTTTTCCTGATACATGCTTGCTCCACTGGAGTAGATGATGGCTTTGATTCAACAAAGGTAGTATACGTTAATTTTTTAAGATTTGCTACTTTTGACCCCCCTTTTTTCAGTGGAGCCAATTTTCAATTTCTTGAAGAAGGGAGAGATTTTTTGAACGGGGATTTTTAAGCTTTTTGGTTCTCGGCGCATCCCCCTGGTGCAGCACCGGCGCGAATGCTGTGGATAGAATAAAGTTGGTGCCTTAAATGGATGTATTGTTGTCTGTTTCATTGAGAGGATAGTCCCTATTCTTTCCCATATAAGCTATAGAACCTCCACACTCGAAAATCTATGTCAAACGCTGTGGTGAGCTGAGGGTGCGTGCATGGTGTGATCCCGGATCTGAAGTCAGGTTTTCCCTCGGGGTGGAGAAACTGGCGATATTCTTAATAGATATCCTTTGGCGATCAATGTGTGGCACATGCAATGCAGGGGTCAAAAGCCCTGACAACTCTTCCAACAGCTTTTTCCAGCTCGTGGCTGATGTGGTCTTTTGTAATCAGACGTTTGGCAGCGGATATCAATGCTCTCTCAATGGCTAGAGAATTATGTACCGTTGGGATGATGAACTTAACCCTGGAAATCTTTCCGTCCTGGATGGAATAATGGTGGATCAACGGACCGCGAGGAGCCTCTACAAGTCCGAAACCCTGACCATCCATTGGCTTATACGGAGCATCCGTGTCTTCCAGGTGCAGGGGTTCACGCAGTATTTCGATTGCTCGTTCTAAACCATATACCAGTTCAATGCCGCGAGCCAGATCGTAAAGCAGGATCCCGTGAGCAGGCTTGCCAAATTCCTTTTCGAATCTCCTTAAATATGAATCTGCTAAACGGGTTCCTATCCGTTCTGTCATGTTAATCCGAGCCAGGCTGTTCGCTTGGATTACCTGGCCCTGGTAACTGGTCTGTCCGGCATAGCTGTAATCTGTTTCTTGATAATGAAGATGCTTTCGATAATCTTTTGGGTGGAAGTTTTCCTTTATTTTTCCTTCAGGGCTCATGATTTTGATGATGTCCCCGTCGAAATTAGGGCATATGCTTTGTACAGCTGAAATATAGAAGGCTGGTTCATCATCCCCCCACGTGCCGATCCGATCCCTCATATCAAGGGATTTTTGCCAGTAGATGTCGAATAACTCGCAGGCGGTTGGCAAGACATCTTGGAGTTGATCCGCTATCGCTTCAGCCTCAGCGGGTTCAATCCCGCTGATCACACCACCGACCACCGCTTTGATGGGGTGGATAAACTGACCTCCAGAAAGTGATATTAAATCCGTTCCCGCTTTGCGAACCTTAAGGGCTTGATTCGCTATATCGATGGGAGTGGTTTGTGTATTGTCTCCAGACTCTACTTGAAACATGCTTTCAGTCCCCAAACGATCTGGCATGGTGAAGAGGAAGATGGAGGTTGCCTGATTCTGGATCAATTGACCCAATAACAGCAATTCCCGGATCTTACGCGCAAGGGGTGGGGGTGTGATGCCGTATGCGTCTTCCAGCGCTTTGACGGCAGCAACATGGTGGGCGGTTGAACAGACACCGCAGACGCGAGGAACAATGATTGGCATTTGCTCTGCAGGCGTGCCAATCAGGAATCGTTCGAAGCCGCGATACTCCATGGCCTCAAAGCGGGCTGAAAGGATCTCCTCTCCATCAATTTCAATCATAACGCGAGCGTGCCCTTCAATTCGGCTTAATGGAAAAATGAGGCTTGTCATCAAAGCACCTTTTCTTTTTGACGGGGGGCTTTTTCGGGATCAGCATAATCAGAGAATTGGAACAAATATAACGCCAACTGGGGAGATCGCAGGGCAGCGTCCAATTCATCTGCTGGTATATCTGTCATGGATGAGAATACCCGGCTGATAGTGTTAAACCAGGTTTCGGCATCTTTCGTGATCAAAGCATCCGAGGGCCCTCGGCAACCGACACAAGGATGTCCCGGTCTTGTACACAGGGCTCTGCAACCACCTCGGGTTGAGGTGCCCACACAGAGATAGCCCTGGTTGATCAGACAAATATCGGGCAATACTTCACCCTGCTGAAAGCCCAGTAAATGCCGGGGGCGCATGTCCCGATTCTTTTTCCGCCCACATTCCTGGCAGACAGTCATGGGAATTTTTGGCTGCTGTTCCGCGGATAGCAGAATGAGAAATAATTCAGGCGTTGGTGGACATCCCGGCAGGTATTGGTCTACTTCAATGTAATCGTCGATCGGGGAGCATTTCGGAAGGATTCTGGGGATATTGCGGCGTTCTGGTTGGGACAAAAACATTTTACGGACATCATCCTGGTTCCCGAGGCTGGCGATACCACCTGATATGGCACAGGTGCCAATCGCCACAATCTGGTCTGCCTTTCTTGCTGCTCTGCGCAGGTTGTAGAGATCTTCATCCGTTCGTATACCTCCACTTACCAACAAGAGATCTACTTCCGGGACAGCATGCGATGAGATCACCAAGGGCATGTACACTAACCGGTAGTCTTCAACCCATTCACCCGCGTTCAGTAAGGCTACCTCACAACCAGCACAACCTGATAATTGTAAAACAGCAAACCTTTTTAAATCTTTGTAGGCCATAGGATTTCCTTGAAGAAAAATAATTCTTGGGTTTAAACTTTACGGAAAATTTCTTGCGCATAGCTGGTCGATGATTTTGATGATTTTCCAGCTGTTAAGGGGTGCGATCGGAAAGAAGGGCCATAGGTATGTCCTCGATATTATGATACTAGGAAATGTCACATTAAGCAGGCAAATTAGAAATTCAGGTTGTTTTGCTTCAAACGGAAATGGAAAAATGGCCGCCCTGTGTTAGTATACAAAAGTGGAGGCTAAAACCATGACGAAGAAGCGTAAAAACTACACCCCAGAAGCGAAAATAAAACTGTTGAGAGAGCACCTCATTGAAGGCATACCGGTTTCAGAGATCTGCGATCGGAACCAGCTACAACCAACCGTATTCTGCGGTGCACAGCCCATGGGCTAGACCGATAGTACGCATGGTTATCCTCCTTCTACGACTTGAAATAATTTTGTGACCGGGAGAATTCGCAAGCGTCAAGGTCTTTCCGGTGGACAGTCCAAAAGTCTAGTGCCATACTTGCCGTTGATCAGAGGCGCCAAATGGCCCTCAATTTCCCGAATCGGCTCAGCTTGCGAGGAGGGCGGCAATCTAGCCCTAGAGGCAGCTTATGCTCCTCAGTAAAGTATGCTCGCCAGCTCCTTCCTCCCAAACTA
The DNA here is from genome assembly GCA_046483045.1 of Anaerolineales bacterium. GTDB lineage: Bacteria > Chloroflexota > Anaerolineae > Anaerolineales > UBA11858 > B10-G9. Next base: position 13,680 of record JAWODY010000085.1, on the reverse strand, counting down.
TATGGTACTGCACCGTTAACATTGGGCTCAAATAGCTTTGATTTCAATATACAAGTATCGTTGGCAGCGACAATTTTTCGAAAAAGGGGCGCTGGAGTTTGAAAAGGGGAAAGATCGGGAAACAGCAGCGTTGAAAAGGAAAATTACCAAATTGAAAGAAAAGCTGATCACAAAGAACGAAGTTCTGGGCGGGCTGATGGAAGATCACATCGAACTAAAAAAAAGTCTTGGGGAAATCTAAGCGGAAAGTGGACAACCCAGGAAGAGCGCGATCGCGTGGTGGATTTTGTGCAAAAATGGATCTCAAAGGACGTTATCGCCCAGGGACAAATCGTGACTGAACTTGGCCTATCCTCCAGCAAATTTCATGATTGGACGAAACGATATGGGAACAAGAATCAACACAATGCGCCTATTCCTCGTTGGTTTTGGCTGCTGGAGAGCGAAAAAGAGGCGATCCTGGCGTATTATGAGCAGCACCCAGAGGGAAGGATACTGCCGGTTGAGTTATATGATGCTGGATTAAAATGTGGCCGCTGTGAGCCCCAGCAGCGTCTACCGGGTGCTGAAACGGGCTGGGAAGTTTGGTCGGTGGGAAAAAAGACCTCAGGAAAGGGAAAAGGGTTTGAACAACACCAAAAAGCGCATCAGCACTGGCATATTGATCTGGCGTATGTCAAACTGGGCGGCACGTTTTATTAACTTTGCACCGTGCTGGATGGGTACAGCCGCTATGTGGTGCACTGGGACATCAGAGAGAGCATGAAGGAAGAGGATGTGGAAATTGTTCTGCACTAGCGAAGCTGTCCACCGGAGAGAACTAGAGAGAAGTATCCCCAGGCCCGCCCCCTGATTATCTCAGACAACGGCCGCCAGTTTATAGCCCGAGATTTCGCCGCTGGCGCGCAAAGCGGAAGAGTTTATCCGAATCAGCGGGATGACCCATGTCAGGACGTCGTCCTATTATCCGCAGAGCAATGGGAAATTAGAGCGGTGGCATGGTTCCTTGTGGAGCGAATGCATCCGCCCTGGAACACCGCTGTGCATTGAAGATGCGCGCAGGCTGGTGAAGAGGTACGTGGATTATTACAACAATCAGCGGCTTCACAGTGCGCTCGGGTATATCACTCCAAAAGATAAATTGGAAGGTCGAGAGGAGATTGTTTTTGCTGATCGTGAGCGCAAGTTGAAAGAAGCCAGAGAAAGGAGGCGTTTACAGAAAACAGAAAGTAGCCCAGTTGACATTCAGGTTTCAGAATTAGCCCTGGTTGGCAGCTGAAAAGTGTCTAATTTTCAAAGGGCTTTATTCCATTTCACGCTGAACCAAGACATTTCCTCTTTGAATGGATTGCAATTATAATATCTTGTACTGTTATCTAAAATTTTCTTTTTTTGGAGCATCAGGGTATCGATTGCCCTTCTTTATAACTAAAAATAAAAAGTTCTGCTATAAGAAGTCAAGTAGTTGAACCTTAACAATTAGATCAACGCACAACGTAAGGCTGTTCCTCCTCGAGGATGACGTAGATACGAGCCAGAAGCTTGCGACATAAAGCGCCAATAACCGTATTGTGATGTTTCTCTTCCTGTTTTTTCTTTTGGTAGTACGCCTTGAGATCAGAATCATGCTGGCGAGCAACAATGGCGGCTAACCACAAGGCACGACGAAGGTAGGGAGACCCCCGTTTGCTCATATGGGCCACAGCGGCTTCAAACTGGCCACTTCTGTGGACAGTAGGGTCAATACCAGCATATGCGACAAGGTTCTCCAGTTCTGGGAAACGGTTCACATCGCCAATTTCACCCAGGATCGTCGCTGCCAGCACCACACCAATACCGGGGATCGTGGTCAGATACTGATCCGCTTTATCAAGTAAAAGAGGGAGGTGATCATCGATTTGTTGAATTTGTTCTTCCAGGAAATGGATCTGTTCCAGCAGGCATAGTATCTCAAGCTGAGCAGCATTCGCCAGGAAGGAAATCCCAATCGATGATTTAGCTTGATCAATGATTTCCCGGGCTTTGGTCTCCCTGAAGCGGCAACGGCTGGACTCTCGAAGCAGCTCGGTCAGTTCTGAAAGATCGAAACGAGCAAACTCCTGGGCACTGGAGGCTTTTTGTAGCAAACGCCGGGAGCTGGCCAGAAAAACACTCGAGAACAGGGTCTTATACCCGGGGAAAACACGGTCCAGGACGGAGATCTCTTTGCGCTTGAGGTCGCCGATGCGATCTACCAGGCTGAAACAGAAGCGGCCGAGTTCTCTCAGCTGCAAACGGATGGCTTCAGGGATAGGGTTGGGTCTGGCTCTGTTGATGCGCAGCAGGTCAGCGATCCAAAAGACATCGATGGGATCTGTCTTTGCTTTATGGATGCCGGCCTTACGATAGGCGTTGGTCTGCAGTGGGTTGATGACCACCACGTCATACCCCCGAGAGGCGAGACGGTCATAGAGGAAAAGCCAGTACGGACCCGAGGATTCAAGAGCGACTCTGACTTGCTCGTCGAAGCTTTCCAGCTTCCTTATGAGAGATTTAATCCCGGTCCGAGTATTAGAAAAGCTCATCGAATCCTTGCAAGGATCACCCTGGCCATCCAATACTAAGGCTTCATGGTGATGCTTGCTGATATCAATCCCAGCAAAGTACATGGGTTCCCTCCAGAACGCTAAGGTGATTTGTGATGTCGAGGCACTCCCCCCTCCACCTTCCGGGGACCCTACAACCTTGTAGGTGATGCGTGGCTGAACCACAACCTGCTCATTCGTAACCGCCCGCAGAAGGCGAGGCAGCAGTCTTTTTACCGAGGCTCACCCTCAAGGAGTAAATACGTCGCTCCTCGACTTCTACAGGCTTAGTATACTCTCAGCATGATCTGAGGGCTAACAAGGGCTAACATTAGTATATAAGGAGTTGATAGCCTTGGACGTCCTGAAACGTCTTTTACGGTATGTTCGACCTTATTGGAAGAAGCTGATATTCGTCAGCGTGTTGCTTTTACTTCGAACTGGGTTAACGCTGGTACCTCCCCTGATCCAAAAACAGGTCATCGATCAGGTCATTGGTAACGAAAACCTGCAGCGGCTTTGGGGGTTGATCATAACATTGATCGCCGTCCACGCCCTGACCAGGGTCGTTGAATTTGGCGATTTGTATTTACGGCATGTTGTGGGTGAGAAATTCATTTTCGACTTACGCGTCCGTATTTATTCTCATCTTCAAGATCTCTCACTATCTTTTTACGAAAACACATCCACGGGCGAACTCATGTCCAGAGTGACCAATGACGTCAATGTCCTGGAACGATTTGTTACTCATGGGGTGGCTCTCACGTTGGCAGATTTGCTTCGCCTTGTAGGAGCATCTGTCGTGCTGCTGACTCTAAACTGGAAATTAGCCATGGTGATGCTTGCCCCGCTGCCTGTATTAGCGGGGGGATTATGGGTCTTCAATCAACGTGCTCGACCGATTTACCGCCGCGTACGAGACAGATTAGGAGATATAAACGCCAGTCTCCAGGACAAATTGACAGGGATTCGTGTAATTCAAGCTTTTGAACAGGAGGAAATGGAGTTAGTTAAATTCCGCAGAGTCAGTCAGAATTACCTAGAAGAACGCGTCCATGCTATTCGGACCTGGTCGGTTTTCTTTCCCATATTTCGTTTCTTATCAGCATTGGGCGGCGCGCTGGTGCTCGGATTCGGCGCACGATTAGTGGTCACTAATCAGCTGACCCTGGGCACACTGGTGGCCTTTTTTTCGTATATTATCTCCTTTTATGAACCCCTCAGGCGCTTGACGGAAATAGATAACACGTTCCAGCAAGCGATCGCTGCAGGGGAACGAATTTTTGAGGTGTTGGATAGAAAATCTGAGATTCAGAATACGCTGGATGCAGTACATTTAGAGGACATACATGGGGAGGTGGTTTTTGATCAAGTCCATTTCCGGTATGCAGATGGCGATGAGAGCGTTGATCCTCAAGAAGAAAACGTGCTGCATGATATTACTTTCCGCATTGAACCAGGGCAGGCTGTCGCCTTGGTCGGCCCCAGTGGGGCGGGGAAGACGAGCATCGCGAACCTGATGTGCCGGTTTTACGACCCGGATCGCGGGCGGGTGCTTGTGGATGGACATGACCTCCGGGATGTAGAAGTCAGATCTCTCCGGAAGTGTATAGCAGTGGTTTTGCAGGATACATTTTTATTCAACACCACGGTGAGGGACAACCTTTTATATGGGAAGCCGGAAGCGGGTGAAGAGAAAATGATCGATGCAGCTAAAGCTGCTCATGCTCATGATTTCATTCAGGAATTGCCTGAGGGGTATGATACAGAAATTGGGGAGCGGGGTGTGAAACTCAGCGGGGGACAAAAACAAAGGTTATCATTAGCCCGGGCTATTTTGACGGATCCCAGGATTTTGATTCTTGATGAAGCCACTTCTTCCGTGGATGCAGAAGCGGAATATCTTATCCAGCAGGCCTTGGAGGAAGTCATGAAAGGGAGGACAGCGCTGGTGATCGCTCACCGCTTGAGCACAATTCGCAATGCGGATAAGATTATTGCTCTGGAAGGGGGCCGTATCCGGGAAGTGGGAAGCCATGAGGACCTCTTGGCCCAGGAGGGATTATACAGCCAGCTCTATCAAAGGCAGTTGGATTTGGTAAGGGATGGTTCTGAAGAGGAGTAAGCCATCAGGATTCCATCCTATTGAAAAGGGAGTATGTTCCTGCTCACGGACTGTTATGATATTTTATTGGTCTCATCGCTTTGAGGATCAAATCAAATATCCCCCATATTATATTTTTCGAGTTCTAAAATATGACGATACCAGCAGCGGGTCAAGACACACAAAGAGGTTACCATGCGTAAATCTTCCATAAGGTTTGCTGTCCTGTCCGTTTTTCTACTGGGTTCATTGCTGCTTGGATGCGGGCCAGGGCATAAATTTGGACCAACCATTACACCTATCCTTACCCTTACGCTTTCCCCAACCTCTACTTTAACCCCTACCACCCCCCCCACACCTGAAATCATTGCAACGATTACCCGGGAACCGACCGTATCTGCGGAGGAACAGGAATACATTTCAAATATGATCTCTATCTTTGAAACATGGGGTGAGGCTTTAAGGGAGCTTTCAAAACTACTCGAAGATGTCAGCGCGGATGCCAATCTCTTTTTTGAGGGAGAATGGAATGAAAAATTTGCGGAAACGTTAAATACGGTTAAGGATGCCAATCAAATGGTAGAAGGCTTGAATCCCCCGAAGGGATATGAAGAAGGCCAGGTCCTACTCTTGGATGTCAAAGAAAGCGCGGCGAAATCTGTGGACTTGTTGGGAGCAGGAATCGACGAATTTAACCCAGATAAACTTGGCCAGGTGAGTGATTACATCGATCAAACAAATCAGGATGTTGCCAGGCTAAAGGATTGGATAGAGAACGAATTCAGCACTGAGGTAGTGGAATGATGAGGGTTGGAGCTTGTATAGGCTGGGACCGGGATCACAGGGGGATATCAACCTTGGTAACATTAATGACCATAGCAGGGATACTTAATACAAAAAAGAATGAGCATCCTTTTGAGGTGGTGATTAATAAGAATTTTTGATCTCACCTTCTAATTGTGTGGGGGACAATCCAGCGGTATAGGCCTCATGTTCTGTGTAGAACCAGCTATGAAATTCTGCCAGGGTTTGGATTCTCTCTGTCAAAGGTTGGAGCGATTTTATGCTGTTCTCTTCTTTTTTTATTCTAGCTTGGAGTAGATCCCCACGAAGACCTCGATTGGGGGCTGAAGCGAAAGAAAGATGAAATGAGTGAGGAAGAGGGAGAAGGTCGTAAATCCAAGTGAAGATGCGTTTGACCCTTTCTAGGTGGAATTGAGAAGTGATAATAAGCAAATTCTTCAAGGATCGGGGTTGGGTATGGATCACACGGGAAAAGTAGGCATTCCCTATCGTGTCATAAGAGCTTATTTCGGTCAAGATCTGGTCGTGAGGTATGCCCTTTTGGAGGAGATAGTCAGCAGCAACATGAGATTCGTATAACGGGAATCCATTGTCATCCACTGGGGGAGGCTTGTGGACCGTGCCCCCACTCAGCAGCATGTAGAACATGTGCGGTTGATCCAGGTCCAGGGCATAATCTATACGGGCTTGAGTCCAGGGATGGAGCCTTCCCGACTGTTCTAATCCACCTCCGGGGATGAGGATGGCATCAAAGTATTCCATATCTATGCAATTGCATCAGCGTAATCTTCAACGTCTTCATAGCTACGAAATCATGTCGGATCGTATGAGGTGTGGAGGAGAAGTCAATCCATGTCATAATGGGTCTGGTAGAGCAAGTTCATGAAAATAAGCCCAAAAGGAAGGATTAAAGCGGGTGATAGTCCACATAACGCATCATAAAGGACGTCCCAGTAGCAGAAAAGTTGAGGGGAGCTGATCATGAACCCAAAAAGAAAAAGAGCCATCATCATGGACCTTTTCATAGTGTCCTCCTAGAAAAGTATCAAGCCATAGACATGCTTCATGAGTGGAGAATATGTACTGAAGAGGGATCGAGCAACCATGCCAGTGAGGGGAAGATCAATGAGGACAGTCTTATTCTCCCCTCTGATCATGAAGGGGGTCAGCGATAGATTTTTTCTAACCTTATAGTGCTTAAAGTGTATATCTTTGATAAATGGCTAAAGCCAGGAACCCAAAAGGCAGGATCATCGCCGGGGAGAAACAGCAGTCATTGAACATCCTCGCGAACTGATCCATGATGCACCCGGTGAGGATAAAAGAGGAAAAGATTACCAGGGCGGCGATGAATAATATTTTTCCCGTCTTCTTCTTCATTGAGGACCTCCGTAAATATATGGGATTTTAGGAACGAAATCTTTACGACACCAGTTACCCGGTTGGGGGAGTGGTGCTATTAATGCCATAATTAAAACGCGAGTTCAACGAATAAGAAGAGTAGTGACGGGGTTGGTCAGTAACAATAAAAAATCCCAGATGTCAAAATCAATGCTGCCCTCAGAATAATGAACTTCATGGTATCCCATGGATAAATCACTGGCTTATTGTGGCGTATTGTACTTGCTAAATCTAACAAAGTAGATAGTTGTAAGTTAAGAATTAGGGACTCTTGGCTGCAAATAAAATCAAGCATCCAGCGGGAAGTATAATCGCTGGAGAAAAACAGCACAACGTGTCATACACATCATCTAGGAATCCCAGGCCCGTGTTGCTGCAGCCCATCAATAGAAAAGAAGTCCAAAGAAGAATGACACCAAGGAGAGCCGCAATCCAATGTTTCTTATGCATATGTTGAAGCCCCACTCCGGATAAAAAAGAAACTCTCAAGTTAAATCAAAAATGCTCTCGCAGATCCCTTCCTGCCAATTTCTTACTGGATTTTAACATGTTTTTTTCATCTAATGTTAATCTTTTCTGATATTTTAAGGTACTTTCTGGGGATTCACTCAAGTTCGTGGTAGGTAAATTGATCAGGAAAAAGGTTTTCACCGGCTTCATGGAACAAATCGCGGAGGTGGTTATCCATTGTCAAATAAATCATCTGCCAATTTTGATTTGCGAGGGTAATGACTTTCTTGACCAAACGCTTTCGACGTTCCCAGTCTGAATGCTGGAAAGCATCATCCAGGATTAAAAACAGCGCTTGGCTGCCGCCAAAATGGGAAGCTAATCCCATACGCAGGGCCAATTGGATTTGCTCTTGAGCCCCGGTACTCAGGTCGCGTAAAGGGAAATCTCCGGAATTACTTTTTACCAAAATTTGGTCACCCAATAAATCTAATGCTTGGTACCTGCCAGTCACAGATTCCAGGATATCTGTCACCTCTTTTGAGTTCAAACCTTGGCGGATGATCTCGTCCTCTTCCTTTCGGACTCTGTCGAGGACTTGAGTGACCCCAATCTTGGCGACGATCTCCGCTGTGAGTTGTTGGTATTCAAAGAGAAGTTGAGCGTGCTTCTGTTGCAGGTGTTCCAGAGCTTTGTTCCAGGGTATGTCTATCTCATCTCCAGTCCATCTGCAGATCTTTTGCTTCAATGTTTCCAGTTCATTCTCTGCTGCTTGTAAATCGTCCTCGAGGATTTGGGCTCTCCGTTCTAAATCCTGTAATTTCGATTCTTGAAATGTGACGGAGGGCTGGCTGGAAAGGTAATCATTTTTTTCCACTCCCAGTGTCTGGAGGGTCAATTCACAAACTTTTATCTTCTTGTCAATATCTCGGGCCTTTTCGCGCAGAGAAGCTGCTTTCTTTTCCCAATTCTGACCCTCCAATTCTTTTTCAGTGAGTTCCTCGAAAAGATAACGTACATCGCGATCTACACCTTGCTGCTCTTCTTCTAGTTTTTGAATGTCTGCCTGGATCTGATTGGCCTGGATGTTTGCCTTTCTCTTGGGCTCCAAGCAGGATTTGAGATCTGCGATTCCGTGAAGGGTTTCCCCGAATCGTTCCTGGTACGATTTTTGGATGTTTTTCTTCTCCCGGGATACAGCCATGGATGTCGACCACTTTCGAAAACGCCAGAAATACACGGCAAGGGAGAGCGTTCCCAGGAAGGTGAAACCCAGAGCGAACGAAGTAAGATCAAGGAAAGATAAGATAATGCTGATAATGATTGTGATGAAACCGGTGAGAGCGAAGATAAGAGATGGTTGACCGGCTTGATCAAGGCTTTTTTCCTCCCAGGTTTCCAGGGCTTTTTCAAGCCAATGAACATGTCGGCTGGCCGCCTTTTTTTTCTCCAGCTCGTGTTTCTTATCCGAAAGAAGTTCTTTTAATTTTTGATGATCACGAATGTGGTCACGCAGCGCTTCTAACTTGTGATCGGGTAATTTTTCTCTTTTTCTTTGCCATTCATCTAAAGTTTGATGGATGATATAAGCTTGATGTCGTTTTGCCCGTTCCTGTTCTTTTATCGAGGTTCTAACTTTTTCTAATTTGAGTTCCAGGTTACGAATCGGACCTCGTGAATAATCATCCTCTACCATATCAAGTAAACATTCTAACCTATTTAATTCACTTCCACATTCTTCTCTTTCTTTGATTTTTCCACGGCGATCCCCCACAATTTCTGAATCTTGCACCACAGCATGCTGGATGGTCTGCTGGATAGGTTGTAAAATCTGATCTAAAAGAGTTTCTCTGGAAAGGGTGTTTTTTAACACCTTCCGGCCAACTCCACCGGGCGCTTTCGAGGAAAAATCAAGCTCACCGCCTTTTACAACCAATAAGCGCGCCATATTTCTGGGTAAGCCGCTTTTCTCTTCCTCCCAGTAGTCCTCTAATTTCTTTGCGCTGTCTGGTGTAAAATCCACATTTTCCGCATCCAAACCACTCACAGAAACCCTGCCGCGGCCGGGCAGTTCCCGCAGGGACCATTTGGCTGCGTGTCGGAAAAGTGAGTTAAGTAAAAACTCGACCAGAAATGTCTTTCCCGATTCGTTTAAACCATACAGCAGGTTAAAACGATGAAAGTCAAAGGTATGTTTTCCAATGGGGCCTACGTTCTCAACGATGACACGATCAATCCATACAGGCATACTTAGGCTCCGTAAATCACTCTGAGGGCCTCGATGAGGATTTGATCTTTTCCTGGATAGAGGGGAGCTGTTTTCCAGTCCAATTCCTCCACCCAGTTTTTCACTTGCCGGATGAGATGGGCTCGATCCGGATCATACGCATAAGTCAGTTCAGAAAGGTCTGGCTCTTCTCCGTTGTAAAATTGAAAGGGGGCGAATTGTGTGGTAACGGATTCTAAAATATCAGCCCGGTTTTGGGCGTAGCCACTGACTTTGACGCGCACTTGAACTTTGTCTTCCCAGCTCTCAGGTATGCTCCAGGAGTGAATTCTTTCCAGGATTTGTTTTTCAAGATAGGCGATTTCGTTCTCTAAAGGGAGGGCGAGGAACGTTTCCTTTTCATAAATGATGGGGCTGTTCACCAGGTGAGATGTGATCTTTTCAGTTTGGGAATCAAAGATCAGAAACCTGCGCAAACCGGTTTCCGTGATGTCCAGAGGGCAAGGAGAACCAGGGTAGTGAACCCGCTCATAGTTTAAAGGACGGTGGATATGTCCCAAAAATACCTGAAGGGGTTTAAATGAATCGAGATCGATTTTTGAAAGGGGCATATATGTGCCTGGTTCATAAGGGTCAGCATATTTTTCCCCTTTTATCCAATCTCCATGGCTGATAAGCACCCAGCGGTGGGGGATAAGTTCTTCAGAAAAGGGAGCGATTTCCTCACCCATGGTAGCCCCTTCTCGGAAAGGCAGGAATAAGATTTGGAGTTCGATATTTTCTAAGGAAACCAACTTTGGTTTTTTGAAAACAGTGACATTCTCCAGGATAAACCCCTTTCCTGTCAACCCTGGATCGTGGTTACCAGGGATGATAAAAGTGGAGAGGTCAGGGGTTGTGTGTTCTGAGTAAAGCGCTTCAAATTCAGCGTAGCGCGGGTTCACTTGGTCAAAGAGATCCCCAGCCACGATCAGGAAATCAACCCCTAATTCAGCACAGCGATGGAGAATGTTCTCCATCGCTGTGAATCTTTCAGGGTTCCTAACCTGTGAAGTGAGATGATTGTCCGCGGTGATTGCGATCTTCAACGTTGACCTCCTCCAGGCAAACCCATATTTAACCTGAAGTGTCGAATTCTTCTAAAAGCTCGGTGGTTTTTCTTGTGTTTTCTTCCAGGGCAATTACCAGATCCACCCCTTCACCCAAACCGTACAGGGAAATTGCGATCATACCCCCATAAAGGCTGAGGAAGAGAGCCCCAATCACACCTGCTACCGCCCCTCCAGCTTTTGACGCCATGGGGACGGGCATTCCTCCAAATTCTCTGGCGTATTGGTTCAAAGCAGCGCTGCCTAAGATACTAGCTACGCAAATACCCAACGCTGAGAGAATAGTCAGAACTGCAGCGATGACCCCCAGTATCTTATAAATCTTACCAATGGTCCGGAGTACTTTATACCGTTTTTCCATGATACCCTCCTCAAATTAATGGGACATATTTAACCAGATGATGATGTAACGAACCATAGTAAGTGTAACATGATTAGTCATTTCAGCGTAATGAATAAGCTAATATGCGCTGAAAGGCGTGTGAGAAGATTCCGGCAGTTTCTTGGATATAAACGAGATCTTGAAAATTTAGATAATTTAGAGGATAAACCAGGAAAATGAGGAATTAGGTGGAGGATTTAATTTCTCGCAGAAGTGAGTGAAGGATCTTATAACATACAAGGGATGGCAGATCACCCATATATGCCTCTGATTTCATTCTGGGGTGGTTCAATATCAAAGGCTCCCATCCAGGCATCCACCACATCAGGATCGAAGTGGGTTCCAGAATGCTCTAAAATGTACTGAACCGCTTTATCTTCTGGCCAGGGGTCACGAAACGGCCTCTGGCTGGTGAGTGCTTCCCAAACATCTATGACACTGAAGATTCGAGCTGCGATGGGTATTCTTCCTTCTTTTAGGCCGCGGGGATAACCAGACCCATCCCATTTTTCATGGTGGCAGTAGGGGATATCTAGAGCAGGATGTAAGAATTCGATTTCCGAGAGCATTTCTTGAGCATAGACGGGATGTTTTTTAATTTTTATCCATTCTGAATCCGTCAACGGTCCTTTTTTATTTAGGATGCTGTCCGGAATAGCCAGGTTGCCAATATCATGGAGCAGTGCACCACGCCGGATGTGTATTAGTTTTCCATTGTTTATCCCACATGCTCTAGCCAAACGCAGGGTGCGTTGGATGACGCGTTTTGAATATCCTTGGCCCTTCTCGTATCGCAAATCCAAGGCGCGAACCCAGCCTTCAAGGGTAGAATGATAAGCCAGATCCAACTTCATGTTCGATTTGCGCAGGTTTTCAAAGAGGGCTGCGTTATCAATGGCGATCGCTGCCTGGTTCGCCAAAGTCTTAAAAAACTTTATCCATTCATTATCGATTTGCAGCGAATCGCGGTGGAATAACTCAAGCACACCCTTGATTTCACCTTTCGCGATCAAGGGAATCCCAAAATAAGTGATAAATTCTTCTTTTTCGACCAGGGAACGCCGGACGAAAGTCTGTCTGCGGTGGGGCAGGTTGGGGATATTGATCAAAGCCCTTTCTCGTGCTACCTGCCACAGCAAACCTACTCTTTCCCGTACTTTTTGGTGTGAACTGTCAGTGTGGCAAAAACCCCGGCCTTCACCAAATTTGAGGGTGTGGGTTTCTGGTTGATAAAGGAAAATATCTGCGGCATCTACCTCAAGTTGTGTAATCACCTGGTCCAGGATCACATTGAGCGTGACATTAAGGTCGAATGTCCCGGTGATGGCCTGGTCGATGGCATGCAAAGCGGACAAGCGTTGGATTCGCTTTTGAGTGCGTTCAAATTGTTCAACTCGCTGATATGAACCTGTAATTATTTCACCTAATTTTGTCAACAGATGCGCTTCACTTTCTGAGAAAAGTTGGTCACGCAGAATCCAAATCAGAGATGAGGTTTCATCTCTTCCAGGAAGGGGAATGCCAGCTACAGCTGTTAAACCCGGAGCTACCGTCCCAGCCTCCTGGAATGATTCCTCAAAATAAGGTTGGGCTGTCGAAAGAAGTTTATCAGAACGTTCTTTCATCACCGGGTTGCTCTCTAGGTTGAGTGAACTTTCCATTGTAGAACTATGAATTCCTACGAATTCTTCAACTTTCCATGTATTATCCGATGAAGAACGATTGAGGAAAAGGGCACCTTTCGCCTGGAAAATATCAAGTAATATTTCCAGGATTTTCCAGTGCATTTCATTGCGGGAGTTTATGGAATGCAGCATGGCTGCTGTATCCATCAAAAATTTCTGGTTTCGTAAACGATCGTGCTCCGTGGTGATGTTGAAAGCCACACCTGTCACACCCGAGATACGTCCTATCGCATTCCTGGTGGGGTAAAAGTGGGCGTTCCAGTATACTTCTCCAACTTTGATTGTGTCTTCGACCCGGTCTCCATCTAAGGCCTGCTTAACACATTCTATAATCTCGGGGACATCTGCGTAGATATCGTAGATAGATTTTCCCACCACTTCCCCCGGTTTGAGACCCAGGTCATCCAAACCACGGCCTTCTGACAGGATGAATTGACCCTGTCGGTCAATCATCCACATCACAACAGGGATGGAAGGGGAAATGTCCCCAGTATCTTGTGTTAGCGGGTCAAAGTCAGTTTGAGTCCATGACGACCATGGCTGGCTCTGCTGGGATCCAGCAGCTGCTTCCACTGACTTTTCTGTATTCAAATTCTCCATGTTCTCGCTCGACGATTTGATTGGCAAAATCACTTATATTGTCTGCTTCGATGGATAAAACAAGGGCTTTTTCATGGTCTTTGAGGTTGAAACGCTCCCCGAAATAACCCTCTTCCAGGACCACTTCCGGTGTATGCAGCAAAGAATCACAAAAATTCTGATTTACCACAGCGGCTGCGAGCAAGCGATTGAGTCCTTCACTGGCCTGGTCTGGCCTTGTGGCTGCTGTGGTATCTAAACGGGGAGAGTACATCGAATATGTGTTCATTGTTTGCTCCTTTTAGTGTGAAAAGAACCCGCTTCTCATCAGAATCGGGCCTTTCCGTGAACATTCTTAAATTTTTGTAAAGTATT
>JAWODY010000082.1:0-34215 GCA_046483045.1 Anaerolineales bacterium | reverse complement strand
TCAGGCAACATATTGATTGTCTCATATCGAGAAATAGTCTCTTCGCGTTTCTCCCAGGCTTTCTTGCGAACTTCAAGCGTCTTATTGTATACCCAACGGCAAGCGTCAAGCACATTGTTCATAGATGTGCGCTGAGCTTTTGTAGGATAGAGACGATATTTGAATATTTTAGTTGCCACACAAATATTATTCTTTGTTTATGTACTGATTTTAAGGACATAAGCCATTCATCCCCGCAGTAAGCTACGGGGTTTTCTGGCTTTTTACTATAATTGGACTTAGAGGAAACAGGTTGACTCCCTCAACGGAGGTGTGTGTCATGAATGTGGCAAAAATTATCTTATGGGCCATACTCCTTGTCTTAGCTGTGATCATCTTTTTCTCTTTCACAGGTATCAATCCCCGCCAACCTTTACCCGGCATCCAACGATTACTGGGCCAGGTCGCAGGATTCGGGCAATCGTTAAACAATATGTTCTCCCGCCTTGCGGATAATTTTATGCGGAATTTACGCAACATACCCAACCCCTGATTCATACAGCACGTCCTCGACCTGAATAAAAATCCTTTCTTCAGCGAACAGGGCCCTCTTTCCCTCAAAGAGGTAAATCCGGGATCCTTAGAATTCAAAATTAGAAGACAGTCAAAGGCCGTTAAGACGCTTATTCCCTCCCCCACATGACCCGCCTTAATGCTGGTCATGATTTTTTGATGCGCCAAGACACCGAGTCAAGCAGATAGACAAAAGTACACCTTATTCAAATATATTAACCCATAAAGAATACAAAAATAAATTTTTAGTGAAAATAAATAATAATATTTGAACAACTATTGACAATATTAATTATTAATTTTATAATGTGCGAGTTGAAAAATAAACAAGTGCAGGCTGAAACCTGGATCAAAGGCCCACCCCATGGAAACGGAGAAAACACAGCCCTTAATCACTCCCATCTTACGCTGGTTTATGTTGGCCATGGTCCTAGCCAATATTGCAGGCTCGATGTACCCCATGCTCCTCCCAATCTATCTCTCTAAATTGGGTGCCAGCATTGGCCAGGTGGGCATGGTCTTCACTATCTCTTCGATAGCTATTCTTGTCCTGCAGCTCATCGGCGGGTGGGTCTCGGATTCCATTGGACGATTGCGGGCCATTGCCATCGGCAGCGTAGGTGGGATACTGGGATTCAGTGCCATGGTCCTTGCTCCTTCCTGGCAGTGGATGTTAGCTGCTCTATCCATTTCCCAAATACCTAATGCTTTGGTCGGGCCCAGCTTTGGAGCGTTTATTGCAGAAAACTCCCAAGAGGAAAACCGGGGACGCGTGTATGGAATCACCGACACCATTTATCAAATCACTGGAATTCTTGGTCCACCATTAGGGGGGTTGCTGGCCGGATCCTTTGGTTTCAAGCCCATGCTCCTCACTGCCACACTCATTTATTCACTCGCTGCAGGGCTGCGAATCTGGATGGCGAGAACAATGACCCCTGCTGAGGATACCGGGGCTGATGACCTCTCGTGGTCCTCGCTCAAACGCAGTCTGGGGACGATGTGGGGGACCTTGGTCGGCGGGGGCGTGATCACCTGGATCTTCTTGACGGACGGCATCCGGGATACAGCATTCCGCTTGACAGGAGAACTGCAGCCCCTTTACTTAGAGCAAATTGGCGGACTCTCCCTGGAACAAATCGGTGTTTTGGGATCCATCTTCTCCGGAGCTATGATGATCATCCCTTTCCTGTCCGGCCAACTATCCGACAAAACTGAGGAGCGTGTGCCCATCACCTTGGGATTCCTGCTCATCTTCATCGCCTTGATTGTCTTTCTACAAGTCCAGGCTTTCTTTGGATTTGCCGCTGTCTGGGTCATTTTCGGGATGGGAGTGGGTTTATTAAGCCCCGCCTATCAATCTTTGATCTCGAAAATCATCCCCAAAAAGAATTTGGGGATCTTTACCGGATTGCTGCGCAGCAGCATAGGTCTGATATCACTGCCTGCACCCTGGATCGGCGCTAAACTTTGGGAAAATTTTTCTCCTCAGCTGCCTTTTATGATCACAGCTTCAGCAGCGCTCCTAACCATCATCCCCGTCTGGTTTAAGTTCAGACTGCCTGACAAAGAGGAGACTCCTCCGCTTCATTCAGATGCATAGCATTCACTTAATATTTGAGGAGAGTTGAGAAAGGTGAAACAAAACACCTCAGCTCTCGGACAGGTGACCCTCAAAACGCGTAATGCTCCAGCTTGACCCTTTTATTCCCAGCCAATATCCCGGCACCCCACGTCCAAAAGCCCTTCTTCTCAAAAATACGGATAAAAAACACACAGAAAGGTTTCTTCACTGTAATATTATTGTTACCTTTTGTCCAAATTCGCGCCTCCATGTATAATAAATTCATCGCAACATAGATTTCGTCTCCCAACCGCTTTGAAGAGGGAAGCAGGTGAGCAAGAAAAAATCGCCGACATTCCTACCCCCCATTCTGCGTTGGTTCATGCTGACCATGATCCTGGCAAATATTGCCGGGGCCATGTACCCGATGATGCTCCCCATTTATCTCACTAAATTAGGCGCGAGCGTGAGTCAAGTGGGAATGTTCTTTTTCCTTTCCTCTACGGTGCTATTCGTCTTACAGATCTTTGGGGGTTGGGTTTCAGATTCCATTGGCAGGCTTCGATCCATTGCCATCGGCAGTCTGGGCGGAATTGTGGGATTAAGCGGCATGGCTATGGCGCCCACATGGCAATGGATGCTGGTCGCGCACACTGTGACCATGATACCTTACGCCCTGGTTAACCCCAGTTCCAGCGCCTTTATCGCTGAAAATTCATCGGAAGAAAATAGGGGCCGTGTGTATGGGATTACAGACACCCTGTACCACATCATGGGTATTCTCGGTCCCCCTTTAGGCGGCTTTCTAGTGGGGTCTTATGGATTCCGCACCATGCTTTTCACAGCCACCGGCATTTACACAGCGGCTGCTGGTTTGAGGATCTGGATGGCCGTTACGATGTCCCCCCAGGAAAAACAACGAGACCGAGATCTCTCCTGGAACTCTTTGAAAGGGAGCCTGACGACAATGTTGACCATGCTCACGGGGGGTGGGGTGATCACCTGGATTTTCCTCACAGACGGGATCCGGGACACCGCATTTCGCATGACTCAGGAACTTGAACCCCTCTATCTTGAACAAATTGGTGGGCTCTCCGTGGAACAGATTGGATTATTGGGTTCCCTCTTCTCTGTGGCCATGATGGTCGTCCCACTGTTCTCTGGAAAAATTGCTGACCAAACACAAGAACGGGTTCCCATTTCGCTCGGTTTCCTTTTAACAGCCATAGCCATGGTCATCTTTTTGTTTTCTCAAGCGTTTTTCGGTTTTGCAGCCACGTGGGTGATCTACGGGATTGGAGTGGGTTTGCTCAGTCCCGCTTACCAGTCATTGATCTCCAAAGTTGTTCCCGAGGAAAACCTCGGCGTATTTACCGGCCTTTTCCGGAGCAGCATCGGCCTCATTTCTCTACCCGCTCCCTGGTTGGGAGCCCATTTATGGGAGCGATTCAACCCCCGTTTTCCGTTTGCTATCACTGCCGCGGCAGCCTTTCTGGCCATCCTCCCAGGCTGGTTCAAATTCAAACAGCGGAAGAAGGATTACAGTACTTCAAGGATGAGCGGATAAAAAAAGGCAGGACAAAATGTCCTGCCTTACCTGGATATCCAACACCCTTTCACCTTATCACAGTTTGGACTTGCTCCCGCATGTACCGCTGCAGATAATAAGGACCGCCAGCGTTGGCGCCTGTCGAACCACTGGCTTTCCAGCCCCCAAAAGGCTGGTAGCCAGGCCAGGCGCCGGTGGTCGACCCCTGGGGCCGGTTGACATAGTTAACACCGGCTTGGATGTTCTCGAAGAACCATTCCGCCTCTTCTTCTGTGCCGTAAAACCCCGCTGTCAAGCCGTATTGGACATCATTGGCAAGTGACATGGCTTGATCGAGATCCTTTACCTTCCCTATCATGGTGATGGGTAAAAACATCTCATGCAGCCAAAAGCGATGATCATAGGGTACCTCCGCTGCCACCGTCGGTTGGCAGTAATAACCCTCGCTTAACTCCCCCCGGGTGAGTACCTTCCCTCCCGTCAAAATAGTGCCAGCCCGGGAGAGCTCCTCGGTATAGTCCATGAAATCCAGGTAAGGACTTTCAGAGATCACCGGCCCCATGAAAGTTTCCCTCTCACCGGGATTCCCAACGATTAACTCCTCTGTCTTATCCACCATCCGTTCCCGCACTTCGTCATAAACAGGTTCTTCAATATAGACCCGGGAGTTCGCAGAACACTTTTGGCCCTGCAAACCGAAAGCAGAACGCACGATACCCTCCACAGCCCGGTCCAGGTCCGCATGGCGGGAAACGATGGCCGGATTCTTTCCGCCCAATTCTAAGATCACCGGATGGACATACTCTCGTTTCGAAAAGGCCCGATGGATGCGCATCCCCACTTCGTAAGAACCGGTGAAGGTTACCCCATCCACATCGGGATAATCGACCAGGTAAGCGCCCAACACACTGCCCGACCCGGTCACAAAATTCACTGCCCCTTCCGGCAGTCCCGCATCCAGGAAACATTCCGCGAGCATCCGAACACTCCAGGAAGTTTTCGCTGCTGGTTTCATGACTACCGTGTTACCAGCCAACAAGGCAGCACCCACCGGACCTCCGGTCAAGGCAGAAGGGAAATTGAAAGGGCTGATAACCAACCACACCCCGTAAGGCTTTAAAACAGAATAATTCGTAGCCTGATACCCTTTTAAAGGGTCCTCTCCCAACTTCTTGATGAAGCCCTCTTCCCTTTCCATTTGGTCACAGGCATAGCGGATCAAGGCCGGCGCTTCGGAGACATCCCCTAAAGCTTCCAGGCGGTTTTTTCCAACTTCTAGCGTAGTCGCTGCCGCGATCTCAAACACACGGTCATCGATCAAATCTGCAGCCTTCCGCAGTTTTCGAAGCCGTTCCTGCCAGGGGGTCCGGCTCCATTCCGAAAAGGCCGATTTAGCCGCAGCCACCGCCTGATCAGCATGACCTGGGGTGCCGGTGGGAAAGGAAGCCAAGACCTGATCTTTACGCGCTGGATTCTTTACTTTGAAAGTATTATCAGCAAAAACCTCTTTACCCCCGACGAGCATGCCGTACTCCCTGCCCAGGTTCGCTCTTTTTTCTTGCAAGGCACCTTCAAACCGAATATGGAGCTCCTCAGGGGGATCAAACATGGTCGCGTACGTCAACTGAAAATCACTCGCCATAACTTCTCCTTCGAAAAACCGTTAACCAATACACAAGAATTAATGAAATCCATCATGCAAATCTATCATATCTCACGCAGAAGGGGATTGCGTCCATATTTAACACCTATTAATCCTGTCAGATGTTAGAATGAATTTACATGAAACGAAGATCCAGGTCCTGGTAACACTGGCTCAGCTCCCTTCTCAATCATCTTATAGGTTCTGAGGAGAACGTATATGAAAATCTTGCTCATCTACCCTGAATTTCCGGACACATTTTGGAGCTTCAAACACGCTTTGAAGTTCATTAAGAAAAAGGCCAGCCTTCCCCCCTTGGGATTGCTGACAGTTGGAGCTCTACTCCCCACCACCTGGAAGAAACGACTCCTGGACCTAAACGTTCATAAGCTGACCGATAAGAACTTAGCTTGGGCAGATTACGTCTTCCTGAGCGCGATGACCGTGCAGCGGAAGGCCTCTGAACGGATTATTTCGCGCTGCAAGCAGGCAAACATACCCATGGTCGCAGGGGGGCCATTGTTCACCATGGATTATGAAGAATTCGATGCGGTAGATCATTTCGTTTTGAATGAAGCGGAAATCACACTGCCCTCATTTTTAGAGGACCTAGCTAAGGGAACGCCCAAACGTTTATACACCACAGATGAATATGCAGATATGCAGGTCACACCACCCCCTCTCTGGTCCCTCTTAGACCTTGATGATTACAGCGGGATGGCTGTTCAATTCTCCCGCGGCTGCCCTTACAACTGCGATTTTTGTAACGTCACCGCCCTCCTCGGGCACCAGCCCCGGATCAAGTCCGCCCAACAGATCATCAAAGAGCTGGATGAATTGCATACCTTAGGCTGGCGGGGCTCCGTATTCTTTGTAGACGACAATTTCATTGGCAATCGGCGCTATCTAAAAAAAGATTTGCTGCCCGCCCTCATCCGCTGGCGAAAAGGCAAGCTGGGTTTCACCTTTCACACCGAAGCTTCAATTAACCTCGCAGATGATGATGAATTGATTGATCTCATGACGCAGGCGGGTTTCACCAAAGTTTTCATCGGGATAGAGACGCCCGATGAGGAAAGCCTAGTTGAATGCAGCAAAGGCCAAAACACCAATAGGAATATGGTAGAAGATGTAAAACACTTACAGCGCTCAGGTCTGGAGGTACAGGGGGGATTCATCGTTGGTTTTGACTCCGACACCTCTTCCATATTTCAGCGTCAAATCGACTTCATCCAGCAAAGCGGCATTGTCACCGCCATGGTGGGCCTCCTTCAAGCCCCTCCCGGGACAAAGCTTTTCAAACGCTTGAAACAGGAAAACCGGCTCCTGGGCCACATGTCCGGTGACAACGTGGACGGCAGCACCAACATCATCCCCCTCATGGGGTTGGATAAACTGGTTCAAGGATATCAATATTTGATGGAAAACATTTACTCACCCCATCATTATTACCAGCGCGTGAAAACCTTTCTGAAGGAATACCAACCTCCCGGCATTCGCGTCCCCTTCAATTGGACCCAGATGATGGCGTTCTTCCGCTCCATCTACCGGCTGGGCATCGTAGGAGAGGAAAGAAAGGAATACTGGGACCTGTTGCTCTGGACATTGAAAAAACGACCTGCCCTCTTCTCTACTGCCGTGACCATGGCCATCTATGGGCACCACTTCAAGAAAATTAGTAAGAAACATATTATCTAAAACAGGGTGCTTTTTTAAATTGAATGCCGGCGTCAAAATCCAGGGGGAAGAGTAGGTTTGAGAATTTTCCTTCTGCAGATGAATTCATTCCAAGGTGACCAAAAGGGTTTTTATGAAAACAAAAGAGAATCCATTTGATGCTGAAATACATGTACCCACAGCCAGAAACGAATTGCTGGCTACGGTTATGGAAACGATTAACACGAACCAGGAAATCACCACCCTTTGGCACGTGATCAACGTCAATGCCATGGATCGGTTAGGGATCACAGACCACGGACCGGTACATTTCCAGATTGCAGCAAATATTGGTTTGAAGCTCTGCCGACTGTTAATCAAGAACAAAATCCCGATGTCCATCACGACAGATTACCATTTGTCCACGGACCACGCTGAGGTGGTCGTCGTTTTAGCAGGCATTTTGCACGATTTAGGGATGTCCATAAACCGGGATCAGCACGAGGAATTCAGCCTTTTCTTAGCCAACACAGTCTTGCGGGAAACCCTGGATTTTTTGCCAATCACAGAAAGAACCATCGTCATTTCTGAAATCATGCACGCCATCATCAGCCACCGCAGCGACGGTCAGCCCCTCACCCTGGAAGCGGGTATCGTCCGCGTTGCAGATGCCCTGGATATGAGCAAAGGACGTTCCCGGATCCCCTATGAGGCAGGAGAGGTCAACATACATTCCGTTTCCGCTGCAGCAATCGATAACATAGAAATTCAGGAGGGGGAAGAGAAACCCATTCAAATCAATATTCTGATGAACAACTCAGCAGGACTTTTCCAGGTGGATGAATTACTGAAAAACAAAATTCTTGGATCTGGATTGGAGCCTTATATTGATGTCAAAGCCTACATAGATCGGAAAACAGAGAAGAACCTTCTCAAATCATTTTCAATCAAAGGTCTTTAGAAGAACCCCCTACATGCTGTCCGCAATCTACCCTGAAGCAGCTGCATACCCCAAAAGAACAACCAAGATAAATCAGAGGGCTTACCGTTACCAATCCCCTCTGCCTGCTCTCACAACCCTAAAAGATCAGACCTCCCCTTCATACTTTCCAGCACAACCCTGACGAACTCTTCAAGGGGAATATCCAACTGTTCTTCACACAGGCGTATTTTTTTTCGATTTGCCCCCGAGGCAAAGGAATTAGAGTCGAATTTTTTCATCACGGATTCCAATGAGACACCCGCCAATTGGGTGGGATGAACCAGAGCAACCGCCACAATTAACCCGACCAGATCATCACAACTCACCAGAGCCCATTCCATGGTCGATTCCGGTTTGACCCCTGTATATTCATAATTATGCGACTTAATGGCCCGGATGATCTCCCCTGATACACCCTCCTCTTCCAACTTTTCTGCGATCACCAGTGTATGTCGTTCCGGATCATCTTTCGTCTCTTCATAATCTGCGTCATGTAAGAGACCTACGATCTCCCATTTATCGGGATCTCCATGGAGATATTCTGCCAATCTCGCCATGGCAGCTGCCACCCCGTAATGGTGTTTACGTAAATTTTTGTTGGCGATGTTTTCCTTTAGTATTTCCAACGCTCTTGCTTCCGAAATCATAATCAGCCTCCTCTTATCAATTACATTGTAAATCCCAAATCCATTTTTTGCCATTCACCCAGCCTTCATACCGTTGAATCAGTTAAAACGCAAACATTCCATTTGACAAGCACACATTTTCGGCTATTGTTAAATTACCAAGAAATTTTCTGACTTCAGCTCATCCAGGGGCCTTAAGACAGAAAAACTGTCCTCATCAAGCGAAAAAACTGGGAGGGATAAATGAACACCAGCGGAAGAGCTGTTTGTGGTCTAAATTGTCAAGAATGTGTCATATACAAAGCGCCATTCGACTCCCAGGCAGCTGATCTTTTATTAAGTTGGTTCAAAGAAATGAATGTGATCGGGAGAAATCAGGGAACGCAAGATTTAATGGACGCCGGACCTTACTGCAAAGGCTGCCTGGGCTCCCGCGCGAACCACTGGTCCCCGGATTGTTTTATCCTTCAATGCTGTGTAGATGAGAAAGGGTTGTCCTCCTGCCATGAATATGCGGATTTCCCATGCGATTACCTCGAGGATTGGGCAAATCAAGAAGAAAAATACATGGAAGCGTACCAGTATTTATTAGACAAGAGAGGACGCTGACATAGGTATACCAGGGGCATTTCTTGAAATAGGCAAAAGTCGATCAGGGATGACATCCCCCTTCACCTCAAATCTTTCATCCAATCCCGCATTCCTTCCTCTCTCATCGATCCCTCAACCCGTATCGTTTCCGCCCCTACATAAGCCATAAAATCAGCGATACAGGTTTGCAGAGCAGGTCTCATCCTTTCCAAATCCCCCACCCCGTTTTGCCACCACCACCCTTTAAGTGTCAAGGTCCGATCCTGCCTTTGAAATGTGGGCTCTATGCGAGCCACCATACGGTCAGCAAATACGACAGGAAGCACATAGTACCCATACTCCCTCTTCTCTTTTGGCTTATATACCTCCCAGGCATAATCAAAATCGAATAGCCAAGAAACTAACTTCCGGTCCCAAATCAGGTTATCAAGAGGAGCGATGAATGCAGCCTGCTCCTCGACTTCAATCCCACGCTGGATCCTCTCCAGGAGAGATAGATCACGATCCTGAATGAAAAACACACGGCCCGGCAGTTCCTCAACTCCCACAGCATGGGCTCTTCCTTCCTCAACCAAACCCCCGAGTATCTTCCGCCGTTCTCTGCTTTTCACACCCAGTATCCCGCCCCAATGCTCCCCAGCATGGGCATGGGCTAGTTTCAATCCCCCAATCCTACGCCACACATGCCAGAATTGATATTCCTCCATTGTTTCGTATGGATCTGGGGCATCGAGCAGGTCTTTAGATAGCAATCTACTGATGAGATCAAAATAGCGCCGTTTATTTTCACGATGATGAATCCCCAGCTCTCCCATGGCGTATAGGGATTCCAAAGCTGCTCGAGAAGCCCGGGTTGGACCCCAGGACCAATCTGTTTTCTCGTACCCTTTGAAATCCAGAGACGACTGTGGTCCCTCCTCCCGGATCTTATCCAGCACATCCGGAGCTATTTTCATTACTTTTCCAACGGGGTCTCCGTGTTTTTTGACCATCTTTGCCCTGTGGCGGGAAAAGTAAGGCCAATCTTCAACAGGAAAAATCGAAGCCATCTTATCAAAGCCATCGACCAGTTTCCTCTCTTTGTAAAGCAAATCCTCCAGCATGGGGGGTCGATAGCCTTTGACACGGGACTGCAGGACAAGGGCAGGATTGTGGCCTATGATATCGATGGGGTCAAACTGGATGGCATTCAGATCCCTGACCACCTCCAATACCCCAGCTTTCCCTTTTCTCTGCCGGGGTGGAAGTAAACCATGGGCTGCTAACATGAAACGGCGCGCCTGTCGTTTGGTAAGTTGGAAACTTGGATCAGGGAGAGGAATCCGGGCCACAGCATTACACCTTTTATCTAAACGATATTGATCTACAGGCTCATATTGTATCATTCAAGAAAAAAGGAATGGGAACAGCAAATCACTGAGGAAAGAACAAAAGTGGTGTGCAGGCAACTAAACCCACACACCACTGCTAAGGAGGAGAAAACAAGGAGGAAAACCCTGTCCCTTGCTGTTTTATAGACGCCTTCATGAACAGATTTCTTACCTTTGTATGCCGAGATTTCCAGAAAGAATCCGGAGCGGGAAAAGCCCTTACCCCTATGAAGTTCTTTCTAAATCCATTTTTCTCATGACCTTTCCAAGAACAACCTTACAGCATCTTGATCTGATACAATTTGGAAAAGTTCAAGGAACAGATGACAGACCCATGCAGATCACAACCTGGAACGTAAACGGTTTGCGGGCCATTTTTCGCAAGGATGCAGATCATTGGTGGAGAGAGGAAGGGCCGGACGTGCTTTGCCTGCAGGAAATCCGTGCCCGCCCTGAACAATTGACAGCCAAACAGCGAGAAACATTGGAAAGGGAATATTCCCTGTGGCATCCCGGAAAGCGCCCCGGCTACAGCGGGGTAGGGACCTTTTCTGCAGTCGAACCCTTAGAAAACCGCAAAGGCATTGGGGATTCGAAATTCGACAGGGAAGGCAGACTAATCCAGACCATCTTCCCGGGCTTTCACCTTTTCAACATCTATGTTCCCAATGGAGGGCGGGACTTATCCCGCTTGGATTACAAACTAGATTTCTACGCCATGCTGTTAAATAAGTGCAAGAAGCTTCATGCCCAAGGTGAGAAAATCATCATCTGCGGGGATTTGAACATAGCCCATCAGGAGATGGATCTCCGGAACCCCAAAGAGAATGAAGCGAACACAGGGTTTCTTCCCGAAGAACGAGCCTGGATAGACCGCTTCCTGGCCCATGGGTTTTTGGACGCCTACCGCGAACTATACCCACATCGTGAACAGTATACCTGGTGGACCTACCGCTTCGACGCCAGGAACAGGGGTATCGGATGGCGCCTGGATTATTTCCTGATCTCTGAGCGCCTTATGCCCCAGGTGGAAGATGTCATCATCCACACCGAAGTTAAGGGTTCCGACCACTGCCCGGTGAGCCTGATTATCGCGAAATGAGACCCAACCACCTCACACAACTCGCCACAGCATAATCCCCTCCATGTTAAAATATCAATGTACCCTCACTTTTCCGTGGTTTCTTAAGCAACCTATGACAATCAAAGACAAATGAAACGAACCTTCCGCACCCTCCTCCTCCTAGCAGTCATCGCCATCTTGGCAGTCACATTTATTTACGGGCTTGGTTTCCTTCGTCAAGCCCAACTGCAGCCAGACTGGAAGATCACCACCGTCCCGGAAGAGGATGTGATCAACTTCGTGCTTTACACAGTGGATAACCAGGTCCTAAACCTGACCGCCCATCTTTACAAAATAGATCCGGACGCTGACCGCACCGTCCGCCTGGAGATATGGAGGGATAGAGAATGGGAGGAGATCGCCACCGTTGATGTTTGGGAGCCGGAGTTCATCGCCCCCTTTCAAGTTAGAAATTGGGATGACAGCAAAGACTATCTGTACAGGATCCGACATGGAGACAAAGCCACCTATCAAGGCCGCATCCGGGCGAATCCCGTGGACAAAGATGAAATCGTGATGGCCGCCTTCACAGGGAACGGGAACTCTGACCGGGGTCCTCGACCTGACATCATCCAGAACATCAAAGCCATCGACCCTGATCTTTTATTCTTCTCCGGCGACCAGGTCTATGACCATCAAGGGCATTTTGTATCTTGGCACTTATTCGGGCGGCAGTTCGGTGAGATCACCCGGGATCGTCCCACCGTGGTTATCCCCGATGACCATGATGTCGGGTTGGCTAACCTTTGGGGAGCGGGTGGGGAACCAGGATATGGAGGTTATAAAAACCCGGCTTACGTCAAGCAGGTCGAAAACGCTCAGACCAGCCACCTTCCGGATCCTTACGATCCCACCCCCATCAAGAGGGGCATTGGGACCTACTATACATCTTTAACCTGGGGCAGGATTGGTTTCGCGATTCTTGAAGATCGAAAATTTAAATCTCAAATTGACATCATAAATCGTGAGAAATTGGAAAACGCTGGGGTCGTATTCTCAAGACCAGATCATATTGAAAAACTCCCTGATCCCGACCTCTTGAATGTTTCCGCGGGCAGATTGCTTGGTGAGCGACAATTAGCTTTCCTTGAGGATTGGACCTCGGATTGGTCAGATCAGGATATGAAGGCAGTTCTTTCTCAAGCGCCTTTCGCAGCAGTCGCCCATTTGCATGGTCCAAGCCGTGTTCCACTTGCTGCGGACTTGGATTCCAACGGTTGGCCTCAAAACGGGAGGGACCGGGCTTTACGTGAAATCCGGAAAGGTTTTGCGGTCATGGTCAACGGCGACCAGCATCTGGCTACTGTCCTGCAACATGGAGTTGACGCTTTTGGTGACGCCGGGTTTTCATTTTCCGTGCCATCCATCGTGAACCACTACCGGAGATGGTGGAGCCCGGATCAGAAAGCAAGTACGAACAAAGAAGGGGATTTGGCTTATACGGGGGAATATCTGGATAACTTCGGGAACAAAATCACCATGCATGCATACGCAAACCCCAATCCCACCCGGACGACCTATAATCGCTGGTTATCCCAGGGAGCAGGTTTTGGAATCATCCGCTTTAACAAACGAAACCGGACGATTACCATGGAATGCTGGCCGCGAGGTTGTAATCTAACCAACCCGGAATGCCAGCAATTTCCCGGCTGGCCCCTAACCATCTCTCAAGAAGAAAATTACAGACCTCGGGCAGGCGTTTTTCTCCCCCCCTTACAATTCCTGGACGTGCAAGACCCGGTGCTCCAGGTGATTAATGAATCGACTGGGGAAATCATCTACACACTCCGGATCCAAGGCAGAACCTACCAGCCAAAGGTGCTCCAAGAAGGGACATATACTATTCTGATCCGTTCAGAAGGCAAACAGATCATGCTCACAGATATCAAAGCTTCCTCGGATCGGGATATGGAAAGCGTACAGATAGAACTGAGGAAGCAGGAGGGATCACAGTGAGAAAACGTGCTTATATCTGGCTGGCAATACTGGGAACCTTTCTCCTTCTCTTTATATCCATAAAAAGCGTCGTTGGACAAGGCATAACCTATAAACAAGCCCCACTGATCCTCACTACCCTCTCTCTGATACTGCTTTTCGGCCTTTACCTGATTACCTCGCGTTACGATATCTGGATTCTAGGTCCCCAAAAAGTCCTGTACATGGGTTTGGGCGCCGGTCTGTACCTGCTCATCCGCTATCTTTTCACAGCTGTTTTGAATATTTCCTTCGGAAAGATCACCCTCCATCCCGCTGTATGCATTCCAGTCTTGTTTGGGTTCTCTTTTGGTCCCGGGGTGGGCTTTTTCACAGGCGCCGTGGGCAGCTTGCTGGCTGATTTCGCCATCGGCTGGGACGTTTTCCCCATTTGGAGCATCGCCAGCGGGATCACAGGCATGATCCCGGGTTTCATGTCCCTATTCAAAGAAGAGAAAATCCCAGAGAGATATCTGTCTACCCTTGTGGTCTTGATGATCATCAGCAGTGCAGGGATGGTTTTCCTCCACCCCCAAGTACCTGAACCCTGGACAGGGCAAATGAAAGATTTCACTTTCTGGGCCTATTCATTGCTGGTGGGAGGGGCGATCATGATGGCCAACAGTTACCTCATGGAACAAAGGGATCTCAACTTTGTCTCTATTAACTTATGGGGCGCGCTGGGGATCATGGTCAGCACACTTCTAGCCTCCTTGGGTGATATCTGGCTGAATAACTTCAGTGTGGAAACCGCACTGATCGGAGAATACGCGCCTTACACAGCTATCGACCTTCTCAACCTGGTGCTGTTTGCCCCCATGATCATGGCTGCCTATCATGCCGCCAGAAACCGCGTGGGGCTCAATGTCCAATCCTAGAATCTGCCTTTGGACAGCTCTCAAGTGTAAGACTCCGACCTCTTTTCAAAAACGAATTGAAAAACATTCCAGGGTCCCCTGGAATAGGATTCACAGTAAAATCACACCCGGAATTAAATCCGCAATGCAGGGACCGGAGTGGACAGAACAGCCGCCTCTTTGGTGTATAATTTTAGCCAAAGGAAAACACCCGGGATTGGAGGTCTTCATGGAAAAAAGCCAGAAAAAAATTAAAGTGCTGATCGCTAAACCCGGGCTTGACGGACATGATCGGGGGGCAAAAGTGGTTGCCAGGGCTCTGCGGGATGCGGGTATGGAAGTCATTTACACGGGCCTACGTCAAACGCCGGAAATGATCGCTGAAGCTGCACTCCAGGAGGATGTCGATGTCATCGGCCTTTCCATCCTCTCCGGCGCGCATATGGCACTGGCTCCCAAAATCCTGGAGGAAATCCACAATACGGGGCTGGAAGAAGTGAAAATATTCTTGGGGGGAATCATTCCTGAGGATGATAAACCAAAGCTCAAGGAGTTGGGGGTTCACGGAATTTACGGTCCGGGCACTTCAACGGAAACCATCGCCTCAGATATCCGCAAAGCAAGCTCATGACCTCAATTCCAGAAATCCTGAAAGGGGATCGATTAGCCATTTCTCGTTTATTAACCATAATCGAAAATGGTACCTCTGAGGGAAAAAGGACCTTAAATGAACTATTTCCACATACAGGAAAGGCCCATATTGTGGGTATCACCGGCGCCCCTGGAACGGGAAAATCGACTCTGGTAAATCGTCTCGCCTATGAATACCGCCATCCCTCAATAGACCGTCCTCCCCTGACCGTTGCGGTGGTGGCCGTGGACCCAACCAGCCCTTTCAGCGGGGGCGCGGTGCTGGGAGACCGGATTCGAATGCGGGATGTGGCGGGTGACCCCGGTGTCTTCATCCGTTCCATGGCAAGCCGGGGTTCACTGGGAGGGCTGGCTCAAACCACCGCAGGACTTGTCCAGGTGTTTGACGCAGCTGGGTTTGAGGTTATTTTGGTAGAAACGGTGGGGGCTGGACAAGCAGAAGTTGACATCGCTGATTTGGCTCACACCACCCTGGTCCTCGAAGCGCCAGGGATGGGTGATGATGTTCAAACCATTAAAGCGGGTATACTCGAAATCGCTGACATCCTGGTCGTCAACAAATTCGACCGTCCGGGCGCTAAAAACACCCTGCGTTTTCTTAAAAATATGATCAGACGGTTTGACTCTGAAGAAAGGAACACCCTCCATCATAGGCAGCGATCCCCTTTTCCGGACCTCCCCATTCCCGAAACAAAGAGGAACAAGCCTGGCTGGGATCCGCCCATCTTGACGACCATCGCAACCAGCGGAGAAGGTGTATCAGAATTAGTGGAGAGAATTACCAACCACCGTAACTTCCTTCTCTCTTCCAAACAATGGACCCTCAAAGAAGGACGGCGCATTAAACGAGAGATGGATACAATGCTCCAACAAGAACTCCTGATAAAATGGCGTGACTCCACCAATTCCACTTTGTACCAGCGGACATTAAAAAAGTTGGTCAAGCGCGAAATATCCCCCCAGCGGGCTGTACATCTCCTTCTAGAAGGAGATGAATGACCTTGTTTAATTGCCTTAAGATATCCTGCCTCGCTTACGGAAGGCGGTTTAGTTTGGGATGACACTCGTGATCAAAAAATTAACAAAATCGTACATTGACGTCTTTATAATATTCATCTTACAATCCAATTGACTAAGGCATTTCAACAAAGGATTTTTGATATGGATGTTCAGCTAGAAAATGACAGCGGCATGTATGGAGACATCAAGCTCTTTGCTGGGACTGGTAATCGCGCTGTCGCTGAGGGGATATCAGAATACCTGAACATCCCTCTCAGCGGAAGAGACATCATTAAATTTCCCAATGAAAATTTATGGGTTCGATTACACAACAGCGCCCGGGGGCAGGACGTTTATGTCATCCAATCCACATCCCGGCCCGTTCACCGCAATCTGATGGAATTATTGATCATGCTCCAAACCCTGCGGTTAGATTCAGCAGGAAGGGTAACCGCAGTCATCCCATACCTTTGCTACACAAGGTCCGATAAAAAAGACAAACCCCGGGTGCCGATCACCGCCCGGCTGATCGCAGATATGATCGAAATTGCAGGCGCAGATCGCTATATGACCCTGGACATGCATGCCGGACAGATCCAAGGATTTTTCTCCATCCCCGGCGATGTCCTGACAGCGTTCCATATTCTCAGCGATCACCTCCACGACCTCCTTCCAAGCATGAAAGATCCTGTAGTGCTTACCGTTGACCTGGGTTTTGCCAAGAAAGGCCGCAATTTGGCTGCTGAATTGGACATCCCCATCGCCTTTATCGAGAAAAGAAGGATGGCCTCCGAAAACCCAGCGGAAGCCCTGACATTAATCGGAGACACACAGAACCGGGATGTGATCATCGTCGATGACGAGGTGGATACCGGGGGTTCCATGTCCCAGGCCGCTCATCTAGCCAAAGAACACGGGGGCCAAACTATTTATTCCTGCTTTGTACACCCTGTATTTTCCCCTCCTGCCATCAAACGCCTGGCGAATGCGCCCATTGATCGTCTGATCACAACAAAGTCCATCCCCATCCCCCCTGAAGACCTCAAAACGCTTAAGGACAACATGACAGTTAAAATCATGGACATCTCTTCCCTCCTCGGTGAGGTGATTCGACGGGCTCACCTAGGAAAAAGCGTTGGGGCCATGTTTGACGAGTAAACTTTATGCCTGAACTTCCTGAAGTGGAAACCTTTCGCCGTAACCTCAGCCAAGGGAACAACGGAAGCCCCTCGGTTATAGGCAAAGTCATTCATAACGCGGATGTGCTTTGGAAAGGGGTACTGGAAATGCCCTCTGTGGATGAATTTCTCCACCAGGTCCCGGGACAAACAGTGGTAGGCGTGGGAAGACGGGGAAAATACCTGCTCCTTCATCTCTCTCAAGACACGCTGATCCTCCACCCCCGCATGAGCGGAGAAGTCATCCTTGAAAAACAAGAAAAGAAGCTGGGAAAACATTACCGGCTGCTCCTGAACTTTCAAGACGGCACCCGATTTGCCTTCAACAATGTCCGTAAATTTGGTCGGGTCTGGCTGACGGAAACGTTGGATCATGTCCTTTCAGAACTGGGGCCGGAACCTTTGTCCGATGATTTCACCCCGGAACAGCTCTTCGATATTCTTCAAGCATGCCACCGCCAGATGAAGTATGTTCTCCTGGATCAACACCTGATCGCTGGTCTGGGAAATATTTACACAGATGAAGCACTATACTTGGCACAAATCCATCCCAGAACCAAATCCGATTCCCTATCCTTTACTGAGGTTGAAACTCTCTGGAAAAGCATCCGCAAGGTACTCAATCAGGGGATAGAGAATCAAGGGACCAGCATCGATTGGATATATAAGGGGGGAGATTACCAAAGATTATTACAGGTTTATAAACAGGATGGAGATCCTTGCCCGCTCTGCGGCACAACCATAAAAAAGACCACCATCGCCCAGCGGAGCACCCATTACTGCCCTTCATGTCAACCCGCGCCAAATTAGTAAGGAGGCCCCATGCAAGCACTATTCATCATCTTACTCGTGTTGTTTTCCATTGGCATCGGACTTTCCTTGGGGATCCTCTTCTTCTCTTCCAATCAGCCATTCAAAAACAAATCCTCCGATAACGCCCCCGTTCTAGAAGAAAGTCAAGAACCCTTAGAGAAACCCCGTCCAGAGAATGAAAAGGAACTCTCAAACCTCACCGAACCCCAACCCAATTCAAAACTACTTCTTCATGTCTGGCAGGTAGAAGAGGATCAGATTCTTTACGGCTTCCAAGGAACCTATGCAACCAGAGAAGAACTGCCCCAAGACATCCTCTCGATTCTAGAACCGTTCAAACAAGAGGAGGAACCGGTCATCCCTCTCCTTGAAAAAGAGGAAATCCCAACCACAAAGGAATTTGAGAAAGAAGAAAAGGAAAAGAAAGAGGTTGAGCCTCTCAGTCTCAGCAGCGAGATCGATAATATCTTACAGGAGAAGCTGTCGGGGTCTACCTTAAACGAAAAAGGAATTCGCCTTACGGAAAATGCCCAAAAAGAGATTATCATCTGGGTCGGCTTAGAATCCTACTCCTCGATCGATGCCATACCAGATGTCGAAATTCAAAAGATCATTCAAGAGTCCGTCCAGGATTGGGAAGACACCACCAAATAAATCCCGTCCATATCATTCATAGTTCATCATCACTTTTGAAAAAGCTTCCGATATTTGATACGCCAACTGCTGTCGACGCCTGAGAGGGAGAAAGGAAGCTCGCACAGCAGCCAATACCCGTTCTCGTAAAACCCAGACAGGCAAGCCTAAAGTTTCCATCACGGTTTTATATTCATGACCCAAAGTGATCCTTGATATGCTGGGATCGTCTGTGTTGATGGTCACATTCAAACCCTCTATGATCATCTCCGACAGGGGATGATCATAGAGGTCCTCAATAACGCCGGAATGATGATTACTGGTCACACAGACTTCAAAAGGGATTCTCCGCTCCTCTGCCAGACGAACCACGTTTGGGTCCTCCAGGACGCGGATGCCGTGTCCAACGCGATCTGCCCCTAAAACCTGCACCGCTTCTCGGACATTTTCAGGCCCTCCCCATTCCCCCGCGTGAATGGTGATCTTCATCCCCTCCCTTTGTGCTTCAGAAAACATCTTCTGAAACGGCTCTGCAGCGTATTCAGCCTCATTTCCCGCTAAATCAATACCCACGATGCCATCTTGTTTGCGATCCACGGCCTGCTGGATGACCTCCTCCGCCAGAGATACCTCCTCATGGCGGTTAACGCTGACAATCAGCCTGACCTGCACATCCTTCTCCCCTTCCATCTCGTGAACGCCTTCAATGACCCAATCGATTACCTCGGCGATGGGGAAAGCTTCAGCCTGACTGAGGGCAACGGGAGTGAACCGCAGTTCCATATACCATACGTTATCATCCGCAGCGTCCGCAATGGCTTCTTTCGTAATCCTTTTGATAATTTCAGGGGATTTATAAAACAGCCGTAGCGTCCCAAATTTGGCCAGAAAATTCTCAAAAGTATAATCCGTATCCCCCTCAACCTGAACTAAAGGCCGTAAATAGCCCGTGTCTTTCACATCCAGGTTATGTGAGCGCACGATCTCCATCATCGTTTTTACACGCAGGGACCCCTCCAGATGCCTGTGCAGTTCAACTTTGGGCAATTCTTTGTAAAATTTATCCTTCGCTTTCTGTGAAGGCTCGCTCATTTTTACAACGACCTTATCCTATACGGTGTTTAAGTAATTGTACATGAAAAAGTCGGGGGCTAAGGATTAAATCAGGCCCATCAGCAGATAGGCTTTCCAAATAAAAAATCTCCCGACAAACTCATCTGTCGGGAGAAGACATAAATTCCGGTATCTGGGGGGTTCTATCCACCCGCCCGAGAGGTCGTCACCTTGTCAACAGCAGCCTGGACGCTGCTCACATCACGAGGTTGGAAGGTGAACATCCGATTGACCACACTTACCCTCATATCCTGCATCAATTGGCGGAACATCTCAAACCCCTGAGTTTTATACTGCACAAGAGGATCCCGCTGCGCGTAAGCTTCAAGCCCGATGGAAACGCGCAAAGCTTCCATGTCCGTGAGGTATTCCACCCACAGTTCTGAGATCACCCGCAACAGCAGCTGCCGGTAAATCCGGGTCAAGGCGGACCTGCCTAACTCCCTCTCCACCTCCCCTCTGATCTCTTGGGGAAGATCCGTGATGTTCTGGTTCGAAAACTGCCCGTACCGACCGTCCCCTAATTCAGTTTTTACTCCCTCCCGGACATCTTCCTCCAGCTCAGAAAGGCTGACATCCATCAAGCGTTTCAGTTCGTTCCGTCCCCAGGCCAGCTTGATCCGGTGTTGAGCAGCTACCAAATGATCCAGCACATCCTGCGTTAAATCGAGATCCATTTTTTCCTGGAATAACCGGGCGGCGAAATAAATATAATTTAAGCGTGTGGTGCGCACCCATACTCTGCGGTGGCTTTTCTTATCGAATGTCGCTCGACGACCTTTCTGCATGGTCGCCAACAAGGAAATCAAATCTTGTTCTTTGAGTTCTTGATGGGGGATATCATTGATTGCTCTTGTCAAACTCTTCGCGATCCGCCCCTGTTCCGGGTCATCAGAATTAGCGATGTAATGTTCCCGGCGCGAGTCAAATACCTCTTCGATTTCATCCTTCAATGTTATCCGGATGGAATCCCAATCCCACGCCTGGAACTCATCCACACTTAGATCCAAGGGATCCCCAAGGATACGTTCTGCAGCCCCAATCAAACGCTTGATCTCCAAGCGTTTGAGGTAAAAATCAATCTGATCCTGAACTGCTTCTCGCACTTCAAATGGTTGGCCGTCCTGCATGGTTTTGACCACTGAATCGTCCAATTTAACCCGCACGCGAAGCAAAGTGTTCAATTCGTTTTGAATCTCCGGGGCTGACTTCCTCTGTTCCCCCTCTTCCTTCTCGATTCTTAAACCCTCGAGGAATGTGTCCAAGGTTTCTAGGCGCTCGTCCACTTGATTCTCAAAACGGAATCTACGATCTTCCAGAAGGCGGTCCAGGGTATGGAGGATGTGATCCTCCTCGGCTTTCAAGGTTCTTTCTGCAACTTGCAAGAGGGCCAACTCACCATTATCTTTGCTCAGGTTCGGGTATTCATCCCGGATGTGCTCCAACACCAGTTTGACGGTGTAAGAGGGGAATCTCCCATCGCGGAAGTTCATGGTAGGTTGGGTTTGTGACAGCCATCCGAAGAGTCTCCATATTTGACCTTCATTCGTGGGCTTTCTGTCCTCCATCAATCCAGCTGGCACACGTTGGCGAACTTCCGTTTCTAACATTTCTGTGACATCTTCACTGAGATCCTTTTTTCTGAAGATCCGCTCCCGCTGATCATAAATTTTCTCACGCTGTTGATTGAGAACATCATCATATTCCAAAAGATGTTTCCGGACATCAAAATTTGCGCCTTCCACACGGGCCTGAGATTGTTCCACAACCCGATCCACCAGCGGGTTTTCAATGGGCATTGATTCGTCAACCTGAAGTCGGTTGAGAAGATTTTCCATTTGCTGTCCCCCAAAGCGCTGCATGAGTTCGTCCTCCAAAGAGAGATAAAAACGGGAGGAGCCGGGATCACCCTGTCGGGCAGCCCGACCTCGAAGCTGGTTGTCAATTCGCCGCGCTTCATGGCGCTCTGAACCAATAACGTGCAATCCTCCTAACTCTTTGACCTGGTCCTTATTCTCCATGTGCTGTAAGAAATAATTGACCTCTGATTCGTAGATCCCAAATTCCTCAGAGGGCAACTCACGGAGAATCTCCTCCTGCTCCCGGAAGTTCATCTCATAGGGATCCTCATAACCCGCCCGGCGAAGCACGCGCACCACATCAGAGATGATCTCTTCCGCTAATTCCCCCCCAAGTTTTATGTCCACCCCACGGCCCGCCATGCTGGTAGCGATGGTGACCGCGCCAAAAGCGCCTGCACCGGCGATGATCTGGCTCTCTTCCGTATGTTTGCGGGCATTGAGGACGTTATGATCGATTCCTCGTTTGAGGACATTTTCCAGGCGTTCCCGATCTCCCTCCCTCAACCCCAGCACGTGCAGCAGAAGTTGGATATTCTGAGGGGATTTGATATTCAAAGATAAATCAAGATCGAGTTCCTTCACCAAACGCCTTAAGTCCGACGTCCGAAGGTCATCAAACGGAGTGTTCAACGCCCCCAATTGTGGGATCCTGCGCCCATCCGGCCTGCGATTATTCTCCTGAAACCAGGTCTCGCGGATCATCAATGTGTAGGCCAGCATGCGGATGGAAGGGCCATCCAAGCGGTTGGACAACCTTTCCGAATTCTCCACGGAGGTGGTCCCGACGAGCATAGGGCGACCCATGACATGCAAACGGAGGATTTCCTCCGCGATCGACCGCAGCTTCGCTTCCTCCGTTAGATAAATGAGATCAGAATAGTCTTTCCGCTTCCAATAGATAGGTTCTTTATCAGGATCGTTTTTGTCCGCATAATATGTGTAGACATAACCCGTATCCTCTTCCTTGGCCTGCAGGGTGATCAGCGGCGCATCCGTCCAAGAAGCAATATAATCCAAATTGGTGGGGATCGCGATCGGATCCAGGTCATAGATCTCGTTGAATTCTTCCGCTTCCGTGACCGCCGTCCCCGTCATCCCGGAGAGTTTCTCATACATGCGGAAGTAATTCTGAATGGTGATCGTGGCATAGGTCACGTTCTCGCTCTGGACCTTGACGCCCTCTTTAGCCTCCACCGCCTGGTGCAAACCATCCGACCAGCGTCGACCGGGCATCAAGCGTCCTGTGAATTCATCGATGATAACCACCTTCCCCGCCTGAACAAGATAGTCTTTATTTCGTTTAAAGATATATTCTGCGCGCAAAGCCTGCTCCAGATACCCCAGGAGCCGGGCTTGTTCCGGCGTGATATCCTCCGGACGCTCTGGATTTCCCAAAGATCGCCCCAGGATCTCTTCCACATGGGTTTCCCCAATAGGTGTGAGGGTGATATTCCGGTCCCGGATGTTGATCTCGTAGTCCTCCGGGTTGAGTTTTTTCACCACCCGGGCCATACGCCGGTACCACTCCGGATCATCATGGGAAGGACCGGAGATGATCAGCGGCGTCCGAGCCTCATCAATCAGTACGTTGTCAACCTCGTCAATGATGGCATAATAGTGCCCCCGTTGGACGCGATCTTCCATTTTCATGGCCATATTATCGCGCAGGAAATCAAATCCGAATTCATTATTTGTGCCGTAGATGATATCCGCTTTGTATGTTTTCCGGCGCGAGACCATATCCAACTGGTGCCGGTCTTCATGGGTAGACTTTTTTTCCAGATCAACCAGGAAAGCTTTTTTCCCGTGCTCTGTTCGGGCTGCCATCTGCAATACACCCACACGCATGCCCAGTAAATCATAAATGGGCCCCATCCAACGCGCATCACGCCGGGCCAGGTAATCGTTCACGGTCACCAGATGCACTCCCCGGCTTACGGGCGTTCCTCCCAGGGGATCAAAGGTCCATTTTTGGGGATCTTCCCCCCATCGTTTTCGCGCTTTTTCCACCCATTCCGTGTTAAAAGCTAGGGCGTTGAGGTACAGAGGAAGCGTGGCAGCCAAGGTTTTGCCTTCCCCTGTCTTCATCTCTGCCACATCTTCTTTGTGCATGGAAATCCCGCCAATCAACTGCACGTCATAATGGCGCTGGCCGATCGTCCTTTTACTCGCCTCCCGCACATTGGCAAACGCTTCCGGAAGGATGTCGTCCAATGTCTCTCCTTGAGCTAAACGCAATCGGAATTGATCCGTTTTCTGACGCAATTCCTCTCGAGAGTAGGATTCAAAATCAGCTTCCAATTCGTTGATCTGATCGACAACCTCCGCAAATTCTTCTAACCGTTTCTTGTGCGGATTACCCCCCAGAAATCGAATGATTTTCTGTAGCATATACTCACCTTGCTCGACATGGGCAGACTCCACAAAAAGGAGTCCAAGTAGACAAATATTTCAGGTCATGGCGATTATAGCACATAGGTATTAATGAAACCTAAGAGGGAAAAAGGGCCTTAACAACGCCCTACAAGCGGAGGACCACAACCGTTCCTCCAATAAAGAAACCCCTCCTCAGGATAGGAAACTGAAATAGCGTTAAACGGGGGAGCGAAATCAGTGGTTGGGCACCCCAGCTGGTTCTCCCAACGATGGAACGATCAATGATATAATTTTTTGACATGAGTTCAGATAAACCCAATTCTCCCCCTATCTCCGCGAACAGGCAAATTGCTCGTGCTGCTGGCGTGGTCACATTGGCTTTTATCCTCAGCCAAATCACCGGCCTCGCCAGACAAATCCTCGTCGCAGACGCCTTCGGCACCTCTCCCGCCATGGAGGCCTTCACGGCTGCCAACCGAGTCTCAGAGACGCTGTTTCTCCTTGTAGCAGGGGGGGCCTTGGGATCCGCTTTCATCCCCACCTTCTCCAGCCTTCTTGCGCAGGAAGGAGAGAAACAAGCCTGGAAGCTGGCTTCGGCCATCCTGAATCTGGCATTCCTGATATTAATCATCCTCAGTGTGATCGCAGGGATCTTTGCTCCCCAAATCGTGCGCTACCTGATCGCCCCCGGCTTTGCAACGAATCCCGAGCAGGAAATGATGGCCATCAGACTCACCCGAATGATGCTCCCATCTGTGGTCCTTTTTGGATTGAGCGGCATCGTGATGAGCATCCTTAACGCCAGACAGATCTTTTTCATCCCCGCCCTCACCCCGGCAATGTACCAGATCGGGATAATCTTTGGCGTGATCGCCCTTTCCCCTACCCTGCGGATCTATGGATTAGCCTGGGGTGTGGTGATCGGGGCCGGGTTCCACCTCCTGCTCCAAGTCCCTGCCCTCCTCAAACTCAACGGCGAATACACACCCTCCTTGGGATTGAGATTACAACCGGTACGAGAAGTAGCTCGTTTGCTTGGACCCAGACTGATCGGCGTCGCGGTGGTACAGCTCAACTTCTGGGTAAATATCAACCTGGCTTCCAAACAGCCGGTGGGGAGTGTGGTCGCAATCAGCTACGCCTTTACCCTGATGCTCATGCCGCAGGCAGCCATCGCGCAGTCCATCGCTACCGCAGCCCTGCCGACCTTCTCTACTCAGGTCGCAGAATACCGCAGGGATGAAATGCGTCGTTCGCTGGCAACCAGTTTACGGGGTACATTGCTGCTAACCTTTCCAGCAACCGTCGGACTCATTCTCCTCCGCAACCCGATCATCACCTTGATTTATGAGAGGGGAGAATTCACCTCTTATTCCACAAGATTGGTCGCCTGGGCATTGTTGTGGTATGCGTTGGGTCTGGTCAGCCACTCCATGGTAGAAATCCTTTCTAGGGCGTTCTACGCCCTGCATAACACGAAGACCCCGGTCATCGTCGGCAGCATAGCCATGACCTTGAACGTGCTTATGAGCATCTTTTTTGCCTACCTTTTCGAGCAGTGGGGCTGGATGCCGCACGGAGGCTTGGCCCTGGCGAACACAATGGCCACAAGCATAGAAATGGTGGGGCTTCTGGTTTTGATGAAAAAGCAGTTGAAAGGGTTGTTCAACAAGGCAGATTTATCCGGGATTATTAAAGGGCTGGCTGCCAGCTTGGTCATGGGCCTCGCGCTCTGGATTTGGTTAGATCTCTTCAAAGGAACCGGAGCATGGATCCTGACTGGAGGAGGAATCTTCCTCGGACTTTTCGTCTACCTGGCAAGTGCGCTTCTCCTGCGCACCCAAGATGTTCGCGATAGCGCGAAATACCTCTGGGACCACCTACCCAGCCTCTGACGACCCCGGTATTTCAATCCAAGAGCGCATCCTCAGCAGCGTGGAAAGTTTTTAAGTTCAAGAAAAATGGAAAATCAGGGGCTGATCAAAACCTGTACACTCGATGTGTGCAAGGTGCCTGTGAGATCATCATCCAAGGCAGACACCTGTATCCGGACCCAGGTAGCGGATCCAACCTGGTAGGGAACTTCTCCCGCGTAAAAATGGTAGCCAAGGTCCAATTCCTTCTCAGAGATCCCCACATCTTTCGACCCCACCACTTCTCCCCGATAATTGATCACTTCCACACGCAGCGTGTCACGATCCACATAACGGGTAAATCCTCTGACAACAATCTTTCCCCCTTGGATCAGTATATCGGGAATCGGTTCCTCAATGACGATCTTTTCATATAGATCCATTGGAGGATTAATGTCCTTATTCCCCACGGTGAGCAGAATGACATCCGAGCTCGCCAGAGCGATCAACCTTCCATAATCATCCCGCGTAGTGATCTCCAATCGCGCCGTTTCCGCCACCCCTGGAATCTCAAAATCCAGATATCGGGCAATGTAGATCCTTCGATCAGCAGCAGCGTCATAATCCAATCTATGCTTTTTTAGCAAGCACCCATCCTCCCCATACAAAGCGACCTGCACTCGACCATCCATACCCGGATAAAGGTAAGCATGGAGGTAGATTGGAGACGTGACTTTCGAAAGGGGACCTGGATTAAGGATTTGAATTTCGCTGTAAGGGAGCGACCCAGGCAAAGCCGGGGGAGAGAGATCCTCCAAAGCGTACGTTGCGGTAGGGCTGGGCGTGATCAGGATGGGTGTGGGCGACGTCCGAGCCGTGGGGGTTTTGTCTACCTCCTCA
The DNA here is from genome assembly GCA_046483045.1 of Anaerolineales bacterium. Lineage (GTDB taxonomy): Bacteria > Chloroflexota > Anaerolineae > Anaerolineales > UBA11858 > B10-G9. The sequence continues at coordinate 7,351 of JAWODY010000082.1, read as the reverse complement.
ACAGAAACCACAGGATTTAATTCAGCATCCTGGGTGGGAGGATTGGGATTGGATGAACCAACCGGCGGCTGGGTGGGATAGGGGGTGGAATCGAGAAGAGCCTGAGCCGTAAGAGCGATCGCCGTCGGAATCTCCTCTTCCGGCATCAATGTCGGTATCTCAATCTTGGGTGGAAGCACCCCGCAGCCGCTGACCAGGAAAAAAGCACATAAAACCATGCCTAAGGTTAAACCGCCACCAAGCACCATCCCCATCCTTGGGCGGCCGTGGTGGGGATCCAGATCAGGGTGAGACATATTTTTCAATCACCGTCAACAGCTTATGTAAAGGAACGGGTTTGCTTAAAAACATCCGTGCTCCAGCATCCGTGACCTGACTGATCAACTCTTTTTCAGGCAAAGCCGAGAGAACTACGACAGGGATGGATTTTGTAGTTTCTTCATGGGACAATCTCTCAATTAATTCCACACCTGATATATCAGGGAGATTTAGGTCAACAATAATCAACCTGATATCAAATTGAGATAATTTTTCCCAGGCTTGATTGCCATCGGAAGCGACGACGGCCTCATGATCTCTCAAAGCAACCGCTTTTTTATACGTTTCCAATGCATCCGTATCGTCATCGATAAATAAAACCTGGGCCACAAAGTCTCCTTTTGTGTGAAAAAAAACATCATTTTATGAAACATCGCTTGACTAGGAAATAGCATGATTAAAGTTGATAAATCTCTCCAAACTTTCCCTGGAGATATCTGATGTAAGGTTCAGGATCAATCTCAGAACCTACAGCCCGCTTGACTAATTCTAGAGGTTTGAATTTTTTTCCATGCTGGTGGATATTTTCTCTCAACCAGGCAAGCAAGGAAGAAAAATCTCCCTCTCTGATCTCATCCGTCAAATTCGGGATCTCGTCATTGATCGCATCCCAGAGTTGAACGGAGACCAGGTTGCCCAAGGAATACGTAGAAAAATACCCTAAGAGGCCGCTTGACCAATGGATATCCTGTAAAACACCTTTGGTGTCGTTTGGAGGTGTTAAACCCAGATAGTCCTCCATCCGCGCGTTCCAGGCTTCCGGTAAGTCAGCTACCTCAAGTTCCCTTTCCATCAGGGCAATTTCTAATTCCAAACGCAGCATGATGTGCAAATTATAGGTGGCTTCATCCGCTTCCACACGAATCAGTGAAGGTTCTACCTTGTTGATCCCTTTGTAAAACGTATCAAGATCAACATTCCCGAGCTGGGAGGGAAAGACTTCCTGCAGCTGGGGATAGAAATAACTCCAGAAGGGATAGGACCGGCCCAGGAGGTTTTCATACATGCGGGACTGGGATTCATGGATCGCCAGTGAAGCTCCTTCAGCCAACGTCGTTCGTTCTAAGTCCGGAGAAATACCCTGTTCATAAATGGCGTGCCCCCCCTCATGCAACGTGCTGAATAAGCCCGAATTCAAGAATTCCGGGTCTATACGCGTGGTGATCCGCACATCGCCTACACCGAAGTGAGTCGTGAAGGGGTGAGTGGCTTTGTCCTGCCGACCGCGCGTCCAATCATATCCAAACTTCGTGATCACCTTCTCGCCAAAATCCCACTGCTTCTTTTCCTCAAACCGTTGATGCAAGAAGCTATCATCTACCTGATCACGGTCACGAATGGCTTCGATCAGCTCCACCTGCAGGGGGCGCAGCTCCGAAAAGATTTCCTGGACACTTTCGGTTTTCATCCCCGGTTCATAACGATCCAGGAGAGGGTCATAGACATGATCGTAAGGGGCAAAGAAATCAGCATACTCGCGGCACATCTCCACGATATTTTCCAGATGGGGTTGGAAATGAGCGTAATCGTCATTCTCACGCGCTTCCTCCCAGGCACCATGAGCCCGAGATCTCACCCGTGAAAACTCAGCAACAAACTCAGAAGGGACTTTTGTCTTTTTGTCAAAATTCCTTCGGACAACTTGAATGAGCCGGGCTTCATCTGAATCAGGATCGAGTTCATCCGTATAGGACTCCAAATCCTCCAACAACTGGCCCATCTCATCGGATACAAATTTTCGGTGAGCGATGCTACTCAGCGTCCCCAACTGATTTCCACGCGCTTCCGCTCCTCCGGGGGGCATATATGTTTGTTGATCCCAGGACAGCATCGCTGCCGCATGCTGTAGGTCTGAAACCTCAGCAAGCCTCCGTTTAAGTTCCTGCAATTTCTTTTCCATACTCACTCCTTACACCATCTATCAAGTAAAGTTCGATCGCCATGCCCTTGCATGGGTATCTGCTTACGAGATTCACATCCCACGAAACCACTTCGTGGATTGAAAATGTCCGGGGTTATCACAACCACGAGCTTTCATACTCACCAAAATACCTCAATAATCATACCACGAGTTATCGGAAACGGATCTCTACAGAAGGTGATCAAACGAATGCAAACGAATTTTAGGTTTCCCACCTGTGGTCTTCTAGGGTACCATCTATTCAACCTATCTCAGCTTCCATCCATGTCAGATAGGATTTCGATCCCTTTAGGATGGGAAGGGCTATGATTTCCGGGACCTCATAGGGGTGATGCTCTTCAACAAGTGGAACGATTCTTTCTTCGAAAAACGAGGCTCTCGTTTTCACAATCAACAGGAGCTCATCTTCTGTTGATAGACCTCCCTGCCAGGAGAAGATTGATCTTACGTCAGAGAGGATATTGACACAAGCAGCTGCCTTTGTCTCCATCAATTTGTTTGATAACCTTTCTGCGACTATTGCGTCAGGAACGGTTATCAGGACGACCAAAAAATCCACAGATGACATGATTGACTTGACCTCCGTTGATTATCGCTCTTATTATAAATCAGGTTCATCTCCCGATGATATCCCCCACTGACCAAAGGATATTTTATAAAGCAAATAATCAAAGGTATTCCCCAACAGGTTTCCAGATCGGATCATGTACAAGATGACATGGATGGCCTCAACAACGGGCTCTGCATAATATTCCCTGAGTTCCTGGACCCGAACTTTGTCCGGCCGAGCATTCTCCTCCGCCCAGTGCCGGGCATACATCAGAGCAGGAATTTCATCTTCCGGGGTATTTTCAGAAATTATACCCGCAGTGATATCTTCCAGTTCTTCTGCGGAGACCCCTACCAGAGCTGCCTGTGAGGAATGAAACGACCGGCAGTAGCGGCAATCGTTCACTTCTGTGACCGTGTTCATCAAACGCTCGCGGAACGCCTCGGAGATCAGGTCCCCTGACATAGCTTTCTTGATTGTAGGCCGGCGGGAAAGAAGATACTGAAAGTCGTGCCAGAATTCTCCCAAACTCGTGTACGTACGGCGCCTAAAACGTTCCATCGCCCCTCCCTCCTTTGAAGTCCCCAGCTCACTCATACCGAAGGGCCTCAACCGGCTGTAAGCTGGCAGCTCGGTTGGCAGGATAAATGCCGAAAAACAAGCCCACGGCAATGGAGAATAACGTGGCCAATAATATAGATTGCAAACTGATCACGGGGTTGATACTCACATCATTGGCAGCCGCTATGCGTCCCACCACGGAAGAAATCAACCACCCGAATCCTATACCGACCACTCCACCCACCAGGCTGAGGAGCAAAGATTCCGCTAAAAATTGAAATAAGATGTCGAGTTTCGTCGCCCCCAGCGCCTTTCGTAAACCGATCTCCCGGGTGCGCTCCACGACGGAGACTAACATAATGTTCATAATCCCGATTCCGCCCACAAGCAGGGAAATGGCTGCAATCCCGCCTAAGAAAATGGTCAAGACATTTGTGATCGAAGAAGCCACACTGATCATATCCTGTTGACTGATGATGGTAAAATCATCTTCCCCGAGTTCAGTGCGGTGTCGCTTGCGTAAAATTTGTGATATCTCTTGTCTAGCACGGGGAATGACCTCCGCGTTTTGGGTTTGAACGTAAAGGACATCGACCTGGTCCCGATTGGACCTCCGCATGAGTCGGATCTGAGCTGTGGTGAGTGGAACGAGAACCTGATCATCTTGGTTTGAAAAGGCCGATCCCCCTTTTTCCTCCAAAACACCGATCACCCGGAAATTTTGACCCTCCACGCGCACTATTTCCCCGACCAAACCGCTTCTTGTCCCAAAAAGATCCTCCGCAACATCCGTCCCCAGCAAGATCACCGAGGACCGACCTAAGATATGGTTTTCATTTATAAACTCACCTTCCCAGACAGCCATATTCCCGATCTCATTGTAATTAGCGGTCACTCCCAGCACAGTGGTCCGGGCAGTCTCTCCCGCTTTGGAAACCTCCACACTCCCTCGGAGTGCAGAGCTGACACCTGCCACGGAGGGAGCGGCAAAAGAGTCATCAATCGCTTCTGCGTCCCCAAGGGTAAGGGGTTTTGGATTTCTGACATCACTCACCCCTCCCTGGATGACAAAGAGCAAGTTCGTACCCACGCCCTGGATTTCTCCGGTGATCGTGTCTTCAGCCCCAGCACCGATCCCCAGCATGGCAATCACCGCTGCCACCCCGATGACAATGCCCAAGATGGTTAAAGCGGATCTCAACTTATTGGACAGCAAGCTTTCCAAGGCTTCTAAAATGGCCTGCCAAACACTCATGCTTTCCCCCTTTCTTCTATCTCCCCGTCCAGAATAGATACAATACGTTCTGTTTGGTTAACGATCTCTGGGTCATGGGAAACGATGAGCAGCGTCGTGCCCATTTCGTCATTTAACGTTAATAGCAGTTCCATGACCTCATCACCTGTCTTGGTATCCAGGTTGCCGGTGGGTTCATCTGCCATAACCATGGCTGGATCATTGACCAATGCCCGGGCAATTGCCACGCGCTGCTGCTGACCACCAGAGAGTTCATTGGGGCGATGAAAAATGCGATCGCCCAAACCGACGTTCTCAAGAGCCCGTTTGGCTAATTCCTGGTGATCTTCTTGGTTGTCAGAATACCGGAGGGGCAAGACGACATTTGCCAAAGCGGTGGCTCTGGGGAGCAGGTTGAAGGTCTGAAATACAAAACCTACTTTCCGGTTCCGAATGTCCGCCAACTGATTATCGGTCATCTCCGAAACGCTCTCCCCCTCCAGATAATATTCCCCGGATGTGGGCCGATCAAGGCATCCCAGAATGTTCATCAACGTGGATTTACCCGAGCCGGAAGGCCCCATCACCCCCACTACTTCCCCCGGTTTGATTTTTACGGATAAACCGCGCAAGGCATGAACCTTTACTTCCCCCATGGTGTACACTTTGGTTAAATTTCGCGCATCAACAATCAGGTTGTTCTCTTTGCTCATCATCAATCTTGCCCCACGAAAGGAGGGGGGCCGCTCTGAGAACCAAAATCCAGGGGTGGATTAAGGATAACTTCATCGCCCCGCCTGAGATCCCCCGAGATGACTTCGCTCTCTGTCTCAGAAGAAGCGCCTAACTCTATTTCGACCGGCTGTATCTGGTCACCACGCAAGACATACACACCACGCCTTCCCTCTTTGACGCGCACAGCCCGGTTGGGAACCATCAAGACATCATTCAATTCACTGACCACGATATTCGCTGCTGTGGTCATCCCTGGCAGCACATCCGCATCCGCATCCGTCAAAGCAACCGTGACTTTAAAATTGACTACCCCCTGCATTTCGCTCCCCGCCAGGGCTACCTGAACGACCTTGCCATGATATTCCTTTGCCAAGACAGCATCAAACGTAAGCGTCACATCTTGTCCCGCTTTGACTTTATTTATATCGACCTCAGATACCAGAATGTCGGCATACATACGGGATAAGTCATCCACCCGGAAAGCGACGGTTCCCTGAGTGACGACATCTCCAGATAACACATCGATCTGGGTGATCGTTCCCTCAAAGGGCGCTGTGATCTTTGCCAATTCCAAAGCGGATTGGGCTGCGGCCACCCGCGCCTCCGCTGCAGCGATCGCATCCGGGTCTGTGCCCCCACCCGCCTGCAATTCCTGCAGCTCCCGTTGGGCATCAGCATACTGGGCTTCTCGCAGAGTGATGGTCCCGGGGCTGAGTCCATCTTTGACCCGCTCCCATTCTTTTTCCGCTTCCTTTAACTGCGCTTGCGCCATACCCACATTTGCCCGGGCTACAGCCTGGTCGACCTCATTGGAGGTCCCTTTCATAGCCTGATAATTCCAGTAAGCCAGATTATATGCCCTTTGAGCTTCTGAGAGCTCTTTCTGCGCCAGGGCCCGTTGGGTGTTGTCCTGCGGCTTATGCTTCACCTGATTAAAAGCCTCCTGGGCATCCTCCAAAACATCCTCCGCCAATATGAGCTCCGCTTGGGCTTGATTGATCGAATTTTGATCCGCCGGGTTCTCAGCATAATACAGTTGACGCTCCGTGTCATCCAAGGCTTTCCGGGCATCAGCGACATCCTTCTCCGCCTTAGCCTGGATCAAGAAGGGATCCCTGGCATCTTCCAACGCACGCTCTGCTTCCTCGACAGCCTGCAGCGCTCTGGCATACTGCAGACCAGAATCCCGAACATCTTCTAAAGACTGTTTGGCATTCACCAGTTCCGCCTGGGAAGAGATGATATTCTGGGGCAAAGACTTCTGCTCCAGCACAGACAGCACCTTTCCCTCCGAGACCGAATCGCCAAGTGCAGCGCTGACGCTCTCCACGGTGCCTGACGTTTTCCAGACCAGCACAGCCCCCTGGCGCGCCCGCACAGTTCCGGTTGCTCCAATGATGGAAACCAAATCCCCTCTTTCCACCCTCACCGTCTCGTATGCCCCTCGAACTTCTTGACGCTGATTGCGGCGTCTAACAACCCAAAAACCAAGAGTGACAAGGATGAAAAGGAAAATCCCCCCTATGATGATTTGGGTTTTTCGACTCCTAAGATCCACATCCCTGAATATTCTCATTTTATCTTCTACCCTGTTTCTTCTTTATCCGGGGAGTGTGAGAAGGATGCACTCCATACTCATATCCATTCGACTAAACTACTACCAGCTAAAGCTGGTAGGTTGCTATTGCGACTGAAAGTCGCTCGTTTCGGCTAAAGCCGACTAAAGTTGCTACTCGCCATCAGCCACCGTAAAGTTGTCCTCTGCCTGACACGTCGGCAGGCAATCCTCGCGCTTTCCTCTCTCGATTTGGCTCGAACACACCCGGGCGGCTTCCCGTCTCTTCAGTGAGCGTATCGCGGTGGGGACAAGAAACGAGCGGGGAGGGCGATTGAGGGTTCGTTATGGGGCCGAAAATGGGGGGTTGACGGTCATATAATCAGAAGTGCCAGCCTCATGGAAATTGGGTACACTGTACCCTGGAGAAAACAACCAGAGGAGGCTGGCACAATGAAGTGTACCACAAAATGGCAG
>JAWODY010000073.1:0-21542 GCA_046483045.1 Anaerolineales bacterium | reverse complement strand
AGCGTCGCGGATAGGGTAATAAGTAGCGTGATGCAGATCCTGTTTGTTGTAATTTTTACGTTCTTCCTGCCAAGCTACCTCAAGTACCATACGACAGGCTTGATTGAACTGCCGGAAGGTTTCAAGTACATCGTCCTGGCGTTCCTGGGGAATATCCAGTTTTACCGAGATGGTTTTGGTCACGTACTCATGCCTCTAATTAGGACGTTTTAACTTTGCTGAGCAATAGGACATTTTAACTTTGCTTTGGCAGTGCGCCTTCCTCCACCGCCTGGAAGCCGGTGGTTTCCAGGCGCGAAAGGAGTTTTATGAAAACTGCGGACGTATCGATGTCCGTCATCTCTCCCGTTTGACGGTCACGCACAGCAACCGAACGCACATTTCCGTTTCCCTTCACCTCTTCCGGCACCTTTGAGAATAGACACGTGGACCGCAAGTAGTTTTTCACCCGATCCTGGAGGACCTGTTCAACGATGGAGTGGTCCAGGTATTCCACAAAAGTGACGCTCTTGGCATACTCAAGCAGAACCTGAGCTTCCTGCAGCCCAGAATTTCCGCATCCGATCACCACTACATCCTCGCCTTTATATAAGGGCCCGTCACAGGTCGCACAATACGAAACGCCCCGATTCGCAAACTCTTCTTCACCCGGGATCCCCAACTTCCTGGGTTCACTTCCCATTGCCAAGAGGAGAGAACGTCCCTGATATGTAAGCTCTTCATCCGTGTAGACCTCAAAAAGTCCATCTTCTCCCTTGACAACTTTCTCCACACGTTCGAAATCAATCAAATCAACCCCAAAGCGACGGGCCTGCTTCTCAAATTTATCCATCAATTCAGAACCCTCGACCCCTTCGGGAAAACCAGGGTAATTTTCAACCAGATGGGTGGAAGCAGCCCACCCGCCAGGCGCTTCCTTTTCCAGGATGAGCGTGTCCCATCCATCCCGCCCGGTATAAATCGCCGTCGTCAAACCAGCAGAGCCGGCCCCGATAATGATCACATCATACACGGATCCTTTCTCTTGCGTTCGCGCCCCCGTTGGTTCCTTCAAGTTTAATTTAAACATGCATACCTCCACCAACAAGATAAAATACCCCACAAATCCTGTGTGGGAACAGCCGGTTATCTTTCCAATTACTTTAGATGAACCATTCCCGGAAAGGTTACATTGTTTTAACAAAAAAGCACTCAGCGATTGTCTGCCGAGTGCTTATCCATTCAAAAGGCAGGTCTGGATGGATTAGGTTTTCCGATCGTTTTTCCGAGCCTCTTCCAAAGTCCAGCCTTCCAAGACAGCCTGGCGGGAAAGACGGATTTTTCCGTCATCCGTGATATCGGTGACCATGACAGTGATCTCCTCCCCATGCTCGACGACATCACTGACAGACTTCACATGGCGGGACGCCAACTGAGAAATGTGCACCAAACCATCGGTGCCCGGCAGGATCTCCACGAATGCGCCGTAATCCTTGACGCCAACAACCTTTCCCGTGTAAATCCTTCCCACTTCCGCTGTGGCGGTCAGAAGCTCTACCCGTTCACGGGCCAGCCGCGCGCTCTCTTCATCAGAGGTGGAGATAAACACGGTGCCATCATCTTCAATATCAATCTTCGCACCGGTCTCTTCTTGGATACTCCGGATGGTTTCGCCGCTGGGTCCAATTACCATACCAATTTTATCCTGGGGGATCTTGATCGCCTGCATGCGGGGAACATACTCTTTGAGATCCTGGCGCGGTTCGCTGATTACATTCAGCATCGCGTCCATGATCTGGTTTCGGGCATCCTTCGCCTGCGCCAAAGCATTTGCCATCGTCTCCGAGGTAAGGCCGGTGGTTTTGATATCCATCTGCAGGGCGGTAATGCCATTCTTCGTACCCGCTACTTTGAAATCCATGTCCCCTAAATGATCTTCCAAACCCTGGATATCCGTGAGTATGGCCTCTCGGTCACCATCCTTTACCAGGCCCATAGCGACCCCTGCAACAGGCGCTTTGATAGGCACACCGGTGTCCATCAAGGACAACGTCGAGCCGCACACGGACGCCATGGAGGAGGATCCGTTGGAGGACAAGACCTCAGACACCAGCCGCTGCGTGTAAGGGAAATCCTCTTCAGGAGGAATAACGGGAAGCAAAGCCCGTTCCGCAAGCACACCGTGTCCAATCTCTCTCCGGGAAGCACCCCGTAAAAAACGAACCTCACCCACGGAGAAGGGTGGGAAATTGTAATGGTGCATGTATCGTTTCGTTTCCGTCGGGGTCAGATTATCAATCATCTGCGCATCCCGGGGGGTCCCCAAGGTCGTTAATGTCATCACCTGCGTTTGACCGCGGGTAAAGATGGCTGACCCATGGGCCCGAGGGCTCGTGTCAACCTCACACCAGACGTCCCTGACATCTTCCGTACCCCGTCCATCCGGACGCTTCCCCGCGTCAAGGATGCGGTTCCGGACTGCTTTCTTATACACATTTTCAAAAGCGTCCTTAGCATCGCTGAGCACTGATTCATCCTCATTGGCGATCCCCTCCGTGATCTCCTGCTTCAGGCTGCTTATCGCGTGATTGAGTTCCACTTTTTCATACTCTTGGGAAAGGATTTCCGAGATGGAGCTCGACGCGCGTTCCTCAACTCGGGTCTTAATGTCCTCGCTGACAGCAAAAGAAGTGTAATCACGCTTTTGTTTCCCGACTTCAGCAACCATTCGCTCCTGCAAATCAATGATAGGTTGGAGAGCCAAATGCCCGTAATCAAGGGCCTCAATGATCGTCTGTTCACTGACTTCTTTGGAAAAGCTCTCCACCATCAGGACAGCCTCTCGACTTCCGGCCATGACCAGATCTAAATCTGACTCCTCAATCTGATCAAACGTGGGATTGAGCAGGAATTCTCCCCCGATCCGACCCACACGCACCGCAGCAATCGGACCATCCCAGGGGATATCCGAGATCATCAAAGAAGCGGAAGCTGCATTGACGCTCAAGACATCCAGGGGTTGTTCGCCATCTGCGGACAGTGAATAAAGGATGACCTGCACAGCGTTGCGCATGTCATCTGGGAACAAAGGCCGAATGGACCGATCTGTCAGGCGCGCTGTCAGAGTCGCATTCTCGCCCGGTCTGCCTTCACGGCGGAAGAAGGAACCCGGAATGGTCCCCCCCGCATACATCCTGGCCTCATAATTTACCGTCAAGGGGAAGAAATTAATCCCTTCCCGCGGTTCATCGCTCATGGTCGCCGCGCTAAAGATGACGGATTTGTCCAACTGCACCGTCACCGCTCCCCCGGCCTGTTCCGCTAACGTCCCTGTTTCAATCCGGAACGGTTTATCCCCTACTAAGACTTGATACTTCTTTTTTTCTGGTTTCATTCTTACCTCCTGCTCTACATTCCATGGGTCAGGGATTGGGAGCTAGAGACAATGGGATTATCTATATCTCCCAATTCCCAACCTGACAGGAATGCAAAGCATACATACACTAAGTTAACTATTCTGAAAATCGGTGATATTCTGTTGGTCTCACCTTTGGAAAGTGTGAACCCGCTCTGGTTGCGTCTCCCCCCGTGATCCGTCCTGTTTTCCCGAACACCGACAACCGCACTTCCCCATCTGCCTTGACTTAATTCCAAATTCAAAAAACCCCGGAGCAGTTGACCTTTGCGCGTCCCTGCTCGATTTCGCGCATCTACTTCCTGCGCAGCCCAAGCTGATCACTAAGAGCAATATAGCGTTGATAATCTTTCTTACGTAAGTATGCCAACAACCGACGCCGCTTGCCGACCATTTTCAATAGTCCCCGCCGTGAGGACTCATCGTGAGAGTTCTCTCGCAAATGATCCGTAAGTTCTGTAATGCGCGCTGTTAATATCGCCACCTGGACTTCTGGTGAGCCAGTATCCTTCTCATGCCGGCCGTACTCATCAATAAGGGTTTGTTTTTCTTCTCGATTCAAAGTCATGACGTCTGCTATCTCCTACATGATTAATTTAATTGAGCTTTCTAGCAGGTCTCCAAAATCGCAGTCATAGACCGCGAAGTGGTCTAGTCAGCAGGAAAATTATACCAAAGAACCTAATTAGCGCAAGTCAGGTGAAGCTGACTTGACCGAGGCAGGGTCGAGGTTCATCCTGCCAAGATCTCTCTCGCTCTGTTCACATCCTGTTGGATCTGACCCTTTAAGGCGGAAATGGAATCAAATTTGCGCTCCTCCCTGAGGAAGGTATGAAAACCCACTTCCAGTTCTTTCCCATATAATTCATCTGAAAAATCCAAGACATGGGTTTCCACCAGGGGAAGATCCATCTGCTCCTTAAACGTGGGCCGGAAACCAACGTTGGTCACCGCGTTCCTCTTCCTTCCCGCGATTTCCAGTTGACATGCATACACACCTGATTTAACCCGGGCCATTTCCTGGGGGACATCAAGGTTCGTTGTAGGATATCCCAACTTTTTTCCTCGCTTATCTCCCTCAACAACGACCCCTTTTATTTGAAAAAGCCGGCCCAGATACCGGGAGGCTTCCCGAACTTTACCCTCTCTCAACAAGCGGCGGATGAGACTCGATGAAACCAACTTCCTGTCCTTATCATAAGGAGAGACCTGGTGGACAGCGTATTGATAATCCTTTCCAAGTTGACGGAGTGTTTCCGCGTCTCCTTCCCGGTTTTTCCCAAGGGCAAAATCATATCCCACCCATAACTTCTCCATCCCCAGGTATTTGTGTAGGCGGGAGATAAATTTCTCGGCTGACTCCTCCATCACCTGGCGGGTAAAAGGGTGAACGATGACCACGTCCACGCCTAGATTCTCAAACAGCTGAAGCCGTTTTTCCGGGAGGGTGAGATAAATAGGCATCCGCTCACCCTTCAGCACCAATTGGGGATGGGGATGGAAAGTGACGACGACCGCAGGTCGATGATGTTGATGTGCATTCTCAACGAGGCCCCGGATGATTTTCTGATGTCCGAGATGGACACCATCAAAGGTTCCAACGGTCACCCAAGAACGATTGAGACGGGCTTCCTGCACAGATTCGTAATGCTGCATCGCGGCCTTGGTTTCTCCCTTAGGTGGTTAAAAACACTTTCCTGGGCTGCCACTCCTGATCCTCTTCGATGGCTTCCAGGAGGGCGATCAAATCGCCTTGTTGACTCAATGCCCGGGCCATCCCCGATTCTCCGAGGTCCGCTGGAATTCGTTGTCCGTGTTTGATCTTTTCCAACTGATCCGGTGTGAGCACCACGGTGTTCCAATCAGAAAGGGTTTCTGCAGCGGGAATAAGGTACTTATACCAATCACCCGCCACAAAGGCATCCTTGAGTTCCCTGAGTCTGACCGCATCCCGCAGGGTGAACTGGCCGTTTTTGGTCCGCCGAAGACCTGTCAGGTGAGCACCCACACCCAAATCATTCCCCAGATCATTCGCCAAGGAACGGACGTAGGTTCCGGAGGATGCATAGACATCGATGACTGCTTCCGGTGGAGCCCACTCTAAGAGTTCCAGATTATAGACATCGATTTCTCGGGGCTCCAAATCCACCTCTTCTCCGCGGCGCGCCTTCTCGTACGCCCGTTCACCATCTACTCTGGCAGCAGAATGACAAGGGGGATATTGCTGGATCTTGCCTTCATAATCAGTAAGCAGCTGATGAATGTCCTCATCCGTGATATGGCCCACGGACTTAGTCTCTCCCACCTGCTTTCCCTCTGTGTCATACGTGTCTGTAGCAACCCCGAACATGATGATCGCCTGGTACCGTTTGTCAGACGCGGAGAGATACTCGCTCAAACGGACCGACGGGCCAATCAGAACAACCAAAACCCCTGAAGCTCTGGGGTCCAACGTCCCGGTATGCCCCACCCGGCGAATATCGGTCCCTTTGCGGATGGTCTTGACCACGTCATGGGAAGTCACACCCACAGGCTTGTCCACGACCAGGGCTCCAGACACAAAATCCTTCAACTGCTCTTCATTCGACATAATTCAATCTCCCCAATATTGATATTGTAATTTCTTCTATTCTTCTTCCTCCAAAATGCGTTTTGTGGCTCTGATCACATCCCCTTTGATGTTTTCTAAGTCACCCCGGATTTCCGCTCCCGCGGCCGGTTTATGACCCCCCCCGCCAAATTGCAGTGCCACCCGGGAAACATCAAATCCCGGTCTCGCCCGCCAACTTATCTTGACAGATCCACCCCGTTGTTCCACGAAAACGATGCAAATATCCGTTTCCTTAATGGTTGATAAAATATTCACCAGATCCGCATCATCGCGTCCCGGGTATCCCACGCTGTCTCTATCTTCCAATGAAAGCGTGGCCCACACCAGACGGCCTTCTTTTTGCGCCTTGGACAAACCTTCACCCCAATACTTTACAGCCTCATAAGATCTTTCCAAGAGCGCTTTCCGATGGATCATGGAGATATTCGCACCCTGTTCTTGGAGATCTGCTGCAATTCGCAGCACCTGGGAGGTGGTGTTCGACGTCCGAAACCCTAAGCTATCCATGATGATCCCCGTCAATAAGGCTTCTGCAATGGGTTTATTCAAGGGTAGAGAGAGGTGTTGGATAAGCTTATAGATAATTTCCGCCGTGGCCACCGCTTCTTTGTGGACGATGTTAAGCGAGGCGAACATGGTATTTGTAGGATGGTGATCGATGTTAATATCCGGCTGTCCGATTTCATCCAGCACAGAGCCTACCCGGCTGATATCTGAACAATCGACGACGACCACCAAGTCATATACGCCGGCAGCATCCTTATACACGTGTTCATGGCCGTATAAAAAGTGAAAGGTGAGAGGGACGCCGTCTTCAAGCACGGTGTTTACTTTTTTCCCCATCTCCTCCAGGACAAGTCCCAGCCCCAATAACGATCCCACAGCGTCTCCGTCCGGACGGATATGAGAGACGATGAGGATGCGGTTTGCGGCCTGGATCTTTTCGCTGAAACGATCAAACGCGATACTACTCTCCGGAGGCATTCTCGTCACCCTCTTCCTCCGTGTCAAGTTCAGCAATCAACTGCTCAATGCGGTCCGCTCTCTCCGGGACAAGATCCCAGTGAAAACGGAGTTGAGGGAACGTTCGCAAATGAGAGATATGATGAGCGAGCTCGGAGCGCAGAAACCCTTTGGCATGTTCTAAACCAGCCATAATCTCATCCAGGCGTTCTTTTCCCTCCAGCGCAGAAACATAGATGTCTGCAAACGCCAACTCTCGATCTACCTTGACATGCGTCACAGATACCCCCTCTAATCGGGGGTCTTCAATATCGTTTAGGAAGAGCAGCGATAGTTCTCTGTGTATTCGATCAGCTATCCGTACGGATCTAGATTCTGATACCATAAGTTATAACCTTTAATAATCGGTCACCATTTCTATCACAAAACATTCCAGGATGTCGCCTTCTTGGAAATCAGAAAAGCCCTGCAGCCCAATCCCGCATTCATATCCCTCCCGGACTTCATTGACATCGTCTTGATGCCGTTTGAGGGAAGCGATCCCGCCCTCATAAGCCAATTTGTCATCCCGCAGGACACGGATCTGCGCGTTGCGTTTGATGGAACCTTTTTGTACCCTGCAGCCAGCTACTTGACCAAACCTGCCAGATGGGAAAACCGCCAGGACCTCCGCCCTCCCAATCAATATTTTCTTTTCGACAGGCTCAAGCATCCCGTGTAGGGCTTTCTCGATGTCATCAATCAGGTGATAGATAATGTCATATTCCCGGATAGAGACACCTTCGACTTCCGCTAAGCGTTTCGCTGCATTGTCAGGACCGACATTAAAGCCAAGCACAATAGCATTGGAAGCCGCAGCCAGCATGATATCATTTTCTCCGATTTGACCCGTGCCGGTGTGAATGATGTTCACGCCGATCTCCTGCTCCCCCCCACTTTTCAAGTCCTGCAAAGAGGATATGATCGGTTCCAAAGAACCCTGGACATCTGCCTTGATGATCAAGCGCAGCTCCTCTTCCTCGCCGGCCTGAACCCTTTCAAAGAGCTGTTCCAAACTGGCACCTTTGGTTTCTTCTACCTCTGCTCTCTCCTGCCTCAGGCTCCGTTCTTCCGCGATCTCCCGGGCTTTCTTTTCACTCTCCACAACCTCGAATAAATCTCCTGCTACCGGCACTTCATTCATCCCCATCACTGAAACCGGTTTGGATGGACCCGCTTCTTTAATGTTATTCCCACGGAAGTCAAACATGGCTTTGATCCGACCAAAGGTTTGATTGGCGATCACCGTATCCGATTCCCGGAGGGTCCCGTTTTGAACCAGCAAAGTGGCCATGGGACCGCGCCCCCGGGTCAGCTCCCCTTCCACAACCGAGCCAAATACCTCCCCTTCCGGATTGGCATAGATATCCATATCTTCCGCGACGAGAAGGATGGCTTCAAGCAGATCTTCCAGGCCTTCCCGCTCTGTAGCAGAAATGGGGACCACAATCGTATCCCCATCCCACTCATCAGGGATCAGACCAACTTCTGACAATTCCTGTTTGACCTGTTCCGGGACAGCGTTTGATTTATCTATTTTGTTGAGAGCAACGATCATCGGCACCTGTGCAGCCCGGGCGTGGGAAATGGCCTCTTCCGTCTGGGGCATAACCCCATCATCCGCAGCCACGACCAGGATCACTATATCCGCCCCCTGCGCGCCACGGGCCCGCATGGATGTGAAAGCCGCGTGACCAGGAGTGTCCAGAAAAGTGATCGTCTTCTGATTATGCTCGATTTGATAAGCTCCAATATGCTGCGTGATCCCCCCCGCTTCCCCTTCCGCCACCGTTGTATGTCGAATGGCATCCAACAACGTAGTCTTCCCGTGATCGACATGGCCTAACATGGTCACAACAGGTGGGCGAGGTTTCAAGTTTTCTTCCTCCTCCTCTTCCAGTTTCCTCCTCCACAAGGGGATCTGGGCTTTTTCCTCCTGAACATCTTCCTCCTTTAGCTGTTCAGGGACGGCTTCAAATCCCATTTCCGTTGAGACGATAGCGGCCGTGTCATAATCAATCTCCTGATTGATATTCGCCATCATTCCGTTTGCCATCAATGTTTTAATGACATCAATGGGACTTGCGCCGAGTTTCTGGGCCAAATCTCTCACAGTGATGCTGATGGGCAGTTCGACTTGTTTTGTATCTTGTTCGTTCTCTGCCATAAATTACCTCGTATTTACCCTTTCTCTCCCCTTGTCATTCCAACAAACGTACCCCTCCTATCCTTCCTATTCCAGGGAGGACAGGTAACTCTCTAAATGTACCTTATCTTCCTTTCCCAGCGAGGTCCGAAGCGCATGACTTAAGGAAGAATCAATACCCTGCTGCCAGCACTCTCGACGGGGGTGAAGATAGGCCCCGCGTCCTGACCGTTTTCCCGTCGGGTCCACGTATATTCCCTCCGGTGTGCGGACGATGCGTATCAAAACGCTTTTTTCTTCCACCTGACCGCAGCCGACGCATGTGCGTTGTGGTTTATGTTTTCTTTTTCCCATCATCCTTCGTCAAATACTTCTCATCTAAAAATTAGGGCGGAAAAATCAACAAAGAAAACCCGACTCCTATGCTCTATCCCTATCTGAGCTTGCCCTCGTTACTCCTCTTCCCCCTGGTTTTCTTCTGGCTGTTCTGGTTCCGTTTCCTCTCCAGTTTCTGGGGCAGCTTCTTCTTCATCACTCTCATCCCCTTCATCCGGCAGAGGTTTCCGCTCCACCATGATATCCAATGATTCCTGGATTGTCGCTGCAGCTACAGGCCCGATACCTTCTATATCGGAGATTTCCTTCGGCTCCGAATACATTTGCTGGGCGAGGTCCCCGACGTTCTCAAATCCCGCCTCAGTCAAAAAAGCCTCGATTTCTTCAGGCAAGCCCAGGGTCAACAACGGCAAATCATAGGCATCTTCAGGAACAACTACTTCCTCTACTTCATCACCCTCAGCTGCCTCTTCCCGGTCCTCATCCTCCCCCACTTTGTCCTCAATGGTCTCCTCTTCTTTGTCCTCCGCTGGTTCCTCCGCGCCCTCTTCTTCGGAGGGAGGTTTGCCTTCTTCCTCCTGGCCCTCTTCCTCAGCGGCTTTCCCCTTCAGGTCCTTCTCCAGTTTTTCCAGGTCAATATCTTTCTGCAGCATCTCCTCTTTTGCAATTTGCAGCTCCTCCGGAAGAGGTTCATACCCTACCATGACCTGCAGGGACTCTTCGATCTTTTCAATGTATGTGGGTCCAATCCCTTCAATGTCCGCGATGGACTCCGGTTCCAGGAGCAATTTATACGTGAGATCGCCGACGTTTTCATACCCCTCTTCAAGCAGAATATTCTCGACCCGGGTTGGCAAACCCAAGGTCATCAGAGGCAGATCATAGGCATCATCAGGCACCGCTTCCTTCGCTGCCTCCATCCTCTCTTTTATCAACCTCTTGACTTTTTCACGCCGCGCAATGAGTTCTTTCTCTACCCGCTCTGTGAATTTGTGCAATTCCCGATATTCCTCGGGCTGGATGGGCCTCCCCTGTGCTTTTTTCTCCATGATGGCTTCAATCTTAGGGATGCTTTCCGATTCTTTCTCAGCGAATAATGCATACTGGGGATTGTTTTTCAACTGGAATAAGGTCTCTGATGTGACTTCAAAGAGCCCTTTGATATCAATCCGCCAACCTGTCAATTTTGCTGACAAACGCGCATTCTGACCGTTTCGCCCAATGGCCAAGCTCAACTGATCTTCCGGGACAACAACCGTGGCTGTGGGCATTCCCCTTGTGTTCTTATTAAGGAAAACGTTCAAAACCCGGGCCGGGCTGAGGGCTTTGGCGATAAATTCTTCCGTGTTTGGATTCCACTCGATGACGTCGATCTTTTCATCGCTTAATTCCCGGACAATCGCCTGGATACGAACCCCTCGCACTCCGACGCACGCGCCTACAGGATCCACGCCCGGTTTCAAAGCAGCTACAGCCACTTTGGAGCGATGCCCCGCTTCCCTGGCGATGGAACGAATTTCAACCAATCCCTGATAAATTTCGGGAACCTCATTTTCCAGGAGCCTGCGCAGGAAATCCCGATGAGCCCTGGAGAGGATAATTTTCGGTTCCCGGGTCGTCTCCTCAACATCCAGCAATAAAGCACGAATTCTGTCATGGACCCGGAAGTATTCTCCGGGGATTTGTTGGCTTCGGGGCATGATCCCCTCAGCATTGATATTCAAACCGATGGTGAGTTCATTCCGATGAATGGCCTGCACGACACCCGTGACGATTTCTCCCACCCGCTCGTTGTAATATTCAAACTGGGCCCCACGCTCTGCTTGTCGGATACGCTGCTGGATGACCTGCCGTGCTGTTTGAGCTGCCACCCGGCCAAAATCATCCGGGGTGCTCTCCACCATCACCAAATCACCTAAATCCGCGTCCTCTTCTACTTTCCGGGCTTCGGAAAGTTTTACTTCCGTGCGATCGTCCTGGACCTCTTCGACGACCTCTTTTTCAGCAAAAATCGTCACTTCGCCCGTTTCGAGGTCAATTTCCGCTTCCACTTTTTGAGCGCTTGACGCTTTCACAGCGCGTCGGTACGCTGAGACCATGGCATCTTTCAAAGCTTCCAATATGATCTCTTCCGGCAAATTCCGGTCGCTGATGACTTGTTTAAAAGCTAATTCAAATTCGTTTTTCATCGCTACATCTCCAATCCTTCTCCTAGGACGGAGGATCACATTACTAGCTGGCAATAAAAAAAGTGGGATGTACCCACTTTCATCGCCACCAGTATTGCGACCTCCCTCTGCCAAAAAATTCTATCACGAAATGATATCAATGGCAAGGTAGCTGAAAACTAAATACCTCACAAATCTCATTCAACTTCGCAAGAGAAAAATGACCCGGGCCTGGATGCAAATCAAAACACAACAGAAAGTGATTTCTTACGAGGATATTTCCTCATCCCATTCTTCTGAAAGCATCCTCTCCAGTAAAACCTCTTCTTCTTTTTCCGTTGAGATCTCTCCATCGATCCAAGCATTCCGCAGACTCTCCAGAATTTCGCTGTAACGCGGTCCTGGCGGCAAACCCCGATCCTTCAAATCCTGACCGGAGATATGGGAAGAAACATGCTGCCAGGAGGATAAATAACGCGAGAGAAGACCTTTTTGTTCCGGTTTATCTCTGCTGAGGTACACTGCGTAAATCGCTACGTTTGAGATCTGATCCAGCTTTGATGTAATCTCACTGTGTGGTTTCCCCATCAAAGTAGGCAGCTTGTTCTGTAAATCAACGGCTTCCAGAATAATTTGGGAGATCAGAGAGGTTAATTTCAAGCGTTTGATAACCCGGATGGGTTCAGGTGTCTGCATCAACCAAGTGGTGTAGATGAGCGTTTCATGGAGGGTCCCCTGCGGTAATTCCCCCTTAACCTCCCAATCTTTAGGAAGCTCCCTATCGAATATGGAATCGATAAGCTCAAAAAGGTCATCATTCCAGGGGAGGTCAGGATGAACTGCTTCTAAAATGTTCAGTTCATGCATCCGTTCCATCATAGGAGACGCATTCTCCTCATCAAAGATACGGTCAAATTCATGCCGGATGCGGTCTCCGGAAACTCTCTTGAGCAGCGATTTCGCTTCCAAAAGCAGTTCCTGCGTTCGTTTTTCAATCTCAAAAGCATAACGTTGTTCATAACGAACGGCGCGTAAAATACGCGTGGGGTCGTCTACGAAAGACAGCGAGTGAAGGACACGGATGAGTCCCTGCTTCAAATCACTCAGCCCTCCCCAATAATCATACAGTTCCCCATAATGGCGCCCATCCAGACGTAAGGCAAGGGTATTGATCGTGAAATCCCGGCGGTGAAGGTCAAGTTTGATGCTCCCCCGTTCCACGGTGGGTAATGCTGTGGGATGCGTGTAGAACTCCGTTCGGGCTGAGATGAAATCTAACGCCTCGGGCAGCGATTTCATGTCTTCCGTGGTGAGTCCCAAGTTGCCCCCCATTTTCGGATTCAGAAACCACTTCGCGGTCCCAAAACGATTGTGGCTGGTGACTCGACCCCCAAATTCCTCCTGGATCGCCTTTGAGAGAGCAATGGCGTCCCCTTCCACCACCAAATCGAAGTCAAGGCTGGGATATTCAAGGAGCAAATCCCTCACAAAACCCCCCACAATGTACAGAGCATCTTTGCGCTCCTGGGCGATTTCAGCGACTTTCTGAAGCAGCTTCACCCGCATTGGAGGAAGCTTAGCCTCCAGACGCGCTGCCAGATTCTGG
The DNA here is from genome assembly GCA_046483045.1 of Anaerolineales bacterium. GTDB lineage: Bacteria > Chloroflexota > Anaerolineae > Anaerolineales > UBA11858 > B10-G9. The sequence continues at coordinate 8,279 of JAWODY010000073.1, read as the reverse complement.
CGTCCTGGCGTCGGTTTACTGGGGGCGAGGATTTTTAAGAGATCCGTGCGGGTCACGATCCCGACAATGGTTTTAGAGCGGGAGGTGACGACAGGGATCTGTCCCCATCCAGTATCTGTCATTACATTTTGAATATGTTCCAGGGAATCGGAGGGAAAGACACGCACATTCCCCGCTTCCATGAGGCTGGACACCGACAAATTCAAACCGTGCGCCAGGGCCCTATCCACCGCCCGGCGGGTCAGTAAACCTACGATCTCACCATCTTCCACAACTGGAAACCCCTCATACCCATACCTCACCATCATTTCCGACGCCTTCTGGACAGACATATCCGGGGGGATGGTTTGAGGATTTCGAGACATAATTTTTTTGGCAGTGATGGCCGGTTCGACATAATCAGGGAGGATATCCTGTAACCGGGCATATATTTCATCCACGTCCCCATCCTTGATCAACGCTGCTGCAGCCCGGGGATGACCTCCTCCTGTTTCAAACCCCTCCAACACCGCAGAAACATCAATCTGATCGTCATTTGAACGGGCGATCATCTGCACACCAGCGCTCGTCTCCAAGAGCAGAAAAATAGCATCCGGGTCGAGTAAATCCCTCAGTTTATGAGCCAGGGTGGAAAGTTCCGCATCCAATTCCCGGGCATCGGCCTGGGCGATGATGACGCTGTGCCCGTGAATGATCCTGCTCTCTGCATTGGCCCGCAGCTCCTCGTAAACTTTCTGTTGTTCCAATGAGAGGGGATGGTTGAGATAATCCGTGACAATAGCCAGGCTCGCGCCCTCTTCAACAAGACAACCCGCGGCGTGGATATCCGAAGGCGAGGTCCTGGTATAGGTCAGGGACCCTGTATCCTCGTAAATCCCCAACAACAACAGCGTTGCCTGGATGGGCGTAAGCTGGAGATCCCGTTCCTTGATGGCCTCCACGAAAATCGTGGTAGTCGCCCCGGTCTCTTCGATCGTCACTTCCCATTCTTCCGGCACATCTTCACCCAGCGAATGGTGGTCGATGACGCGAACCCTCGTATCGGATGACATGCCCTTGACGCTGATGCAAGATTGGGTATCGACCAGGGTCACCGACGAAATGGGGTCACCAGTAAGATCACGGGGATCTACAAAGGGCAGCTCTACACCGTAAAGGTTCAGAAATGCCTCCACGTTGCGGTTTAACTTCCGGGGGAGGACAGGGATCAATTCCTCATCGAGCAGATAGGCCCCAAGGAGAGATGCCAGACCGTCAAAATCGGTTCGCTCATGCGTCAGAATGATGTCCATAGTGAAAGGCTTCGTTTGAGCAGCTCGAAAACGGAGATATCCGACTGTATTGTACCTTATCTGTCGTTTGCAAACAGATCAGGATGGATCCTTGATGCCCTCCAACTTTTCCCCCCTCTCCCCGGCGATCAAAGACGGAAAACGTTTCTCATTCTAACCTGTTCACTTTGCCTTTTTCCTCCACATATTTCCCTTTATAATAAAAACTTATGAACATTGACGATTTAACAAAGCGTATGAACGAGTTTGTGGAAGACAAAGGCTGGTACGACAAAAACAGCCCCCGCCCCCAAACGCAGCGTAATTTGTCCCTATCCCTCCACTTAGAGACATCAGAAATCCTGGAATTGTTTCAATGGGGAGAGAGGGAGATATCAAAACCGACGTTGGCCGGGGAATTGGCAGATGTCGCCTTATACTTGCTTCAGCTAGCCAGTGTGGGTGACATCGATCTGGAAGATGCGATCCTGCGCAAACTACAAGAAAATTACCATCGCACATGGCCGAGGAAAGGGGATAACGACAAATGAGGATGACATGCAAAAACAAGAAAACCTAAAAGTCACTGTCTTTGGAGGCTCCAAACCCGAGGAAGGGTCCGCGGCTTATCAGCAAGCGCAGCAGTTAGGGAAGTTGCTTGGAACCGCAGGGTTCACCGCAATCACAGGAGGATATATTGGGACCATGGAAGCCGTTTCCCGGGGCGCTTCCCAGGCCGGGGGGCACGTGATCGGGATCACCTGCGACGAGATTGAATCCTGGCGGCCTGTAGGACCCAATCCCTGGGTTGAAGAAGAGATCCGCTTCGCGACCCTCAAAGAAAGGTTATACGCCCTGATCAAAATGTGTGATGCAGCCATCGCCCTTCCCGGAGGAATAGGCACAATGGGCGAAATCACCATGATGTGGTCCCAGCTGCAGACAAGCGCTATCAGCCCCCGCCTTTTGATCTTAGTTGGGGCAGGTTGGAAAGCCACTTTCTCTACTTTTTTTGATACTCTTGGGGAATACGTGCCAAAAGAGCATCAAAGCCTGATCCAATTTTCCCCTACCGTGGAAGAAGCATTCCAGCTAATCAAAGGGGATATAGGATAAATGCCGGCCATCAACCCTACTCAATTAAAACTCAGATCAGCGCAGGTCAGCGAATCATTTTCCCACCCAGAACAATATATCTCCGCCTTACACGAAATGCTCTCATCATATGCCAATCGGGTCCACCGGCCCGGTCAAAGAGGAGACCCACCCCCAGGGATCGACTCCTATCAAGCTTCGCCACCTGTCTTGCGTTACCTTGAACGAGGAGTACGGCAAAGACTCCATGAATCCCCAAAGGAAGGATTGATATTGATTGATGCTTTATGGAATGAAGAGTGGTTGGAAACTCGCTTACTCGCGGCCGTGTACCTCCAGTACATTCCCTCTTCTTTCAAAGGAGAGGTTCTGGAGCGGGTGAAAACCTGGGCTTTCAATTGCGAGGAAGACCCCATTTTGGCATCACTCCTGGATCGGGGACTATCCAGATTACGAGAGGCTCGGGATGAGATGTACTTCGTTTTCTTGGATGAGTTATCTTCAATGGTCAGCCCAGAAGTGGGAAAGTTGGTCCTGTTTACCCTGAAACCGCTGGCTGCGGACGACCAATTCCAGAACTTGCCCGTCATCTTTCAATACCTGAAACCCCTGATCCAAAATGAGAACGATTCCTACCTTTCCTCATTGGCGGAATTGGTGAAAACTTTAGCCCAACGTTCGGAACAGGAAACGCTGTATTTCCTTCAACATCAAATTCCCATCGCGCCCAAGCCGAAGATGACCCGCCTGGTGAGGAAAAGCCTGGACGCGTTTGCGCCCCCTTCCCAAAAAATCCTCAAAGAAGCCGTTAAATAACCCCGGCTGAGCTTAAAACTTCCCGCACAGAAATAATAGGGAGCGAAGGCCGATAATCGGCTCCCGGAACGTTTTGTATCATTTCATCGCGCATCCACCCCTCAATCCTGCACCTGCGAAAGACCGCCAAAGAGCCTTTTCTTGACAAAGGAAGCTGGGAAGACTATACTATCCTCAGAATAGAATAGGAAGCACGGGGAGCCGACTCTTCGGCTGAGAGGAAAGCTTGACTTTCGACCCGCGAACCTGATCCGGATAATACCGGCGGAGGCATGCTGTTATCACTAACAAAACTCCTCCGCAAAGAGGAGTTTTTTAATTTCGAGCACCTTGACCAAAGGAGCCTGACTTGCGCGCTTTAGTTTTTGCCAATGGAAGATTTCAGGCGGACCCGAAATCTATCTGTACCTCAGATTTTGACCTGGTCATCGCTGCGGACGGAGGAAGCACGCACTGCCAAGAGGCAGGCATACATCCCCAGGTCTTGATCGGTGACCTGGATTCTACCTCTGCGTCCCTGGTGGAAGAATGGAGGGGCCGCGGAGTGAATATCATCCGCCATCCCCAGCGCAAGGATAAAACCGATTTGGAGATCGCTCTGGAATACGCCCAGGAAGAAGGCGCAGATGAGATCCACGTCTATGGAGCACTGGGCGAACGGTTAGATATGACCCTGGGGAACATCCTACTCCTCGCTCATCCCAACCTCTCCTGCCAGATTAAATTAATCTGCGGAAACGAGATCGTAACCCTCTTGAGGGGAGAGGGCAAAATGTATTTAGAGGGTCAAAGGGGGGATACCGTTTCCCTGCTTCCCCTCCTGCCCGAGACCACGGGGATTACGACCCAGGGTCTGGAATACCCACTACAGGAAGGAAGATTAGTGTACGGAACCTCCCGGGGGATCAGCAACCTGATGAAAGATAATCAGGCTCAAATTTCTTTACAAGAAGGACTCCTGTGTGTCATTCACACCCGAATTTCTGATAAATAATGGGAGCTTATTTCCTATGAAAACAAAACTCACCCTCATTACCTTTTTCATTTTTGCGCTTAGCGCATGCGGGCAAGTGGTCACCCCGACGGCCCCCACAACTGAACAGACCTCCTTGGCAGCCACCACACAAACGAAAGAGCAGCCCACGGAAACGTCGGCGAAACCTGAGACATTGACCATCATGACCCACGATTCTTTTGCCGCTTCTGAAGAAGTCATCCAAACATTTGAAGAGGAACATAACGTCAATGTCCAGTTTCTAGAAGCGGGAGACACAGGTACGGCAGTAAATAAAGCTGTGCTTTCCAAAGGCAACCCGCTGGCAGATGTTTTTTACGGCGTTGACAACACATTCCTCAGCCGGGCTTTGGAGGAAGGGATTTTCATCCCCTATAATTCCCCCCTGCTGGATGAGATCGATGACCGCTTTCAACTGGATGATCAAAATCGCGCTTTGCCCGTTGATTACGGGGATGTGTGTCTGAATTATCAAAAAGCTTACTTTGAAGAAAACGACCTCCAGCCTCCCCAGAACCTGGAGGATCTGACCAAACCAGCATACAAAGGCCTGTTAACTGTGGAGAATCCAGCTACCTCATCGCCCGGCCTGGCCTTTTTACTGGCGACCATTGGCCATTTTGGAGAAGATCAATATCTTGAATACTGGCAGCAGCTGGTGGAAAATGACCTCAACGTAGTCAACGACTGGGAGACCGCCTATTACTCCTCCTTCAGCCAGGCTGGGGGTTCTTACCCCATCGTCGTTTCCTACGGCTCCAGCCCGCCCTTTGAAATCATTTTCGCCGAGGAAGAGATCGAAGAACCCCCCACTGCAGCCGTAGTGGCGGACGGGAGCTGCTTCCGGCAGATCGAGTTTGTGGGCATCCTGAAAGGCACAGAAAAACAAGATCTGGCTGAGAAATGGATCGATTTCATGCTCTCCCCCACATTCCAGGAGGACATCCCCCTGAATATGTTCGTTTTCCCTGTCAACGAAAAAGCAGAACTCAACGAGACGTTCCAGAAGTACCTTGCCGTCCCGGATGAGACAGCAGAAGTCAGCCCCCAAGCTATCTCTGAAAACCGCGAGAAATGGATCCAAGAATGGACGGAAGCGGTGCTCCGCTGATCTATCCAGCCCTCCCTGGGGGTGAAAGATCCCCCAGGGTATCTTTATCAAATCGGCCTTGAAAAAAATGATCCTTTCCTCGAAAACAAAAATCAAACAATACCTCCCGTATCTGTTGTGGATCCTTCCCCTTGCGTTTTTGGGGATCTTTTACTTTTATCCCCTGGGCAGCATCATCCAGCTGAGTTTCAGCCGGAGAGAAGGAAACGCGCTGGTTTCCATCTGGAAAGCAATCAGCGACTCCACAGTCCGGAGCGTGCTTGGTTTTACAGTCTGGCAGGCCACGCTGTCCACCTTACTCACCCTGCTCTTGGGTCTCCCTGGAGCATACCTCTTTGCTCGATATCAATTTCGTGGCAAGAATTTCCTTCGGGCTTTGATGGGGGTGCCTTTCGTGCTCCCCACCCTGGTAGTAGCAGCGGGTTTCAATGCCCTTCTCGGACCCAACGGCTGGGTGAATACCCTGCTGATGGACCTGTTCTCTCTTTCCTCCCCGCCCATCCAATTCCTGCACACATTTGGAGCCATCCTGGTCGCCCATGTCTTTTACAATACGACCATTGTTCTCAGGGTGGTTGGGGATTTTTGGAGCCGATTGGATCCCCGCTTTGCCCAGGCGGCCCAGGTGCTGGGAGGGAACCGCTGGCAGACGCTGCGGGAGGTGACCATCCCTTTGTTAGCCCCGGCAGTGGCTGCGGCAGCTCTGCTGGTTTTCATCTTCGACTTCACCTCGTTTGGCGTGATCCTGGTCCTTGGGGGACCCCAGTTTGCAACCCTGGAAGTTGAGATCTACTACCAGACCATCAGTTTATTCAATCTACCCCTGGCAGCCACACTTTCCCTGCTCCAGCTGGGAATGACTCTTTTTCTGACGATCATATATTCACGCCTGATGAATAAGATTTCCCGCCCTGTACAGCAGCGAGCGGAGAGACAAACCCAACGCCCCCTATCCACATGGCGTAATAAGATCACAGCGGGAGTTTTAATTGGGATCCTTCTGCTGATCCTCACCATACCGTTATTCGCCCTGGGAGCTCGTTCCATCACCCGCCTCACCCCTTCCCAGGGCGGGAATCAGGGTTTAACCCTGGCTTTCTTCAAAGCCCTGACCCAAAATCCACAGGAATCCCTGTTCTACGTCCCGCCCTCCACAGCGATCATCGTTTCCCTTTTATACGCGGCGATAACTGTGGTTTTTGCGCTTATCCTTGGTTTACCCGCTGCCTGGGCGTTAGCCCGAGGCGGGGATAATGTCCTCAATAAAGTTCTGGACCCCCTGCTTATGCTCCCTTTGGGAACCTCTGCGGTAACCCTGGGGCTGGGCTTCATCGTCGCTTTGGATCAACCACCTCTCGACCTTCGCGCTTCACCCATCCTTATCCCCCTGGTCCATACGCTGGTAGCTTTCCCCTTTGTTGTCCGCAGCCTTACGCCAGCGTTGAAGAGCATCCAACCAAACCTGCATCAAGCAGCTGCTGTTTTAGGAGCCTCTCCCCGCCAGGTTTTCCGGCACATCGATCTACCCATGATCGGTCGAGCTCTGTTGGTGGCTGCCACCTTCGCCTTCACCATTTCGATTGGTGAATTCGGGGCTACATCGTTGATCGTCCGTCCTGAGTTCCCCACCGTCCCCGTGGTCATTTACCGCCTTCTTTCCCGACCGGGTACATTAAATTACGGGCAAGCCATGGCTTTGAGCACGATCCTCATGATTTTCACATTGAGCGGAATGCTGGCCATTGAACGCTTCCGGATCGCGGATATCGGCGAATTCTAAACCCTTTCCCGAGCGCGAATAAATCAGAAAAAAATACTTGACGCCGAGGGGGGATGTGATAGAATAGCTTTCGTTCGGGGGCGTGGTGTAGCGGTTAACATGCGGCCCTGTCAAGGCCGAGATCGCCGGTTCGAATCCGGTCGTCCCCGCTCTAAAAAACCTGGAAGGGCTCGCGCTCTTTCAGGTTTTTTTATTCCCACTACGTTGATAGATTCTTTCCCACAGAACGACCTTTTCCCACCATGAAACAAAAAAGACGAACCCACCTCAGCAAATTTCTGAGCCTGATCCTGCGCCACAAGCCCGAGGAAATCGGGTTGACTTTGGATCGAGGGGGATGGGTTGAAATAGAAAAGCTGCTGACCAGGGCAAATAGGCAGGGAGTTAACTTAGATCGTGCCACGCTGAAAGAGATCGTGGAATCCAATCCTAAGAACCGCTTCGAGATCAGCATGGACGGAGAGAGAATCCGGGCCCGCTATGGGCACTCCCTAGAGGTGAACCTGGGATATCAGCCGCAAGAACCACCTGACGTCCTTTACCATGGAACAGCTCACCGCTTCTTGAAGGATATCAAACAGAATGGGTTGAGATCTCAAGGGAGGAAATATGTGCACCTCTCTTCCACCGCCAAGGTTGCCCGTCAGGTAGGTAGTAGGCATGGGAAACCTATCATCCTCCGGTTGGATGCAAGGCGTATGCAGGCGGATGGATGTGACTTTTACTCGCCCACAGAGGAAATCTGGCTGGTGAAAGATGTCCCCCCGGAGTACCTGCTTCAAGTAAAGTGAACGCTCCCCACAGTACTAGCATATGTGCTGTACACCGTAAGCTGTGGGGCTTCTAGGGATTAGAACCCAAGCACGCCATCCCACGTGCCAAAATATTCCGGGCGGCATTTTCATCTCTATCAAGAGAAAGACCGCAATGAGGACAATTATGAACACGTTCAGACAGACCTTTTTTGACAATCTCGCCGCAGCCAGAACACATTTGGGATGTATTCCTGGGATCAACTTTTACAAAACCACGACCAGCATTCTCGGCTTTGTACGCGGTAAACTGTATCAGTTGATTCCAGGCGGCATCACCAATGCTTTTGTTCATACTGCGGTAATTCCCATCCTGCATGTCCTTGATGTCCAGGTCCTCGGAAACAATGATCTGGTAATTATTAACCAGCCATCGGCT
>JAWODY010000005.1:0-88999 GCA_046483045.1 Anaerolineales bacterium | reverse complement strand
CACGATGAAGTACGGGAAAGAAGGGATCAATTGAGCCATCCGAGCTACAAAAAGCCGGAATTATTGGCCACCAGGCCCAATCAAGTGTGGTCGTGGGACATTACCAAGCTCCTGGGACCCAAGAAATGGACGTACTATTATCTCTATGTGATTATCGATATCTACAGCCGGTATGTGCCCGGATGGATGATCGCAGAACGCCAGACCGCATCACTGGCCAGGGTGTTGATCAAGGAAACGTGTGAAAAACAGGGGATCCGGCAAGATCAGCTCACCCTTCATGCCGACCGGGGTGGCCCCATGATCGCCAAGTCGATGGCCTTGCTGCTGGCGGAATTGGGCGTGAGTAAAAGCCATTCCAGGCCGTATAATTCTGATGACAATCCCTATTCGGAAGCACAGTTCAAGACCATGAAATATCGGCCTGATTTTCCAGAAGAGTTTGAAAACAAAGATCAGGCTTTAGAATGGGCTAGATCCTTTTTCAACTGGTATAACTATCAGCATTATCACAGCTCATTGGGTCTGTTGACACCTGCTGATGTGCATTTCGGTAGAGCTGATAATATCATTCAGCAGCGCCAGCAGGTGCTGCAGAAGGCTTATGAAAATCATCCTGAACGTTTTGTAAATGGGTCTCCTAAACACCCTCAAATTCCTGATGGAGTTTGGATTAATCCGCCCTCTAAACGAAAAAATATTGGCAACGGAAAGGTGACTGGAGAAATGGCTTCGCCTTCAAGCAAATTGGACGTTCAGGAGGGTTTTATTGGTCTTTCGGAGGTGGCAGAAAATAGAATTCCTCTGTAAATTCTGAAATCAGTTGTCCAAAATCATTGACACATTCCGGATTTGGATCACGGTGCTGAACATCTCCAGAGAGCTCACACGAAGTTGTGTACACAGTAAGGGAACGTGTTCACGTTCAGGGAGCATCCCCGGGGAGTGTTCTCCGAACGACCGGAGCCTGCAGATACGGATGCAACCCTGGCCACCAGCCCACTGGAAAGAGAGATGAGAGAGGTCAACCGGCGGACAGATAACGGATCTTGCTGGAGTATCTCCGGTGTGAGAAATATGGTGGGCCTGGATTTGGCTCGCCGTTATAATACGGAAGATTGGCAGGATATTTGGGACCAGCCAGAAGAAAAATATTCATTCAAATTCTCTGTTAAAGTTCAGGCGGAGATGGTGTATTCAAACTCAAATGTCAAAACAACTTAATGCTATCAATATATTATACTTACCTCGATTGATTGGGAAACCCCCACTCAAATCGGAATCCCAAAACTTAAAATATTGACAAGGAAAAAGCATGGATATGTCTAAGGGGATCATACACACCGAGGGGACTTATCAAGAACCCCATGGAAAAGAGATTTTCCATCAGGCCTGGACCCCCAGGGAATCTCCCCGGGGCATCCTCCTCATCCTGCATGGCCTAAAAGAGCATAGCGGCAGATTTGTTAACATGGTCGATTATTTTGTCCCTGCTGGATTCGCGATCTATGGATTCGACCTCCCAGGGCACGGTCGATCCGGGGGAACAAGGACCTATATTCACAAATTCCAGGAATACGTTGATATCCTTCAATTTTTCTCGCAGAAAGTTCGAGATCGACACCCGCAGACCCCGATCTTCCTTTACGGGCACAGCCTTGGAACCTTGATTTCCCTGGCCCATCTGCTTGAGGATCAAACAAATTACCGGGGAGCCATTTTATCAGGTTCGCTCTTTACCATCCCGGAAGAGACCTCTCCATTGTTGATCTCTCTGGGAAAGGTCCTTTCCACTCTTCTTCCCAAATTGAGAATCCTCCCCATTGATATGGAAGCGATAAGCCGGGATCCCAATGTGGTCAAGGAGTACCGGGAGGATCCCCTGGTCTTTCAGGGAAATACGACAGCCCGATTGGGGGCAGAGATGATGAAGGCCATCCAAAAGGTTCAAGACCGGGCCCATGAGATCAAGCTGCCTATTTTAATTTTGCAAGGAGGATTAGACCGGCTTGTTGACCCCTTCGCTGCAGAGAGCCTTTTCCAGACGATCTCCTCACCAGATAAGACACTGAAAGTTTACGAGGGATATTTCCATGAACTCCACAACGAACCCCACGATGACCGAATCAAGGTCTTCCAAGACCTTATGACCTGGCTGGATAGACAGTTGTCCACGCCCCGGTAAAGGTCTATATCCGGAATCTCTCCCCAACCCCAGAAAAAGATAATAATTGGGGTAGACAATGAGCTTTTTTTTGTTAAAATAATTTAGATTATTATCTAAGTTAGATGTATATCGAATAAGTATGGTAGCTCCCACCCTTTCCTGGGATATGGGAACGGCGTATGATCTATTCGTCAGTCTCCATGTCCTGCACAATACGGATACGTTTGGTTTACGCTCTTCCTGGGCTGCAGGGGTCCGTTCCCGGCTTGAAGAGGATGACCGCCATTTCCTGGAAAAGGCCCTGGATGTGGTCTCCTTCCCCATGAAATGGATTTACAGACTTCCCCAGCCAAAAGACGCTGAGACAGTCTTTTCTGCGCTGAGTCAAATTTCACCCCGCGACCGTTTATTAGCCCTCGCGCAGGGGACCAACTCACCTGAACCGGCCCTGGATATATTTGCGTCAGCAGCAGAGGATGGATCCTGGACCGACTCGGATGTCAAAGCCTTAATAGAAGCCTACCGGGGCACGGACTCTTCTCCCCGTAGAAGCGACATAGAATCCATGCTTGACTTATGGTCCCAGCCTGGGATCTTCGGCGAGAGGTATCTTCACGCGCTGCGAGCCTACCATTATGTCTTCTTTGCTGAGGAAGAAAAGAGGATAAAACCGCGCCTCAAAGACGCCATCCATATGGCGAAACAACAGGCTTCCCAACTCCCCTTTGATCGCTTGATCGAAACCCTTTCCCGGGGTCTCCGATTTGGGATGGAGCTTGAGATCGAAGAATTGGTCTTGGTCCCCTCTTATTGGATCACACCATTGATCGTCTACCGGGAGCTCAACGGCCAAAAAGGCATCTTTCTGTTTGGCGGCCGATCAGAAACTGACTCCCTCGTACCGGGAGATCAGGTGCCCGACGCCATGCTCCAGACTTTGAAAACTTTGGCGGACCCCACTCGCTTACGGATCTTACGCTACCTTTCAGAGAAAACCATGTCCCCTTCCGAACTCGCAAAGCGGTTGCGATTACGAGCTTCCACTGTCACACATCACTTGAATACCCTTCGTTTGGCCGGCCTAGTCTACTTGACCCTGGAAGACAAACACAAGAAGTTATACGCCACGCGTGATGAAGCCATTCACAGGACGTACACTACCTTGCAGTCATTTATCAACCCTCAAGATCATCAAGAAAAGGAAAATGCACCACATGAGAAGTAACCTGCCTTCACCCCCCCTTCAACCCCTATATGATTACCTCTCCAAGATCAAGGCCTTCCGGCCCAACGCGCGTCTTTACTTGGTGAACGTGATCATCAGCGGGATCTCGATGGGCGTTTTCAGGCTTTTATTGAACTTTTATGTCCTCAGTCTGGGTTTCAATGAAGCCCTGCTGGGGCGGCTGATTACCACCAGCAGCCTGACATCGCTGATCGTTGCTCTGCCCGTCGGGTACCTGGCGGATATTATAGGACGGAAACGGTCCTTACTTGCTGGAGGGATATTAACGAGCCTTTCCATTGCCGGGATGGTGATTTGGCCTCTAGTTCCTGTCTTCTATGTCTTAAACGTGGTCAGCGGCTTCGCTCAAAGCTTATGGGGCATCACCATGTCCCCATTCTTGATGGAGAACAGCGGGGAAAAGGAGCGCACCTATCTATTTAGCATCGGATTGGGGCTGCAGACCCTGTCCGGGTTCGCCGGAAACTGGTTGGGCGGCTATCTACCCACCTGGATTGGAAGGCAAATGGATATCTCGCCCACAGGGAGCACAGCCTATGGGAGCGCTATCGGCATCGTAGCCCTGATGTTTGCCACAGGTTTGATCCCGCTTTTTTTCCTTCGCCCCCAGAGACAAGAGGGTGACGAACGATCCATTTTCGCGCCCATCGCCTACGCAGCAGAACACCCGGGTTTGCTCGGAAAATTGGTTGGCCCGATGTTGATCACCTCCCTGGGAGCCGGTCTAGTGATGCCGTTTATGAACGTCTTCTTCCGCACCGTGCACAACAAGCCTGATCAAGTCATCGGCACGCTCTTTGCCTGGGGGTCCCTGGCCATGGGTCTGGGGCTGCTCATCGCACCTGTGCTGGCGGACCGCTTTGGGAAGATTCAGGTTGTTGTCGTCACCCAGGGTCTGTCGGTCCCTTTCTTAATTCTCCTTGGATTTGCTCCCTTTTTCTGGGTCAGTGCGGCTGCCTATTATGTTCGCCTGGCCTTGATGAACATGAGCAGCCCGGTATACAGGACATTTGTGATGGAGCGCGTGGAACCCTCTGCCCGGGCAATGGTCGCCAGTTTAACGACCATGGCTTGGAGTTTCGGCTGGGCTTTTAGCCCCTCCCTCAGCGGCAGTTTACAGGTCAAATACGGCTTTTCAATCCCCTTCCTGGGCACAATCATCTTATACATCATCGCGATCACCATGTACTGGTTATTCTTTTGGAAAGATAAACCTAATCCACAGGATTCACCCGAGCCTTCCACTACAAGCACCCTTTAACCTTTATGTTTACAAACCTCGCTGAAAAATTAAAACCAACCCTCAAAGAGTATTTTAGTCGTGTCCGAATGTTCAGCCCCAACGCGCGCCTCTACTTGATCAGCGCTTTGACCACCGGGATCGCCATGGGCGTTTACCGCGTGCTGTTTAATTTTTATGTCCTCAGCCTAGGTTACAATGAGGCCTTATTGGGGCGATTGATCACCACCAGCCAATTCACAGCCCTGATTTTGGCCTTGCCCATGGGGTACCTGGTGGACCTCTGGGGCCGTAAAAACGCCCTCGTCACCCGCACCTTGCTTCTAGGAGTCTCTATTGCTGTGATGGCTGTCTGGCCTTCTCTGGGCACATTCTATGGCATGAACGCCTTGTTCGGCATTGTCAGAAGCATCTCATCCGTCGCAATGGCCCCCTTCCTGATGGAAAACAGCGGGGAAGAAGAAAGGACGTACCTTTTCAGCTTCAGCTCCGGGCTGCGGATGGGATCCATTTTTGTCGGCAACTGGGTGGGTGGATACCTGCCAACCTGGCTGGGAAACCTGCAAGGGATCGCTCCCACCAGCAGTGACGCATACGGGAATGCTTTGCTGGCCATGGCACTTGTCACCCTGTTCGGCCTCGTCCCCCTCGTCTTATTGAAGCCAATCGTGAAAGATGATGGAGATGTGGGGCCGGGATTCGCACCCATCACGTACGCCACCCAGCATCCCAAATTATTAGGAAAACTGCTTTTCCCATCCCTCTTGATTTCCATCGGTGCCGGCTTGTTCATGCCCTTCATGAACGTCTTCTTCCGCACCGTCCATGGTCAAACGGATCAAGTCATCGGGACACTTTTTGCTTGGGGTTCTTTAGCCATGGGCATCGGTCTGCTCATCGCCCCACCCATCGCGGATCGTTTAGGGAAAATCCAGCTTGTGATTATCACCCAGGGCTTATCCATCCCCTTCATGGCCTTACTCGGTTTCGCCCCCCTATTTTCCCTGAGCACCGCTGCATATTACGTACGGCTGACACTGATGAACATGAGCAACCCCATCTACCAGACCTTTGTGATGGAAAGGGTGGATGAAGCTGTTCGTTCCACAGTGGCCAGCCTGGTCAGCCTAACCTGGAGCTTTGGCAGGGCTTTCAGCCCCACGATCAGCGGGTGGCTGCAGGTCCAATACGGGTTCGGTCCCCCGTTTGCGATTGCCATCACCCTCTATTCGATTGCCATCGTCCTCTACTGGTTCTTCTTCATCCGCCTCAAAGAGTCCAAGTCTCTTATTTGATGGGGAGAGCTCCGTCATGAAACGTTTGATCCCTTTCCCTCAGGAAGGTACACAGAAGCCGTTCCCATTGGGGTTTGTAAGATCATGCTCCAGCAACCCAAGAACTCGATCCGAGACCTGGAACGGACCTTAGATCTACAATAATCAACGAACTAGCACCTTCCATCTGCCATCTTGGATAATTTGGGATGAGCATACAACAGGAAAGGCGGCTGTACGAATCCGTCGGAATACCACAAACAAACCTTCGCCCTCGCCAACGAAGCTTCGGCCCGGGAAGAGCTCACCGTACTCCAAAAAGCCCCCCAAACCCAGCGGATAGCTCACCAGATCTTCACCTCCCTGCAATCCATTTCCCGTGAAAAGACCCAATAAGATCCGCTGCGTATTAAAAATGGATTAGAAAAGCGTTAACTTGTGCAAAATATCACATTCTTCCATATACGACTTCACCTAAAAGGACTATAATTTTCATACGCAGGAAGTCAACAAAAATCCCTTCAGGAGGTTCCATGAAGTATGCCTTGAAAGCCCTCTTAATATGCCTGTTGGTTTTGATCTCTTTCAGCACGATGGCTTCAGCTAGTCACGCGCAAGAACCTGTAGTCCGGGCTGTTTTGTTTTACTCCACCAACTGCCCTCACTGCTTGGAAGTGATCAACGAAGTATTACCGGCCCTAGACAAGCAGTATGGAACCCAACTGCAGGTTTTTGGCATCAACACAAGTACTGGGGAAGGCTCCCGGTTGTATGAGGCAGCCGTGGAATCGTTTGACATTCCCGAAGAGAAACTCGGTGTTCCAACGTTGATCGTAGATGACCACATCCTCGTCGGTTCCAACCAGATACCCGAACAATTACCCACCATTGTCGAAGAGGGTTTGGCTTCCGGTGGGATCGATTGGCCCTATTTTCCCGGTTTAGAGGAAGAAATGGAAGCGGCTGAGCAAAGAGCCCTGGAAAGCGAACAGGCAAAAGCAGAAAATGGCCTCGACGGTAAGGAAGATCCGACTATCCTGGAGAGGTTCGAATCGGACCTGATAGGCAATATCGTTTCCACTTTAGTCCTTCTGGGTATGATAAGCGTGATTTTCATGGTTGGGATCACGTATAATCAGAAGAATTTTTTGAGCAACCCACCCGATCAGTCCTGGTTGATTCCGGTCATCTCCCTTCTCGGCATTGCCGTCGCTTCTTACCTCTCCTATGTGGAAATCACCCAGACAGATGCCGTTTGCGGCCCGGTCGGACATTGCAACACCGTACAGCAAAGCCCGTATGCTTTCCTATTTGGCTTTCTCCCGGTGGGTGTGGTTGGCATCGCAGGATACCTTGCCATCACCGCCACCTGGCTGGTGCTCAAAATGGGCTCTCCCTCCTGGAAAGAAACCGCTAAAATCGCATTGTGGGTCTTCTCCTTGATAGGTGTGCTCTTCTCCATCTACCTCACATTCTTGGAACCCTTTGTGATCGGCGCCAGCTGTTCTTGGTGCCTTTCATCAGCCGTCCTGATCACGATTTTGTTCATCATCGCCACCAGAGAGTTTAAAACAAGCGCAGCATATCAAAGGCACATATCATAATAAAATGCATGAACTAGCCATCACCAAACAAATTACAGAGATCGCCATCCGGTACGGGGAGCAGAACGACGCTTCGCAAATAACGGACCTTTACCTGATAATCGGGGACTTATCCTCCGTGATTGACGAATCTGTTCAGTTCTACTGGGATATCATCGCGGAGGACACCATCTGCGAGGGAGCCCGCCTCCATTTTGAGCGCATCCCCGGCAAGCTCCAGTGCCAGAAATGCGGTCATGAATATACCCTGGAGGAAAATGAAATCACCTATTGTCCTCAGTGTGAGAGCTGTGAGGTTCGGATCATTCAAGGAAAAGAATTCCAATTACAGAGTATTAACATAGAAAAATGAGTGAATCAATGACTGAAAATGTAACCATTGTTGAAAACATTCATCAATCAAATGACGATATAGCCCAAAGGAATCACCAGCAGTTACAGGCAGCGGGGGTCTTCAGTTTGAATTTCATGGCCTCACCAGGTGCAGGAAAGACCTCTCTCATCGAACAAACTCTTCGCGCCCTGAAAGATAGCTTCAATATCGCCGTCGTGGACGGGGATGTGGCTTCCAGCATCGACGCCGACCGGGCTGCGAAGGCAGGAGCTACCGCTGTGCAGATCAACACGGGAGGGAGCTGCCATGTGGACGCCAACATGCTCCACAGCGCTCTGGCAGAATTAACGCTGGAAGATTTTGACCTGCTCCTGGTGGAGAATGTGGGGAACCTGATCTGTCCAGCCTCCTTCAAGCTGGGGACGGATAAAAACGTCCTCATCGCATCCGTTCCAGAAGGAGACGACAAGCCTTATAAATATCCCAAAATGTACCAGGATGTCGACGCCCTGGTGATCAACAAGATCGATTTGATGCCCTATATTGACTTTGATATGGCGTATTTCCAAACAGGGGTGGAAATCCTCAGCCCGGATTTACTTTCCTTCCCTTTATCCTGCAAAACAGATGAGGGGATGGATGCCTGGTTGGCTTGGTTAAAAGAAGAAATTAAGCACAGAAGCTAGAGATTATGGCAGAAGAAAAAGGGCTTTTTATTCATATAAAAGGGATCGTGCAAGGGGTTGGATTCCGGCCCTTTGTGTTCAGCCTGGCGGACCGTTTTGGACTCAAAGGGTGGGTCCGTAACACCTCCGGGGGAGTTGAAATCGAAGTCGACGGGGAACCGGAGCAATTGTCCTCATTCCTGGAAGCGATCACCGAAGAAGTGCCGCCCCTGGCGAAAATCGACGCTGTGCACACGGAGCCCAGACCAGCCAACAACTTCACCACCTTCAAGATCATCCACTCCGAGGCTTCCAGCGGCGGATTTCAACCCATATCACCGGATGTCAGCATCTGCGATGACTGCCTTGAAGAACTTTTCACACCCGACGATCACCGCTACCGCTACCCCTTTATCAACTGCACGAACTGCGGACCCCGGTTCACAATCATCAAAGACATCCCTTATGACCGCCCCCAAACCACTATGGCGCCATTTGAGATGTGTTCCACCTGCGCCGCGGAGTACGAAGATCCGCTTGACCGTCGCTTCCATGCCCAGCCCGTTGCCTGCCCTGACTGCGGCCCGCGGGTGTGGTGGGATCCGGGAAAGGCTGCTTCCCTGGTCAAACCGGACCAAGCCTCTTCAGCTGATGATGAGGCTATACGCGAAACCCAAAACCAGCTTGCGGATGGGAAGATCATCGCTGTTAAGGGCCTGGGTGGTTTCCACCTGGCCTGCGACGCCCAGAACCATAAGGCTGTGGAGCGGCTCCGAAATCGGAAAACCCGGCCCCAGAAACCCCTGGCTTTGATGATGCCTGACCTGGAGACCGTTTCCCGCTTTTGCTCCTTGAACGATCAGGAACGGGAGGTCCTCACCTCACCTGCCCGGCCTATTGTTCTCCTTGAGGAAAAGCAGTCCAGCAGTCTCTCTGAGGCCATTGCCCCCGGACAGGATAAGATAGGTGTCATGCTTCCCTACACCCCTCTGCATTATCTGCTTTTTGCGAAAGGGGAAAATTTCCCGGATGCAGAGTATGATGCCCTGGTCATGACTAGCGGGAATCAGCGCGGCCAACCCATCGTCACCTCTAACGATGAGGCCCTGAAACAACTCAAAGACATCGCCGATGGATTTCTTCTGCACGATCGGGACATTTACATGCCCTGCGATGATTCCGTGACCCAAATTGTAGGATCAGGCTCATATCCCGTCCGCCGTTCCCGCGGTTACGCTCCTTATCCCATCCAACTCCCGCAGGAAGGACCCTCCATTCTGGCCGCGGGTCCGGAATTGAAAAACACCTTCTGCTTGACCAAAAGGGACCAGGCATTCCTGAGCCAGCACCTGGGAGATATGGGAAATTACCAGACGTTAGAGGCTTACCAGGAGGCTGTGCTCCACTTCGAAACCCTATTCCGGGCTGACATCCGCGGCCTGGCCTATGACCTGCACCCCAACTACTTAGCAACCCGGTATGCCCTGGATCGCTCAGAAAGGGAGGGGATACCCGCCATCGGAGTGCAGCATCATTATGCCCACATCGCCTCCTGCCTGGCGGAAAATCAGCACCCGGACGGAGAACCCGTGATTGGCTTCGCATTTGACGGCACCGGATACGGTGATGACGGAAACATCTGGGGAGGCGAAGTCTTCATTGCTGATTACCATGGATACCACCGGGCCTACCACATAGCCTATGTGCCTTTGCCCGGGGGCGACAAAGCCATCAAGGAACCCTGGCGTGTAGCTTTAACCTGGCTGCATCAGATGGGGATCAACTGGGACCCTTCCCTGACCCCCGTGCAATACGCCAAAGAGCAGCTGGCGGATTCAGCCATCAACCCGCTGCAGGCCCTGCGGGGTCAGTTGGTATCTCGAACCTCCACCCCACTCACGTCCTCCATGGGCCGTTTGTTTGACGCCGTTTCCGCCCTGGTTGGCGTGTCTGAAAAAGTGAATTACGAAGGCCAGGCAGCCATTGAACTGGAAGCCCGCGTGGACCCGTATGAACGCTCTGGGTACAGCTTCGATCTATCCGGGGATCTCATCCACCCTCAAGCCATGATTCGCGCAGTGTTGGCGGACATCAAAGACGGGGTACCTGTGGGTGCGATCTCCGCCCGTTTTCACAACGGTTTGGCCGAGGTCATCACCCAGATAGCCAGACGCCTGCGGAAAAAACACGGCCTTCATCAGGTAGCTCTCAGCGGTGGAGTCTGGCAAAACGTCACCCTCCTTCAGAAAACACTCCCACTATTGAGAGAGGAGGGATTCGACGTCTATCTCCACCGCCTGGTTCCTCCCAATGACGGCGGCTTATCTTTGGGACAGGTAGTGGTTGCTCAACGATTCATATGTATGAAAGGAGAATCCAACGATGTGTTTAGGCGTCCCAGGTAAAATCATCGAAATATATCAAGCGCAAGGTTTGAAAATGGGAAAAGTGGACTTCAGCGGTGTCACTCGCGAAGCGTGTTTAGAGCATGTTCCTGAAGCGGAAGTCGGTGATTACGCGGTTGTCCATGTCGGGTTCGCGATAAGTTTATTGAGTGAAGAAGAAGCCCAAGAAACCATCAACCTCTTGCGAGAGATTGTGGAAGCCGGTGAAAACCCAGAAAGTGCTGGAAGCCGGCCTTCCCATGAGAATCCATCATGAAATATCTAACGGAATATCGAGATGCGGATCTCGTTAAGAAAACCCTGAAGAAAATTGAGAAGACGATTTCACGGCCCTGGACGCTGATGGAAATCTGCGGCGGTCAAACCCATGCCATTGTCAAACACGGCCTGGACCAGCTTTTGCCGGAAGAGGTCGAACTGGTGCACGGTCCGGGCTGCCCGGTCTGCGTCACGCCTCTGGAATTGATCGACAAAGCCATGGCCATCGCCTCTCAACCGGACGTGATTTTCACCTCCTATGGAGATATGCTCCGCGTTCCCGGCTCAAACGGCGATTTGTTTTCCATTCGGGCCCGCGGGGGAGATGTCCGCGTGGTGTATTCGCCTCTGGACGCCCTGAAAATCGCTCAGGATAACCCGGATAAAGAGGTCGTCTTTTTTGCCATCGGGTTCGAAACCACTGCCCCCGCGAACGTGATGAGTGTGCTTCAAGCCCAGAATCTGGGCCTCGAGAATTACAGTATCCTGGTCTCCCATGTCCGGGTTCCACCCGCCATACGCGCCATCCTCAGTTCCCCCTCAAACCTTGTCCAAGGATTCCTGGCCGCAGGCCATGTCAACGCGGTGATGGGGTACTGGGAATACGAACCCATCGCGGAAGAATTTAAAGTGCCCATGGCTGTGACCGGATTCGAACCCCTGGATATCGCCCAGGGGATCCTGACCTGTGTGGAATCCCTCGAAAAAGGGGAATATGTGGTTGAAAACGCTTACCGGCGAGCGGTCACAAAAGAGGGGAACCAGACCGCGCAGAAGATGATTAAACAAGTCTTCCAGGAGTGTGACCGAAAGTGGAGGGGGATCGGCGTCATCCCCGGAAGCGGATGGTGCTTGCGCCCCGCTTTCCAGGAATTCGACGCTGAAAAACGATTTGATGTGGAATCCATCCAATCAGAAGAATCACCGGTGTGCGTTTCAGGACTGATCCTCCAGGGCTTGAAAAAACCCCATGAGTGTCCGGCCTTCGGAAAAGAATGCACGCCTGATCACCCGCTCGGGGCCACAATGGTCTCGGATGAAGGAGCCTGTGCAGCGTATTACCACTACCGGAGTCACCTCACCAGACAAGGAATTGAAAGCTCATGAGTGAAGAATATCCCACCATGGAAGGCCCGGTATGCCCCCTGCCCCACATCGAGACGGACCGCGTTGTCATGGGACACGGCAGCGGTGGGAGGATGATGGCGAACCTGATTCGGAGCGTTTTCCGCCCCCCCCTTACCAACCCTATTTTGGAAGCTGAAAACGACGCTGGCGTTGTCCAACCAACTACTCCTGAGTCTCTGGCGATCAGCACGGATGCGCACGTCGTCTCCCCTCTCTTTTTCCGGGGGGGAGATATTGGGAAACTGGCTGTTTGCGGCACGGTAAACGACGTGGCCATGGTGGGTGCGGACCCCAAATACCTCACAGCCAGTTTCATCCTCGAAGAAGGCCTGGCAATTTCCACCCTCCAAAAAGTGGTTGCGTCCATGCAGTGGGCGGCTGAAGAAGCCAGCGTACAGGTCGTGGCTGGTGACACGAAAGTCGTCGCCCACGGGGAAGCCGATGGAATGTATATTTCCACCACAGGGATCGGAATCCCCCTCACGAACACCGCCATAGGCGGCGACCAAGCCCAGCCGGGGGATGTGGTGATTCTCTCCGGGACCATGGGCGACCACGGTATTGCCGTCTTAGAGGCCCGGGGTGACCTGGGATTCGAGACAAACGTGGAAAGCGACATCGCTCCCCTCAACCATCTCGTCTCTGCCATGCTGGAAGCCAGCCCAGGCATTCACGTCCTTCGGGATCCCACCCGCGGAGGGGTAGCCACTGCATTAAACGAAATCGCCCGGCAGTCCAACGTAGGTGTTTTGATTCGCGAATCCTCCCTGCCCCTCCAACCCGCAGTTCAGGCTGCCTGCGAGATGCTGGGTTTTGACCCGCTCTACATCGCCAACGAGGGCAAACTGCTGGCGGTCGTGGAGCGCGGAGATGCAGAGAAAGTCATTATGGCTATGCGCAATACACGGTACGGTGAGGAAGCTACCATCATTGGGGAAATCACAGATAAACCCCGGGGCAGGCTTTTGATGGAAACTCCCCTGGGTTCCAAACGCGTGGTGGATACCCTGTCCGGCGAGATGCTGCCCCGCATTTGCTGAGTTAAACCCGCGCGCTGACCCTCTTTCCTTCTCTATCACCTGCATACACTCCTTTCTCCTCCAATTTATCTCACGATACCTTCCCCTTGAGGGAGATACTTGCGTTATACTTAGGAAAATAAATCACAACTCCGTTCCAAGGAGGGAAAATGACAATCCAATACCCGGTTCTTGTCCTGTGCGGCAGCGACCACAAACGGCGTAAACTTCTCAAGGAGCTAGACCCGGACCATAAGTACACATCAAAAGCCCTCTTACCTTTCGTGGGGAAGCGCGTCATCGATTGGCAGCTCGAAGCGCTCTATGCTTCCCCTTATGTAAAGGATATCTACCTCCTGGGCCTGAAAGATGAGGAAATAGAATTCGAGGTCCCTGTGCACCTTATCCCCATCACCCCGACCAGCAGCCAGCTGGAAAAACTGGAGGCAGGCTTGGCCTACCTGGAGAACCAAGGTAAAAACCCCGCGATGGTCATTATCAGCACATCCGATACCCCCGGAATCACCACAACGTCCATCAATCAGTTCTTTGAGGCTGTCCAGGAACACCCAGAGGCAGACGTGATTATCAGTGGTGTGTCGCTCGGTCCCACGGAGAAACTATTCCCCAACCACGGACGGATTGTGGGCCATTTGAAAGAGGATGACCTTTACCCCGGGGAGATGTTCGCTCTCACTCCCCGCGCCATCCGGGACGGAAAAATGGTCATCCAGGAATTAAGCGCCCGGCGACGGAAGTTTAACCGGGAGGTGAAAAACGTCTCCCTCGGCCCTCTCATTCGCTATATCGCACGGAAACCCTACCTGTGGGGCATGATCCTGAAATACCTAACCGGCCAGCTTTCCCTATTGGATGCGGAGAGGTCCCTTTCGAAAGCTTTTAAATTAAATGTGAAAGCGGTTGTTATCACCGACCCCGGATTCGGCATGGATATGGATCTGCCGGAGGATTTCCAGCGCCTGGAAGAGTATGTCTTGAAAACGAAAATTCCAGAACGTTCGCGAACGTAAAAAGGGGATCCCATGACAGCTGTCGAGATAAAACAACTACAGGGGGATGAAAAGTGGGAAGTGCTGCACGCCCTGACCTTGTACGCCTTTCAAGCCTCCCCCCCGCTCATGGAAAAAGACGAGTGGATAGAAAAGGCAAAAGATCGCCAGCAGGACATCATCTGGGGATTATTCGAACACGGTGAGCCTGTGGCCTGCGCTGCGGAAAGCGTGATGAAGCAAAGGATCCGGGATAAGACCTTCCCCATGTGCGGCATATGGGGAGTGGCAACGCACCCAGAAGCCAGGCGCCAGGGGTATGCCAAACGCCTCCTGAAGCAACTTATATCTCAGTCCCGGGAGGACGGGCGCCCGGTCTCCTGTTTATATCCCTTCCGGGAATCCTTTTATGAGCGTCTGGGATACGCCACATTTCCCCACCCCAAGAAGGCCATCTTTGAGCCCCAGGCCCTCGCTCCGGTTTTGAACCTTAACCTGGATGGGACTGTGGAAATGGTGAGCATCAAAGAAGGATACGACGCCTACCAGGATTTTCTCACCCATTATCATCCCCGCGTTCACGGCATGGCCCTCTCAGAATCAGGCCACCGGCATCGCGCTGAAGAAAACGAATCCTGGCTTGCACTTGCCAAACGTGAAGACCGCGTCATTGGGTTGATGGCGTATTCCCTGAAAGGTAAAAACGTGACGCAGTTTAAGATGAAGGTCAATCAGTTTTATTACCTGAACAGTTTGGGAAAGTACCTTTTGCTCCACTGGATAGCCAGGCACATCGACCAGGCCAAAGAAGTCGAGTTGTGGCTGGCGCCTGATGAGCGCCCTGAAACCTGGCTGGCGGACCTGAAGATCACCATCTGCCAGCTCTATATCTCCCCGATGGGGCGGGTTCTGGATGTCAAAAAGCTCGAAGGGATGAGCGTGGGACCGGGCCGCTTCACGGTTCACATCAAGGATGCATATTGTCCCTGGAATGAGGGTGTCTGGAGTTTTGAATCTGAGGCAGGGTCCCTACAGGTTTTGCCTGCATCTGGGCCCGATTTCTCTCTCACCATCAATGGTCTGTCCGCCCTGATTTACGGTACGCACCGCCTGGAAGACCTTCCGTACCGGAACTGGGGCAGCCCTTCCCCCTCCCAGATAAAAACTTTGCAGGCCATGTTCCCCATAAAATCGCCTTACCTGCACGAATTTTTCTAGTATCGTTCATGTTCCAACCAACCGTCTTGCCTTGCTTCCCAACCCCAAGTATGGGGTTGTCAGGTTAACTTTGTCACATATATAAGGTGTCATGTGTCCCCTGATTTTGATTGACACCAATCATTCATCTTGTTAAAATCAAATCACAACGCTATTCAAATACCATCGCGCTTCTTCAAGAGTGGATCAAAACTGAACAATTAACATCACTGGGTTCAGAGAACCAAAACTCCTCCAACAACGCCGCCCAAGCGCAGCTAATGGGCGGTTCTTTTTTTATATCTTATCGGGTTGTAATCGTAAGACTGGCTGAGGTTTAACCATTACTGCCTCCCGTGACCGCCTCGATCCTGCCAGGCAGGTAGGCGGTGCTGTTTTTTAACAACAGGTGGTGTCGTCTTAGCAGACTGCTAAGGAGCGATTTAAATGGCCCCCAGTACCCTCCCTTTTGAAGCTCCTGGAAACAAGACAATCGGTGCCGTGCTGGTCGTTGGGGGAGGAATTGCTGGTATGCAGGCTTCCCTGGATTTGGCGGACCAAGGTTTCAAAGTATACCTGATTGAAAAGGAATCTGCGATAGGGGGAAAAATGGCACAGCTGGATAAAACCTTTCCCACCAACGACTGCGCGATGTGTACCATCTCCCCCAAATTGGTCGAAGTGGGTCGACACGAAAACATCGAAATCCTGACCACCGCGGAAGTTATGGACATCAAGGGCGAAGTGGGACATTTTACAGCCCGAGTCCGCCAGGAACCCCGCTACGTAGATATCGATAAATGCGTCTCCTGCGGCGATTGTGAGGAAGTTTGCCCGGTCCTCATCCCGGACTTATTCAACGAAAACCTCGTCGAGAAGAACGCGGTCTACAAACAATATCCCCAGGCTGTACCCAATGCATTTGCCATCCAGAAGGCGGGCATCGCGCCTTGCCGCGACGCCTGTCCCGCCAACCAGCGCGCTCAAGGCTACATCGCCCTCGTCCGTGAAGGCCGCTGGGATGATGCCCTGCGAGTGATCAAGATGGATAACCCCTTTCCCGGCATCTGCGGGCGGATCTGCAATCACCGCTGCGAGACGAACTGCAACCGCGGCAAAGTGGATGAACCCATCAACATCCGGGCTCTGAAACGGTTTGTGACTGATAAGGTTTATGAACAGCCGCGCCAGGCCGTCGAACCTGTGGAGATCACCCATCCAGACAAGGAAGTCGCTGTGATCGGCGCAGGCCCCTGCGGCTTGACTGCAGCCCAGGATGTGATTCGCGCCGGTTACCCGGTGACGGTCTTTGAGGCCATGCCCGTGGCCGGTGGGATGCTCCGCCTGGGTGTCCCGGAATACCGCCTGCCGGCCGACATCATCGAACGCGAAGTGCAGGACATCATCGATCTCGGCGTGGAACTGAAGCTCAATCACCGCGTGGACGACCTGGACCTCCTCTTTGACCAGGGATTCTCCGCAGTGCTCATTGCGGTCGGAGCCCACGAAGGGGTGAAATTGCCCATCCCCGGGGCCAACCTGGACGGCGTGCTGATCAATACCCGCTTCCTGCGGGACGTGCGCCTGGGAAAATACGAAAACGGTAAATCGGAAGATGTCCCTCCCCTGGGGGACCGCGTCCTTGTCCTGGGAGGCGGCAACGTGGCCATGGACTGCGCCCGGACCGCGGTCAGACTCGGCAAAGAAGTCCATGTAGCCTGCCTGGAAAGCCGCCAGGAAATGCCGGCGCACGAATGGGAAATCGAGGGAGCGCTGGAAGAAGGGGTCAACCTTCACCCCAGCCAGTCCTTTGAACAGATCCTGGGTAACGATTCCGGTCATGTCCGGGGTGTGGAGTGCATGGAGGTCAAGAGCTTCCATTTTGATGACAGCGGGGGACTGCATGTGGAAAAAGTGGAAGATTCCCAGCACACCATCCCCTGTGATACCGTGATCTTCTCCGTCGGCCAGCGGGCCGGCCTGGCCTTCATCCCCGATGACGCCGGGGTGGGGATCAGCGACAATCAGACCATCGCCATCAACCCCAACACCCTGGCAGCCACCCGGGAAGGCGTCTTCGCTGCCGGTGACAGCGTCTCTGGCACCGCTTTCGTGATCGAAGCCGTCGACAGCGGGCACACCGTGGCCCAATCCATAATCCGCTCCCTGCAGGGGGATCCTCTGGAAACAGCGCCGGAGCCATCCTTACCGGTCGTTGACCTTTCCGATCAGGAAATTGAGGAACGCATGGCACGAGGAGAAATCAAGCACCAGCCCCGCGTGCCCATGCCGGAGCTGCCTGTCGAAGACCGGGTCCGTAATTTCGCGGAAATCGAACGCGGCTATGATGAAGAAAGCGCCCGTCTGGAAGCTGCGCGGTGTCTGGCCTGTGGTATCTGTTCCGAGTGCATGTCCTGTGTCTTTGAATGCGGTCGGGACGCCATCAATCACGATATGCTTGCCCAGGAAAAAGAGCTCGAGATTGGCGGAGTCATTCTCGCCCCCGGTTATCAAACGTACCACGCTGAGTTATCCCAGGAATACGGTTTCGGACGCTACCCCAACGTGATCACCTCGCTCCAATTCGAACGCTTTCTCTCCGCCTCGGGCCCGACGTTCGGTGAGATTAAACGGCCCTCGGATGACCAGGAACCCCGCCGTGTGGCCTTCCTGCAGTGCGTCGGATCAAGGGACCAGGATCATGATTATTGTTCCTCTGTGTGCTGCATGTATGCCACCAAAGAAGCGGTGATCGCCAAAGAACACCATCCTGATCTGGAGATCCACGTCTTTTTAATGGACATGCGCGCTTTTTCTAAAGGGTACTGGCGCTATTTCGAGCGCGCGCAGGAAAAATACGGCATTCACTACCACCGCTGCCGGATCTCGGGCCTCCACGAGGATGCCCAGAACCGGAACCTGATCCTTTATTACACCGAGGAAGACCAACCCCAGCAGCGCCAGGAAGGGATATTTGAGATGGTTGTCCTCTCCGTGGGGATGGAAATCTCGGATTCCGTCCAAAAATTGAGCCGCCAGCTGGGGATAGAGCTGGATGAATACGGTTTCTGCCACACCCCCCGATTCAACCCGGTTGAGACCACGCGGGCAGGGATTTACGCGGTCGGTCCTTTCCGGGAACCCAAAGACATCCCGGAATCCATCGTCGAGGCTTCCGGTGCTTCAGGTGCGGTAGGTTCGAAGCTGGGTGACTCCCGCTTCTCGCTGACAACGACGCCCGAGTTCCCGCCGGAGATCGATGTCAGCGACCAGGAGCCTAGGGTCGGCGTCTTCATCTGCCACTGCGGTTCAAACATCGGCGGATACTTAGATGTCCCCCAGGTCACAGAATACGCCAAAACTCTCCCCCATGTGACCCATGCGGAATCCAACCTGTATACCTGCTCCGAAGACAGCATCAATCACATCACAGAGATGGTGCAGGAAGAGGGGTTGAACCGCGTGGTGGTGGCCAGCTGTACACCGCTGACCCACCAGCCGCTTTTCCGGGACAGCATCCGGGCCGCAGGCTTGAACCCCTATTTATTCGAAATGGCCAACATCCGCAACCAATGCTCCTGGGTTCATTCTCACGATTGGGATAAAGCGACCGGCAAAGCCAAAGACCTGGTGCGCATGGCTGTGTCCCGGGCCGCGCTCCTTGAAGCCCAGAAAACCGTGGATGTCCCGGTGAATGACGCCGCCCTGGTTGTGGGTGGAGGAGCTGCCGGGATGACCGCCGCCCTGACCCTGGCGGAAAGCGGGTTCCCGGTCCATATCGTGGAAAAGGAAAATCACCTGGGAGGAAACCTACGGTCTGTGCACATCTCCCACGGCGGACGCGATCCCCAGCAGATATTAAACAGACTCATGGAGCAGGTTAGATCTGAAGACAAGATCACCGTTCACCTCAATACCCGGGTTTATAAGACCGAAGGGTTCAAAGGTAATTTCACGACCCAATTGACTGTCGACCAGGGAGATCCTATCTCCGTGGATCACGGCGTGACCATTCTGGCCACAGGAGCCGAGGAATACCAGGGTCCAGAATACAGCCACCACGAGAGCCCCTATGTCGTCACCCAGGGAGATTTTGAATCCATGCTCAGCAGCCAGCGCCCTTTCCCCGGGGATAAACCCCCGGAGAGGGTGGTCATGATCCAGTGCGTGGGCCCGGCGGAGGATTACTGCAGCCGGATTTGCTGCACCACCGCCGTGAAAAATGCCTTATACCTTAAAAAGCGAAATCCTGACGCGGAAATCACCGTCCTCCACAGAGACATCCGCACCTACGGGTTCAAAGAACACCTCTACACGGAAGCCCGCGAACGTGGGGTGATCTTCCTCCGCTACCAGGCAGAACGCCCTCCGCAGATCCAGGTCAGCGAATCGTCCCAGACTCTGGGTCCGAACCACACTCCCCTGCGCGTGCAAACATGGGACGCGGGGCTCCAACGCCATATTCAATTGCATCCTGACCTGCTTGTCCTATCGATGCCCCTGGTGCCGAACCAAGACACCTCTGATCTGGCGACCCAATTTAAAGTATCCATCGGTGAGGACGGTTTCTTCATGGAGGCTCATGTCAAGCTCAGGCCGGTTGATTTTGCCACGGAAGGCATTTTCATGGCTGGCATGGCTCACTACCCGAAGCTGCTGGATGAAGCCATGATCCAGGCCCAGGCTGCAGCTTCCCGGGCGGCCCGCGTGTTAAGCAAAGAGACGCTCAGCGCTGGAGGCCGAGTTGCTGTCGTTGATCCCGAAAAATGCACCGGCTGCCTGACCTGTGTGCGCATCTGTCCCTTTGAGGTCCCGGTCATCCAGCCCGACCGGATCGGCGTCGGGGCCATCCAGGGCGCTGCGTATGTCGAACCCGCGGTCTGCCAGGGTTGTGGGAGCTGCGCCGCGGAGTGTCCGGCGCATGCCATTCAATTGATGCATTTCACCGACCAGCAGATGAGGAAAAAAGTCCAGGCCCTTTTGACCCCGCAGATCCCGGTCAGGGGTTAATGATGAGTACATAAAAAAAGAAACGACATGGCTGAAAATCAATCCACATCAACAGAATACCAAATCGTGGCCTACTGCTGCGAACACTGCGCCTACGCTGCCGCGGATCTGGCAGGATCCCTGCGGATGCAGTATCCCCCGGAGGTAAAAGTGGTCGAGGTCCCCTGCACCGGGAAACTGGATCCCCTGATGGTGCTTCACGCTCTCGAAGATGGAGCGGACGGCATCATGGCAGCGGGTTGACTGCCCGGAGACTGCCATTACCTGGAAGGTAATACACACGCTAAACGCAGGATCCATTACATCCAAGGCTTACTTGAAAAAATCGGGCTCAACCCACAACGGGTGCAGATGTTCAACATGTCCGCTGCCATGGCCGGCGAATTTGTAAAGAAGACTGAAGAGATGACTGCAAAGATCAACGAAATGGGAGCCAACCCATTGCGTGAGAAATCCATTGAAAGCGCAGACCATTAACATTTGGAGGTAGAGATGATCGTCGCTGAACAAAAGCCGTTAGAAGAGATCAAAGAGCTGGTTGGGGAGGCCCAGAAAGTTCTCGTCGTGGGTTGTGGGACCTGCGTGACTGTGTGCTTTGCTGGAGGTGACCGGGAAGCGCAAATCCTGGCCTCCTCCCTGCGTATGTCCTCCAAACTCGATGACCATCCCCAGGATGTGACCGACCTCACAGTGCAGCGCCAGTGCGAGTGGGAATATCTGGATCCTATCGGGGAGGACATACAAAAATCGGATATTGTGGTTTCCCTGGGCTGTGGAATCGGTGTCCAGGCCATCGCCGAGCGCTTCCCGGAAACCTGGGTCATCCCCGGACTGAACACGACCTTTTTGGGGCTGCCCACCGAACAGGGTGTGTGGTCCGAGCGCTGTGCTGCCTGCGGCGACTGCTTGCTCGGGCTAACAGGGGGCATCTGCCCCATCGCCCGCTGCTCCAAGTCGCTCCTCAACGGGCCCTGCGGGGGATCGGAGGAAGGTCACTGCGAGATCGACCCGGACACGAACTGCGCCTGGCAGTTAATCTATGACCGGCTGGAAAGCCTGGGTAAACTCGAGATGCTGATGAAACTCCAACCTCCCAAAAACTGGAGCACATCCCGGGATGGCGGACCCAGAAAGATTATCCGCGAAGACCTGCAGTTAGCAGAAGAGGAAACAACGAATTGAGGAGGAATCACTCATGACAGAAGAAGCCCAAAAAACCCTGGTAGGTTCTAACCTGGAACACGTCCTCCAAAATGGCACCTTCGCAGTCACCGGAGAACTGGGCCCGCCTCAAAGCGCGGATGGCAATGTCATCCGTGAAAAGTTGAACCTGCTCAAATCCTATGTGGACGCCGTAAACATCACCGACAACCAGACGGCCATTGTGCGCATGTCCAGCATCGGCGCCGGGACCATCCTCGTCGAGGAGGGCATGGAACCGGTAATCCAGATGACCTGCCGGGACCGGAATCGGCTCGCCATCCAAAGTGACCTCCTGGGCGCGTATGCCCTCGGGATGCGAAATGTGCTCTGTTTATCCGGAGACCACCAAGATTTCGGGAACCACCCCACCGCGAAAAACGTCTTCGACATTGATTCCATCCAAATGGTGAAGATGGTCGCTGACATGCGCGACAAGGGCCTTTTCCAGTGCGGAGACGAGTTCAAAGGCCAAAAGCCCTGCTTTTTAATCGGCGCAGCCGCGGCCCCCTTCGCCGATCCGGTCAAATTCCGACCCTACCGGCTGGGTAAAAAGGTCAACGCGGGCGCAGATTTCATCCAGACCCAGCTTGTCTACGACATCGAAGCCTTCGAGGAATACATGGATAAGGTCAGGGAACTCGGGCTCCATGAGCAAACCTCAATTTTAGCCGGTGTCGGCCCCCTGAAAAGCCCTGGAATGGCCCGTTATATGAAAAAGAATGTCCCTGGCATCCTCGTCCCGGACAAGATCATTGATCGCATGTCCGAGGCAGGAAAGCCCTGGTCTGACATTAAAATGGAAGACAGGACCAAAGAGGATAAAAAAGCCCGTTCTCAGGCCTGGCGTAAAGAAGGCATCCAGATCTGTGTCGATTTGATTAAAGAGCTCCAGAAGATAGAAGGCGTGGCAGGCGTGCACATCATGGCCATTGAATGGGAGGAAGCTGTGAAACCCATCGTGGAAGGAGCGGGCCTTCATCCCCGCCCGGAGATGAAAACACCGGTCTTGTAAGCGGACCAATAAAAGGGATTCCCTATGACTAATCAAGAACATGCCCCGAAAGCAAAACCCATCTCTATCGACAACAGTCTGGCAGACATGATCGCGGAGGAGCTGGGGGAAAATGTCTACCTGTGCTATCAATGCGTAAAATGCACCAGCGGCTGCCCGGTAGCGAAATTTTTCGATTGGCAGCCCAACCAGATCATGCGCGCCCTGCAGTTGGGTCAGAAAGATATCATTTTCGAATCCAAGACCCCCTGGCTGTGCGCTTCCTGCCTGACCTGCACCACGCGCTGCCCCCAGGGGCTGGACATCACGGCCATCATGGAACTCATCACCCGGGAAGCGACGAAACGGGGGTATAAACCCCAGGTGCCGGAGACGGACCATTTCAACACGGCCTTCATGCGCGAAGTAAACATCTGGAACCGGTCCTACGAACCCGGCCTGATGACTGAACTCATCCTTCGCCACCCCAAAAACGCCCTGGAAGACATCAAACTCTACCTGAAATTCTTCCAGAAAAGAAAGGTGGCCTTTTTTCCCCATCCCACCCGCAAGCCAAGCAAGAAAAACATCAAGTCCATACCGGAATCCGCGGATGCTGTGGCCTACTATCCCGGCTGCTCCCTGGAATCCACCGCCTCGGAATTCAACGTTTCAACCCGCGCGGTCTGTGAATCAATCGGGTTGAACCTCTTTGAGCCCGATGGCTGGGTTTGCTGCGGGAGCTCCGCTGCCCACCGCGCGGATCCTGAAGCTGCCTTCCGCCTCCCCATGGAAAACCTGGCCCTAATGGAAAGAAGCGGGTTCTCCGAGGTGACCATGCCCTGCGCAGCGTGTTACAACCGCCATAAAACAGCTGTCCACGAAGTCCATGAGAAGCCGCATCACAAGGAAGCTGTCGACCAGGCCATGGGCTATACATATCAAGACAGCGTCCGGGTCAGCACGCTGATCGAATCCATCTACAAGCACATCGGGCCCGATCAAGTCGCCCAGAAAGTCAAGAAACCGCTCCAGGACCTGCGGTTGGTTTGCTACTACGGGTGCCTGCTGACCAGGCCCCCGGACGTCACCCGCGCCAAAGATCCTGAAAACCCGACGAATATGGACGAATTGATGGAAGCCCTGGGCGCCACGGTCCTGGACTGGTCCTATAAAACGACTTGCTGCGGCGCCGGGCATTCCCTGAGCCGTCCGGATATCGTCCATGAATTGAGTGGAAACCTCGTCAATCACGCTCATGAGGTAGGGGCGGATGTGATCGCTGTCGCCTGCCCTCTGTGCCACATGAACCTGGACGCCCGTCAATTCCAGATGGATGTTTACGCTCCCATGCCCATCCTTTATTTCACCCAGTTAATGGCGATAGCCCTTGACCTCCCCCCCAAAGCAGCTGCGTTGAAAAAAAACGTGGTGGATCCTTTCCCCGTACTCAAAGAAAAGAAACTTCTTGACACCTCCTGAGTAACGAACCGCGGGAAGGGAATGACCTCCAAAATCTGCTTTTAAGCGACGAGTGAGGATGTCTTATGATTCCCCAAAGAAATCATTCCAGCGACTCTTTAGAATATTTCGACAGGGTAGTTGATCAGGCCTGGGACCAAATAACAACGACATATGACGTTCACGCGCCTTGTCCCACCATTGAATCTCTCTTCCGGAAAGTAAACATATGCTCACCCAGCGAAGCAGCAGAAGAGGTCGTGACCAACATGCTCCTGGAGACCGTCGAAAAAGTGGACCGCTATTCAAATTGGTACACAAAACCCGCCTGCGAGTTCGGATTGACCTCTGTTTGGAACTGTGAAGAGAAGTGCCACCAATGGATATTGACCATGGAAGCTTACATCCGCTGGATCAGCGTGATCCACAACATCCAAACGGTGATCAATAAGAACAAAGGGATGCTCCAGGGAATATTGCTTGTGGATAAACTCATGAATGAAGAAAAAACGGAACGATGCGTCGTCGCCCACTGCGGGTGCGTACCGCCGCGTTTCATCAAGATTAAGGTATCCATGTTGGATGAAGCCAACATCGTCTGTGATTCCTGCCAGCATCCTTTTGTATATTGAGGACCCGAGCAGGACAAGGCTGGTAAAAGGACAGTTAGGAGGCTGAGATGTTAGTCAGAGATCGCATGACCCCGGACCCCACCTGCGGGTATCCGGACATGCCCGTTACGGAAGCGCAGTCATTGATGCGGGATGAGGGCGTCCGCCACCTCCCCATCATGGACGACAAGGAAAAGTTGGTGGGGCTGATCACACAGCGCTCGCTACTCAGCGCCCTCCCTTCGGACGTGAGTAATTTCAGCCGGTTTGAGATCAGCTATACTCTGGCGAAAATCAAAGTGGACACAGTGATGGTCAAAGATGTGATCACCATCAAGGAGGACATCCCTATCGAAACCGCCGCCCGCGTCATGGCGGATCACAAGATCGGCTGCCTCCCCGTTTTGGACGGCAAGGATCTGGTGGGGATCATCACGGACAGCGACCTCTTCAATACCATGGTTTCACTCCTGGGGTCCCGGCGCAAAGGGACGAGGGTGACAGTCCTCCAGCCGGACCGCGTGGGGGAGGTCGCGAGATTGACCAACGCCATTGCAGAGGAGGGAGGGTACCTTTCGGTCTGCGTCGGTTATTACCCAGAGGACATTACCGATTCCTGGGTCTCCGTGTGCAAGGTTTTAAACCTGGAAAGGGATAAGCTGCAAGAGGTAATTAACCAATTAGAAGGCACAAAAGTCTTAGATATTCGAGAAATATAACGAGGATCACTCATGGTAGATGACCGACAAAATCCACAAGGCGCAGTTTTAGTGGTCGGCGGCGGGATCGGGGGAATGCGTGCAGCGCTAGATCTCGCCGAAGCTGGCCTGCAGGTGTACTTGATTGAGCGAGAACCCGGATTAGGAGGGCGGGTGGCGCAGCTGGGATTCATGTTTCCCACCCACGATTGCGTGCTCTGCCGCGGCACCTCGGACCACGGGTATGGCTGCACCCGGCCGTCCATCTCCCCCGCATTAATGGATCACAACCGGCACCCGAACATTGAAATCATGACCCGCACAGAAATGGTGGGGGCTTCCGGACAGGCCGGCGATTTCCGGGTCACCCTGGATCACCAGCCCCGCTATGTGGATGTCGACCGCTGCACCAACTGCGGTTTGTGCGCCATCTCCTGCCCGGAGCGCTTACCCAGTGAATTCCAGGAATCCCTGGTCACCCGTATGGCCATCCATAAAAGCGCCCCCCGCTCCCTGCCCAACACCTATTACATCGACAAGGGCGAATATTGTGAATCCTGCCGGAAATGTGAAGAAGTCTGCCCCACGCAGGCCATCAACCTCGACGAAGGGAACTGGCAGGAGACGATCGGCGTCTCCGCCATCATCCTTGCCCTGGGATACAAACTGACCGATCCCCGCGAGTTGGCGGAATTCGGCTACGGGCGCTACCTCAACGTGGTCCACAGCATGCAGTACGAACGCTATGTCAGCCGCTCCGGACCCACGGAGGGTCTGGTCCTCCGCCCCTCCGATAATAAACCGCCAAAACGCATCGCCTGGCTGCAGTGTATCGGGTCCCGGGACCAGGATCACCCCTACTGCTCTTCCATCTGCTGCATGTACGCCACCAAAGAGGCCGTGCTCGCCAAACAGCGCCTGGGCGACGTACACTGCCAGGTGTTCATGATGGATGAGCGGGCCTTCAACAAAGAATACAACGCCTATTTTTACCGCTCTTATGAAGAATACGGCGTGCAGTACACACGATGCCGGGTCTCGGAAATCAATGAGAACCCGGAAACCAAGAACCTGGTCCTGACCTATCCTGACCCGGATCAGGAGGGGGAGATCACTCAGGAAGAATTCGATATGGTCGTGCTTTCTGTGGGGGTCCGTCCCCCGGCCGGGGCGGACGTGGTTTCAGAACAGCTCGGGTTCGACCTCAACCAGTACGGCTTTTGCCAGACGGATAAATTCAATCCCTTGGAAACCAGCCAGCCCGGCATCTATGTCTGCGGGGCTTTTTCGACCCCGAAGGAAATCGCGGAAACGATCATCGACTCCGCGGGGGCGGCTGGAGACGTGATGCGCCTCTTTAACAACCAGCTTGGTAAAACCCCCTACAGCCGGGAGTACCCCTTCCTGAGCCGGGGAAAGTATCCTCCAGAGAGGGACCTGGACGGTCCGCCCCGCGTGGGGATCTTCCTCTGCCGCTGCACCCCGTCCATCGAGGGCATCATCGACATCGACCGGCTGATTCAGCGGGCGGAGGATTTTCCCAACGTCGTCCACACGGAAGACATCGCCTACGGATGCTTCCCTGAGGGGATCAGCGCCATCCAGTCTGCCATCCAGGGACACGATCTCAACCGGGTGGTGATCGGGGGCTGCAGCCACCGCACCCATGAATCCCTCTTCCAGCGCGCTGTCCGCGAGGTGGGTATAAACGCCTACCTGATGGAAATGGTCAACATCCGCGGGTTCTGCGCCTGGGTGCACACGCATGAACCCGAAAAAGCCACCCGCAAAGCCCTGGAGCTGGTCCGCATGGGTGTGGCCCGCGCCAACACCCTGGCCCCAATCTATAAATCCAACATCCCGCCCACAAAACGGGCCCTGGTCATCGGCGGCGGCGTTTCGGGTATGACAGCTGCCCTGGCGGTCGCTGACTCCGGTTTCAACGCTGTGCTCGTTGAGCGCGATGATGCCCTGGGCGGAAACCTGCACAAGGTGCAGTATCTAGTCGAGGGGGAAAACCCCCAACAGCTGCTCCGGGATCTGGTGAACCGTATCCGGGTCCACGAACGGGTCACGGTCCATACGCGAACAGAGCTGGTGAATCATTCCGGGCACATCGGGGCTTACCACGCGGTGCTCAAACACCAGGACGGCACGAAGACAAACATCTCCCACGGGGTGACCATCGTAGCCACCGGCGGGGAGGAAGCCCGGGTGGACCAGTATCTGCTGGGGAAGCATCCCAAAGTCATCACTCAGTTGGAATTGGAGGAAAAGCTCACCCACCGCCTCGAGGAAGTCGCGGATCTGGACACCATCGCCATGATCCAGTGCGTGCGGCCTGAAGGCTCAAAATATGAATACTGCTCGCGAATCTGCTGCACGAGCACGATTAAGAACGCCATCCGCATGAAGATCATTAACCCCGACTGCCAGGTGATCGTCCTCTACCGGGACATCATCACCTACGGGTTCCGGGAGCAGTATTACACAGAGGCCCGGAATAGAGGTGTGATCTTCATCCGCTATGACTCGGATAAACCCCTTGTTGAGAACATCCACGGGGAACTACGGATCCGCATACAGGAGCCCATGCTGGACCGACCCATGATCATCGACCCCGACATGCTGGTCCTGAGCACCTCCATCATTCCCTCTCAGGGTACGCAGAAGCTGGCCCAGATGCTGGACGTGCCGCTCTCCCGGGAAGGGTTCTTCCTGGAAGCGCACATCAAAATGCGCCCCATGGATTTCATGGAAGAGGGAATTTTCATGTGCGGCATCGCCCATTACCCGAAATTCATCGAAGAAAGCATCAGCCAGGCCCTGGCCACAGCAGGCAGGGCAACCACCATCCTCTCCAAGCAGCCCTTCCACTTCGGGGGCACGGTGGCAGAGGTCGACCCGGACCTGTGCGTGGGCTGCCTGACCTGCGTGCGGACCTGCCCCTTCCACATTCCAGAAATCGATCCGGACAAAACGGGCGTAGGAGAATTGGGAGGCGCAGCCACCATCGACCCCTCCCTGTGCCACGGCTGTGGGACCTGCACGAGCGAATGCCCAGCGAATGCCATCCAACTCCAGAATTACACCGACGGACAAATCATGATCTCGGATACCCCCATCCTGGGGAAATGGATTGACGTATGAACCCACATCAGCCCTCTTTCGAACCTGAAATCACAGCCTTCATGTGCATTTACTGCGGGTACATGGCTGCGGACACAGCCAGCGCGCTCCGCATCCAGTACCCGGCCAACGTAAAATTGATCAAACTTCCCTGCACGGGGAAGACGGATCCGCGCTACATTCTCAAGGCCTTCGAAGAGGGAGCAGATGGGGTCTATGTGGTCGCCTGCCCCATGGGCAACTGCCACCATGTGCGGGGCAATGTGCGGGGCCTGGCACGGGTGGAACGCACCAAGCAAATGCTGGATGAGATCGGTTTGGACGGGGATCGACTGGACATGTTTTTCATGTCAGGGGGACAGGGAAAGACGTTCGCTAATGCCGCCCGGGAGATGACGGAACGGATCAAAGAACTCGGCCCCAACCCCCTTAAAAACGGCTCCTCCAGCCCTGCCCGGACAGCAGAATAAACCCGCTTCCCCATCGGCAATAGATCAAAAATAGGGCCTGGGAGACAACCGACCCCGAATAGACCTGGGCATGAACGCCTGCCATCTGATCCCGCCATGCATGATACTCCTCACTACGCATGAAATCTTCCAGCATGTATAATACTTCACAAGCTTGTTGACACGGAAAATAGCCTATTTTATACTAACCAATGAACGTGTCCCTTGAAAAATCACTTTGCTGTTTCCAAAGTTTTTCTCTACCTTAGGAGGTACTGATGTATAAGAAGCTCTTTATCCCCGGACCAACCCATGTGGAAGATGAGATCTTAGAAGCCATGTCCATGCCCATGATCGGCCACCGTGATTCCCTGTATTCCGATCTGCACGGTGATGTGGTCAAAAAACTCAAATCATTTTTAGAGACAGAGGAACGCATTTATCTATCCACTTCCTCTTCCACGGGGATGATGGAAGGCTCGATCCGCAACTGCATCAAGGACAAAGCTTTAATGACCAACTGCGGCGCCTTCTCCCGCCGCTGGGCCCGTATCGCCCGCGACAACGGGAAAAACATCGAGGTCATTGAGGTGGAATGGGGAAACGCGATCACACCGGAAATGGTCGACGAACATTTATCCACAGGCGAGTTTGACACGGTATGCATCACCCACAATGAGACCTCCACGGGGATCATGAACCCGCTGGAAGAGATCGGGAAAATGGTCAAAGAGAAATATCCCGATGTCCTGGTCCTGGTCGACGCGGTGTCCTCCATGGCAGGCGCGGACATCAAGGTCGATGAATGGGGATTGGACGTCGTCCTGGCGGGCGTGCAGAAAGCCTTTGCTCTTCCCCCCGGACTGACCGTGGTCACCGTCAGCGAGGCCGCCCTGGAACGCTCTAAGGAGGTTGAAAACAAAGGCTACTACTTCAATTTTGAGGTCTTCGAGGGGAAAGCGGTCAAAAACCAGACGCCGGCTACACCGGCCATCTCTCAAATCAATGCCCTCAACGTGCAGATGAACCGCATCGCAAAAGAAGGCAAGCAGAACCGCTTCCAGCGCCATATCGACATGGCAGAAAAAGTGCGCGGCTGGGCCCGGGAGCATTTCGACCTCTACAGCGACGAAAAGTATCTCTCCAACACCGTGTCCAACGTGCACAACACGCAGGGTATCGATGTCGTGGCTCTCAACGGGGAGCTTGCCAAGCGCGGAGCGATGATCTCCAACGGCTACGGCGACCTCAAGGGCACTTGCTTCCGCATCGCTCACATGGGCGACCTGAAAGTCAAGGACATCACCTGGCTCCTGGAGCAAATCGACGACATTCTCGGATTCTAAACGACCCCAAGGGCATTGCAAAAACTGCAATGCCCTTTTTTCAACCCAGCACACTGAGAGGTATATATGACGGTATTAATTTGTGATCCCACAGATCCTGAAGCCATCCAGGCCATTGCAGAAGCGGGCATCGAAGTCGACAACAAACCTGACATTACGCCGGATGAATTGATGGAGATTATCCAAAAGTACAAATGCATCGTGGTCCGCAGTCGAACCAAAGTGCGCGAACCCTTGATCGATAAAGCGGAAAATCTGAAAGCCATCGTCCGCGCCGGGGTGGGTCTGGACAGCATCGATGTCGAATACGCGGAATCCAAAGGCATCCAGGTCCTCAACACCCCCAGCGCCTCCACCCGCGCTGTGGCGGAGCTGACGGTCGGGTACCTTTTCGCCCTGGCCCGCCGCATCCCGCAGATGACGATTTCCATGCGGGATGGTAAATGGGAAAAGAAGAAATTTTTAGGATTTGAACTCCACGGGAAGACGCTGGGCATCATTGGCACGGGCCGCATCGGGCGCGCTGTGGCGGAGCGTGCGGATTGTCTGGGCATGCATAACCTCGGTTACGATCCTTATGTGAACGAAGCGGACCGGATCGAATTCGTCTCCATGGACGAACTCCTGGCCCAGTCAGATTTCATCACCCTCCATATTCCCCACACCGAAGAGACCCACCACATCATCGACGCGGAAGCCTTTGAGAAGATGAAAGACGGCGTGCGCCTTATCAACTGCGGCCGCGGGGGCACCATTGATGAAGAAGCCCTGTATCAAGCCCTCAAGGACGGCAAGGTGGGCGGCGCAGCCCTCGATGTCTACGAGAAAGAGCCGCCAGAAGGATCCCCACTCTTCTCTCTGGATGAAGTCATCGGTTCCCCGCATGTGGGCGCCGGGACTGGTGAGGCAAAAGCGCGTGTAGGACAAGTAGCTGCCCAGAAAGTGATCAACGCTGTAAAATCGTAATCAGGAGACCCTATGGCAAATATCAAACCGTTCCAAGGCATACGCTACAACCCCCAGAAAATTGAAGATATGAGCATGGTCATCAGCCAGCCCTACGACAGGGTCAGGCACGGCCTGCAGGACAAGTATTACGACCTCAGCGAGTACAACATCGTCCGGATTATCAAGGGCAAGGAATTTGAGGATGACGACCAGGAAAACAACGTCTATACCAGGGCGCGGTCCTACCTGCAGCAGTGGCTTGAAGAAGATGTGCTGCAGCGCGAGGATGAGCCGGCCCTCTATATCTACCACCAGACGTTTTCCCTTCCTGGCGGCGGTACGGTGACCCGCAAATCGTTCATCAACGCCTTCGAGCTGGTCCGTTTCGATGAAGGCATCGTCCTCCCCCACGAAAAAACCCATGCCGGTCCCAAAGTGGACCGCCTGAAGCTGACCCGGGCCACAGAAACTTATTTCGGGAACATCTTCATGCTTTATCCAGACCCCGAAAACAAAGTTGATGCCATCCTAGACCGAGCTGTCGACCGGGAGCCGGACATCCAGGCCAAAGAACTGCACGAGAAGGATGTCCTGCACCAGGTCTGGGTGGTCACGGATCAGGAAGTGATCTCGCAGGTCAGGGCTGAGATGGAACCCAAGCGCAACCTGATCATCGCGGATGGGCACCACCGCTACGAGACAGCCCTGAATTACCGCGACGAGCAGCGGGAGAAATTTCC
Organism: Anaerolineales bacterium; assembly: GCA_046483045.1. Classification (GTDB taxonomy): domain Bacteria; phylum Chloroflexota; class Anaerolineae; order Anaerolineales; family UBA11858; genus B10-G9. The sequence goes on along the minus strand of JAWODY010000005.1, from coordinate 56,866 downwards.
CGATGCCCCGGAAAACGCAGGATTTAATTACCGCATGGTCGCCCTGGTCAGCATGAGCAACCCGGGCCTGACCGTCCTGCCCACCCACCGCTTGATTTCTGATTACAAAAAAATGGACACCCGGGAGATCGTAGAAAAAGCCGGGGAATATTTCCAGGTCGAAGAGGTCCCGGACCGGGCTGCTCTGGAGGCGCGCATGGAAGACACCCTGGGCAGCGTGGGGTGCATGGGTCTGGTCTCAAAAGACGGGATGTATTTCCTGTCCCTGCAGGACAGGGAAATTATGAAGAAGCTCGCTCCCGATCGGGTCAAAGCCTGGCGCGAGCTAGATGTCAGCATCCTCCACAACCTGGTCTTCGATCACCTGATGGAGATCCCGGAAGAGAAGATCGACAAGAAAGAGAATATCGAATACCTCCGCGAGCCTGACATGGGCTACGAGGAAGTTCAGGAAAAGGACACCTCTTACCTATTCATCCTCAACGCGACCCGAATCGAACAGGTCAAAGCCTGCACGAAAGCGGGCGAAAAGATGCCCCAGAAGTCCACGGACTTTTACCCCAAAGTGATCACCGGATTCGCCATGCTACCCATCGGCAAGGACGAGCGTTTGTAAGAGTTGATATTTGTTTCAGAGGATTGAACGAGTGACCTCCGAGGTTTCCCGGGGAAGCTTTCCCCGGCCTCGGAGGTTTTTCTCTGGCAAGGTTAATTATTGAAAGGAGATCGCTTCGTTGGTCCCTGTCCTCCTCGCGAGTACACCACACACGTGGATCTTAGAACCCCCTACTCTTCCCGGTCCAGCCACAGTTCCTTGTATTCGCGGTCCCAATCCTCCCGGATGAAGCGGTAAGCCAGGATCCACCCCACAAGGATGGTCGTCCAGAATAAGTCCCCCCGGTATCCCGCCAGCCACAGGATGGGCGGGATCGCCAACCCGGCCATGGCGCTTCCCCGCGCTGCGTGCCCGAACAAGAGCACGAGGGCGATCAAGACGCCCAGGGTGATCATGCCTCCTGTGAAAGAGACCGCAATAAAGGATCCACCCGCCGCCGAGAGCCCCATCCCGCCCTGGAAACCAGCGAAGACCGGCCAGCAGTGGCCGACGACCGTCAGCGCTGCCGTAGGCACAATGACCCAGACCGGAAAACCACCACGGACAGCGATGTAGGTGGGGAGAAAACCCTTTGAAATGTCCAGGAGAAGCACCAGCGCCCCCGCGCCCCACCCCACCTGGCGGATGGTGTTCGTCGTCGTGGCATGGCCTGACCCACTTTCCCGGATATCCTTATCCATAAAAAACTTGGATACAATTAAGGAAAAAGGGATCGAGCCCAAGATATACCCCAATAAGGGTAGATAGATACCGTTTGATACCAAAAATGGAAGTATTTTCATATTTGAAAGGACAGAATCGGTGCGATCAAATAGGCGAAACCCCGGGCAATGAGGGCAGCGACCATGGCGATCACCACGCTCAGCCCGGCGATCAGGACCGTGTCCCGGGTCGAAAACTCACGCCGCAGCGCAGCCAGGGTCGCCAGACACGGGATGTAAAAAACCACAAAAATCGTGAACGTGATCATCTGCACCGCCGAAAGCGCGTTTGAAAAATCCATCACGCCCAGGGCCTGGCGCAGCATCACCAACGACAGCTCTTTTCGCAAAACCCCGAAGATCAAAGGCATCCCGACTTCAGAAGGCAGCCCCAATACCCAGGTCACAGGCTGCAGCAGGGTGTTCATGACATCGGAAACCCGGTAGTAATTCGCCAATTCCAGGGCCATGCTCCCCAAGATCAAGAGCGGCCAGGCTTCAATGATAAATTCCCGGGCCCGGAACCAGGTCTTATGAAATACCGTCTTCCCCGAAGGTAGCCGGTACGGCGGGACCTCCAGGATCAAGCCGGGGGTGTCCTTCAGAAATCGGTTGGAAAGTAAGCGCCCGACGATGGCGATCACAATTAAATTATAAATGTAAATACCCATAGCTACCTGCGAACCCAGATAATAGGCCACCAGACCGAATATCACAGCCACCCGGGCCGCACAGGGGATCATGGTCGCCAGGGTGGCGGACAGAAACCGGTCTCTCTTTTCCTCCAGCGTGCGGGTCGACATCACGGCCGGCACACTGCAGCCGTAGCCGAGGATAAATGGTACGATCGCTTTCCCGTGCAGTCCCAGGCGCCGCATCAGGGCATCCATCAAAAACGCGACCCGGGGAAGATATCCCACATCCTCCATAAATCCCATCCCGACCAGGAATGGGATCAGGTAAGGGAGGACGATGGCTGCTCCCCCAGCGATCCCCTGCACCCCGCCCACGACGACGTTGGCGAGCAGGCTGTCGGATCCGATCCATTGGGACAATTGGTCGGACAATACATTGAAGGCTGCCAGGAGAGGGTCTTCCAGGGTAATACCCACTTTGTACACCACCTGGAAAAAAGACCAGAGGACGATCAGCAGGAGGACATATCCCCAAAAAGGGTGTAGGAACGCTTTGTCCAACCGGGCCTGCCATGTCATGCTTTCTTCCCCTTTGCTCAACACTTGCTCTGTCAACTCCTGAGCCAAGATGTGCCGTTCCGCGGAGAAGGCCCATAGGGGCTCTTTACCCAACTCCTCCGAAATCACTTGCTTCTTTTTCTCGATCTCCGGGATCACATGGGGAACCTCTTTTTCAACCTGTTCCTGCATTTGTTCCCCATCTTCCAATAAACGGATCGCCAAAGCTTCAGGATCCCATCCCTCTATCTTTCCATCAAAATGTTGGGCGATGTCAGTGATCGCCTCTTCCAGGGACGGGTTTTGAAAAGGGATCCGCTGGGAATTCTGACCGTCGTTGCCTATACGCAGCGCTGTGGTGAACAAAGATTGGATCCCCCGACCCCGCCTGGCCACCAGCGGCAGCACGGGGACTCCCAGCTTCTCCCGCAGCGCAGGACCGTCGATGTCATACCCCAATCGGCCCGCCTCGTCCATCATGTTTACGCCGATCACCATCGGTTTGCCCAGCTCCATGAGTTCCAAGCTCAACTCCAGACCCTGCATCAGCTGGGTGGCGTTGACCACATTGAGGATCACATCCACCTCGTGAGACGCCAGGTAACGCAGGGCCTCTTTCTCCGCCAGATTCGTTCCCGTCAGGGAATATGTCCCCGGCAGGTCAACCAGATCCACTTTCTCTCCCAGGACCTGGACTTTGCTCTCCGTGTATTTCACCGTCGTCCCGGGAAAATTGCCCGTCTCGGCCTTATATCCCGCGACCTGGTTGAATAAGGTGCTCTTCCCGCAGTTTGGCTGCCCGATAAGCGCGATCTTCATGACGATATCTGCTCCACTTCCACTTTCGCGGCCACACCCCTGCCCAAGGCCACCGATCGACCGTGGGCCTCGACCAGCAGCGGTCCCTTCAGGGGCGCCCGTTTTGTCACCCTCACCCGATCCCCCGGCATCAGGCTCAACTGCTGAAGTTTCCGGGCTACTCCCTTACCGCCTTGAATATCGACGATCCTCACTTCTTTTTCCTGTTCCACATCAACTAATCTCATTGTCTTCCTCAATCTCATGGGATCCCAGTCCCTTCTCTCAACGGAGCGGTTTGACCCGGATCCGTTCTGCGATGTCTCTGCTTATGGTCGTCTGCCTGGCGTTGACCCTGACCAGCACGTTTTCTTTCCCAGAAGCCAGGATTACAACATGGCTGCCCGGCTTGATCTCATTGGCGCGCAAAAAGGATGCTACAGCCTGATCCTCCTCAAGGTGGATGACCACCGCCTCTCCTCCTGGAGAGAGCAGTGACAGCGGCATGTTTGAAGCCACATCCACTTCTTCCCCGAGGTATGGGATCGGTTCCCCCTGGGGGTTCACAGCAGGTCTTTCCAGATAAGACTCCAGGCGGTCCGCCAGATAGGGCGGCGTGGCATGCTCCAGCTGGCAGGCTGTTTCGTGAGCGGCCTGGTAATCATATCCCAGTTTATGAACCAGAAACACCTCCCATAAACGATGTTTGCGCAGGATCAGTTTAGCAAGATTCTCCCCTTCCGGCGTCAGAGAGACCCCGGCATAAGGCCGGTACCGCAGCAGCTCCTGTTCCTCCAATTTGCGGCACATCTCGTTAACCGCCGCTGTGGAGATGGAGAGCTCCTTCGCCAAATCCGGCAGGGAAACGGGAGCCTCTTCCTCCCGGATGCGCAGGATGGATACCAGATACATCTGCACGTTCTCACTGTAGGCGCTCGTTATATCAATCATAATCAGGTATACCCAAATATTTTCACAGTATATCTTCAGGTACACTTAATCTTACCACCAAATTGCCCTCTGACAGCATTAAAACGGGTGAGGTTTATCACTCCCGGGACCAAAAAGGCCATATCCATGACAAAAAACGCCGCCTTCCACTGGAAAGGCGGCGTTTATGCTGATATACGCCTTTGCCCCAAGGCTCACTTATTTTTCTTTGAAATGTATCAGGATCAAATTTTTCTCGCAGTCCGCATAAGTCTTTATATATGTTTTGGGGGAAAGCGGATTGCCTTTCAAATCGAAAAGCTGAACCCAGACCTGCTCTTCGGAATCTGCCGGTGTGCTGCTCAACACCAGCTCATACCCGCCGGGACCGTAAGATTCGTTGGCTCCGGGCAGGCTCAGGGCACTCAGGATCGGGTCCCCGTTCAAGCTGCCGCCCGTTTTGACGACCACATCCAGGACCACATCCCCTGCCTCATCGAAGATCTGTCCCGCCGCGCCCAGCCATCTGCATCCCTGATCCGGATGGGCGAAATTCGCCAGATAAGTGGGGCTTCCCTGCTGCAGCCCGAATGGATAAGGAGTGGCTGTCGGGGTTTCCGTCGCTTCCGGAGGTTCTGTAGCCTCCCGGGTAGCTGTGGCTTTTGGCGAGGGAGTAGGTTCCGGATTTAAAGTCTCCGTCAGCGTGGGTGAGGGTTCCCCTGTGTCCACCGGAGAAGGCCCCAGGGTCCGGGTAGCTGAGATGACCGCAACAGGGGTTGTTTCCACGGCGGTTTTCTCCGGAAGATCCGTCTTCCGGGAGATGTCAATGGTGATCGTGGAGTTCAAAGGGGGGAGCTTGGGGATCCCCGAGCAAGCGGAAAGGAAAAGTAAAATCGTGATCCACCCCACCAGCTGCCATTTCATATGTTTCATAATATCCTCGTGTCCTGTTCTGATTGTCTACAAACCCAATTTCGTCACTTAGTATCGTGCAAGTTCCCTGCCACATGATCCACGCTGGGCAGGTGGAACCCTGGGAGAGGATTGACGCCCCTGCTCCCTGAATGCTACAATCTTTCCGGTCTGATATACTGTGTTTTGAGACTAGGAGCGTGGATATGTCTGAAGAAACCAACTTGAGGGAAAAAGCCCGCCAGCGGAAGAAAACATTCCACCGCCTGGTTGCGGAGAATGAAACCTACCCTCTGGCCACCATCACCTACCACGGACCCCATCCCGATCAGGCCACGAAAATTTCCGTGGGGATTATCCCCTCCCCCGAAGAAGAACCCACAGTCCGGAATTGGCAAGGTGAGGATATCGCGGAAGACGTCCAGGCAGCCCGTGAGATCGCGTCATTCCTCAAGCGCCAGGAGGTGGAGCGGGTAATCACCAGTGAGATGGTCTTGAGCTGTCCCCATGTAGAAGGAGTGGATTACCCGGAGGGCGAAGAGTGCCCCTACTGCTCTTTCTGGCTGGATTCATCACATTCATAGGCAGAGAATAATTAACCTGAAAGGAACGTAAATATGGCAGACATCATTCAACCGGTGAAAGGCACGCGCGATTTTTACCCGGAGGACAAAGCGGTCACCACATGGCTATACGAAAAGATGGGCGAGGTCTCGGAGCGCTTCGGCTACCAGGAGTTCGATGGTCCCTTCCTGGAATACATTGACCTCTACGCAGCCAAATCCGGGGAGGAGCTGGTCAAAGAGCAGTCCTTTGTCTTTGAAGACAAGAGCGACAACCTGCTCGCTCTCCGACCCGAACTCACCCCCACCCTTGTGCGCATGATCGCCCAGCGCCAGCAGCACCTCTACTACCCTCTGCGCTGGTGGTCCTTCGGCCCCTTCTGGCGCTACGAGAGCCCCCAGAAAGGGCGCGGGCGGGAATTCTTCCAGTGGAACGTTGATTTGTTCGGCGCGGATTCCCCTGAGGCGGATGCGGAATTAGCCGCGGTGATGGCCGCCTTCTTCCAGGAAATCGGTCTCACCCCTGCTCAAACCCGGATCCTGATCAACAACCGGCGTTTGATGGACCGCGAATTGGCGAAACTCGAAATCCCGCCCAACGAGAGAAATGACATCTTCCACCTCATTGACAAGCGGGACAAGATGGAGTTCCCGGAATGGGAGGCCTACGCGGAAGAGATCGGCCTCTCCTTATCCCAGATGGATGGGCTTCAGGCCCTCTTAGAAAACGACCAGCTCTGGAAGGAATCCGAAGAACTGGTCCGCTTTTTCAAAGCTGTGGACGCCCTGGGGGCCAGCGAGTATGTGGAGTTCGCCCCCTACATCATCCGCGGCCTGGACTATTACACTGGCACAGTCTTTGAGGCCCAGGCCCTTACCGCAGACGTGGGGCGCGCTGTTGCGGGAGGCGGCCGCTACGATGACCTCCTGGCGGATGTGGGCGGTGACCCCCTTCCCGGGGTGGGATTTGCGGCGGGTGACATGGTTCTCATCGTCGTCCTGGAGGAGCTGGGGCTGCTGCCTGAGAAACGGGACCAGACGCCAGCGCCGGTGATCGTCACCATCTTCGACGAAGACACCCGCATGGCATCATTCTCCCTAGCCGCGGAGCTGCGCCGGGCGGGGTTGAAGGTCAACTGCTACCCCGAGGTGGAGAAGCTTGGGAAGCAGTTCCGGCACGCCAACCGCATCGGTTCCCGGGTGGCGACCATCCTGGGACCCGAGGAATTGGCAGAGGGCATGGTCGCTGTGAAGGATTTGCGGGAGCGCGATCAGGTTCAGGTGCCCCGCGATGAAGCAGCAGAATACATCCAGGGCTTACTTGAAAAGGACCTTTCCGCGTGATATAATTCGAAAGGTATGGCGAGCGTAGCTCAGTCTGGTAGAGCGCTGCACTGTGGATGCAGTCGTCGCGGGTTCAAGTCCCGTCGCTCGCCCTCAGAAGTCACAATGCCCCGGCCTCGCGCCGGGACTTTGTTTTCAAATGGAGAGGGATCCACGACAACCTTTCACGGCCAGCGCGGCGTAGTAATCTCCTGGCATGAAGAAGAATGCCTGCTGTTTGCGGCAGTCTACTCATTATGTCCCCCTGCATGTCATTGCGAGCATAGCAAAGCAATCTCCTGGTTTGAAAAAGAAACTCTGTATGACACAGAACCGGAGCATGAGGAGATTGCTTCATCGGATTCACTCCTCCTCGCGATGACACTCAATATGTCATTGCCAGCGCAGCGAATCAATCTTCTGGCTTGAAGAATGCCTGGTATTTGCAGCGGCCTCCTCATTCTGACCCCTGCTTGTCATCCTGAACGAAGTGAAGTATCCTTTTTAACCCCGTTTCTCTGAAATCTTGGCCTATAAACCCAGTCTTCTGTTTGGCTTTTAGGCGCTGGCATGATACAGATCAACGCATCAAGGATTCCTCGTTTCACTCGGAATGACATTCTACAAGTCATTGCGAGCGCAGCGAAGCAATCTCCGGGTATGTAGAAGAGCTTTTGGTTGACGCTGAACCTGACCGTGTGGAGATCGTTTCCCCTGATTTACCCCTCCTCAATATCCATGTCTCGCTGTCGAGTGCATCCCCTCTTTTATTGACAAAATCACCTCCCCATAGTAAGATACATGCCGTCCAGGCGAGGTAGCTCAGTGGTAGAGCAGGGGACTCATAAGCCCTTGGCCGTGGGTTCAAATCCCGCCCTCGCCATTCCATCAAACCCCTTTCAGACACACTCCCTGAGTGTGTCTTTTTTCTTGAGCAGAGCTCTATATAAGCGCGTAAACCATCCCTGAAACTTTCAACCCGCTTCCTGCCCCAACACATTGGTACCCCTTTTTGAAGTGAAGAGACAATCACCGCCCGGGCAGTAGCGGATACCCATCTCCCGGAAGATCTCCCTGGCCAGATCCGGCCGATCCGTGATCTATCCATCTGCGCCCCGCCCCGGCATCATCTGAACGCCGCTCACCCTTTTTAACCCCTCAGCTTAATAAACCAGGTTTTAACCATATACATTAAATTATCTATTTTTAACCTTATGGGTTAATAATATGGTATAATCCCCCTAAAGGGAAATCGGGAACGCAGACAAGGAAATCAAACCAGATGTCAAAACGAAGTCAACCTCAGTATATGATTGTGATCGGGGACGTTATCTCTTCCCGGGAGGTCCAGGAAAGGGACAGGCTGCAGAATCAGCTTAAGGATGTTTTCAAGGATATCAGCTGGGAGAAAAATCACCTCGTTTCCCCTTACACACTTACCCTGGGAGACGAATTCCAGGCTGTGTACCAGAGCGCTGGAAGTCTCTTCCACGACGCCTTGATCATACTGGAGAACGTTTACCCCCATAAAATACGGTTCTCCTATGGGATCGGCGAAATCTCCACGGAGATCAACCGCGAGCAGTCCCTGGGAATGGACGGAGAAGGTTTTTACCGGGCCCGGGACGGGATGGAATGGGTCAAAAACCAGCGTGGAAAGTACCGTTTCGTCATCACAGGTCTCAAGGAGGAATACCAGCCGGAACTGCTTAACAACACCCTCTTCTTGATCTCAAATCTGATTGACAGCTGGAAATTCAACCGGATATCCATTCTGCGCCGCCGGCTGGAAGGGGAGAAAATCAAATCCATTGCGGATGCTCTCGGTATCTCAGAGACCGCGGTATACACAAATATCTATGACGGCAGCATCCGGGAAATCATCCGTCTTTTCAGCCTGATCGCAGCAAAGCTGGATGCACAGGTCAAACAGCCATGAATACAGCTTATTATTTCTTGATCAGCATCATGATGGCAGCCAGATTCCCCTACATCTTTGATGATCAGAAGATGGGTAGAAACCAGGGCGTGTATTATCTGGCGGTCCAGATTCTGGGCCTTTTATTCTTCCAGTGGAACCGGTCCTGGGCCTTATTGGTGTTGGGAATTGTCCTGCTGACCGCGTTCAGCTTCTGGCGGGAAACCCAGGGGAAGCGCTTGAAAACCTGGCGTCTTTTTACGCTTGCTGCCGGCTCCATCCTCTATGGCTATTTTGCTGCCTCTCTTCCTGATCTCCAGTTCAACTCCCTGGCCTCCAATGCCGCTGGGATCCTCACCTCGTACACCATCCTGGGTAGCCTGGGTTTCGGGTCCGGATCGACGGTGATGATCTACCTGAGCAGCATCCTCTTTCTGTTAAACGAATCCAACCTCATCATTCGCTGGTTCCTGGAAAGGTTGGACCTCTCAGCGGACAAGCCTTCCCCTCCTTCTGGCCTGCCGGAAGCAGCAAGTGTCATCTCACATGCTTCACCCACGGAAGATTACCGGGCTGGGAGGGTCATTGGCGCGCTGGAACGCTCCTTCGCGTTCATTGCCATCATCACCAATCAATACGCCATCTTCGGATTTATCCTGGCAGCTAAAGCGTTCGCCAGGTTCAAGGAGATGGACAGAAAAGCGTTTGCTGAATATGTCCTGATCGGGACCTTAAGTTCCATTCTGATATCTGTACTTACCGCTGAAGTGACTTTGAACCTCACCCCCTGAACCATTAAGCCCTCCGCTTTGATCTCCCCCCTAGCTCCCCATCCAGAGGTCAGGTAGGGCGGGCATATCTCTATCCCAGGGGATGGGTTCATGAAAAACTCCTTATGAGGTTGTCGATGGGGCGTGGATTTTTGGGTCACAAGTAGTTTGTGTACAGAGTAAGAGTTACATCTACCGATACAGGTTCATCCACTCAGACGTGGAGTCCCAGACTTGAAATCTGCTGGGCGCCCCACTCAGGTGGCAGCTATGAGTGTCCCATAGGTGCGATCGGCTGACCCAGACGCTCGAGTCCCAGGTATGCGCTCCCAGCTCATTCGTCACATGAAGGGTATCACATGCCTGCCACGCCTCATCGTAATCACATTCTAGTAACCCCCGCTGCACCTCACCAAAAGGGTCCGTCTGGATGCTTCGCAATGCACACCGCGGACTAGTCTCAGACCGTACGGCGGGGGACTTCGGCGATTTTGCGTGTTTAATTGTTTACAATCAAATTATCAGCGTTTGCCAAACCAGCAGCAAGTGGGCTTTTACGTTGGGAACCTATAAACAAATTTAGAGAAACAAGTAAAGGAGATTCCCGTGGTTATGATCATAGTTGGTGTTTTCTTATGGCTTCATGGATTTGTTCATCTGCTATATTTTGGCCATAGTTAAAAACTCTTCGAATTCCAACCATGTCTAATGTGGCCAGAGGATTCTTGGGTTTTTTCAAGCTTACTGAATGGAGATAAGATCAGGTTGATTGCCAGCGCTTTTATATTAATATCTGTCATTGTTTTTATGTTTGCTGGTACTGGATTATTCCTCAAGCAAACATGGTGGCTCGCAATATTTATTTTCGCGATCGCGTTTTCTTCTTTGGCTTATTTAATCCTATGGAATGGGAAATTGGAGCAGCTACCTGATCAAGGATTGGTTGGCATCCTAATAAACCTTTCTCTACTATTATTCATACTTATTCTTAAATGGCCAAATATTCAGCCATAAAGCACATAATTTCGCGTTTGTTTCTAACCCCCGCTGCTTGGGATTGGGCAAAAAACGCCCATGCGGCGGCGAGAACGCGGTATTTTAAGCCAAATAAGTATGGGTAAATCCACCATCAGGAGCAAGCCCCAAGGCATGAGCCCTTCCAGGATGTTCCGCAAAACTTTTTCCTAAGAGATGAGATAATTCATATTATGCAAGTTCAAATTCGAAGATCAATACATTCCGATTTACAACCAATCAGTGATACTGTCAGTGCTGCCTTTAATGAATCGCAACAGGAAGAAAAAGAAAATGCGAATCTGGTTTTAGATTCGTTAGCAGATCCAACCGCTAAACCTTTCTTATCTCTTGTTGCTTTCGCTGAGGACCTTATTGTTGGCTATATCCTTTTTACGAAAGTTCAAATTATGAATTCCGTCCAGGATGTTTCTGCATCCATCCTTGCTCCTCTGGCGGTAATGCCTGCTTATCAAAACCTGGGTATCGGAGGCCTTCTGGTCAACGAAGGCATAAAACAGCTTAAGGAAATGGAATTTGATCTTGTTTTTGTGCTGGGTCATCCCAATTACTATCCAAAATTTGGCTTTATACCTGCTGGAAAAGAGGGCTTTGAAGCTCCTTTTCCAATACCACAAGAACATGCCGGTGCCTGGATGGTGAAGGAGCTAAAACCAGGAATCATCGAAAACACGAGCGGAAAAGTGAAATGCGCTGATTCACTTAATGACCCAAAATACTGGTAGTCTTTATTGTGATGATCGCTAATCCCGCTTCACCTCACCAAATGAGTCCGTCTGGTTACTTCGCAATGCACACCGTGGACCGACCGCGGTGCTCGTTGCATCGCGGCCCTTTGACTTTTTTGGTATACTTGTTCCGCGGGGCGGTACTGCCTACCCAGCGCTACGGCTCAGTTTCACATCAGCCGGGAACGGAGTGAACAACCCTAGGAACCAGGGGGTTGATGCTGGCCCTGCTCATCAGACGACCCCTGCTACCTTGAAAAGAAAAAACCCTCATTAGCTGTGAGGTTGGCTGTAAGGACCAGGTTTGAATTGATCACAAAGGTGGAAAGTTATGCGAAAAATAGATACATCCATCCTCTCTGAAGACGAATGCTGGGGAGTTCAAATCAACGGCCTACAGCACTGCAAGGCGAACTGCAAGTGGGTCGGGATCAGCGCCTGTGAAGGACAGAACATCCGCTCCACCGGATACAACTCAAAAGGTTACAGGGTTGGAGAAAACGGGATGGTGCCCGAAGACTACAACCCTGCCTACGATAAAACACGCGTTTTGGAGTAGGTGACGCTTGACCTCAGACTTCCGTGAGGGTCTTCTTCATGTATTGAACCCGTTCAAAGGCAGCTTGATTTTCAGAGTCTCTGCTTAACTTTCCCTGGAATTGACCAATCGAAGAGTAATGCTGCTCCTGACCCCAACTTGCCAGGTCAGAGATCAAGGTTTCCAGGTAATCCAGGCCGTTTTTACAGAGGGTGGTGCAAACCTGAACCGCATCCGCACCGGCCAGCAGGTGTTTGACAACCCCCTCGGCCGTGTGGATCCCCGTGTTACCTGCCAGATCACAGCTGACCCGGTTGGAAAGCAGCGAAACCCACCGCAGGGGCTCGGTCATCTCCTCCGGGCTGCTGAATTTATTGCCCCGGACTATCCGTTCTTTTTCGATGTCAATATCCGGCTGGAAAAACCGATTGAAAAGCACCAAGGCATCAGCGCCGGCCCTTTCCAGCTGCTGTACCAGGCGGTAAGGATTGGTAAACATCGGGCCAAGCTTCACGGCCACCGGCACCTGGACATATTGTTTGACCTCGGTGACGATCTCGACATACCTGTCCTCGATTTCCTGGCTGGTGAGCTCAGGGTCAAAGGGCCTGATGGAAATGTTCAACTCCAGGCCATCGATGCCTGCCTCTTCCAAAGCGGAGGCGAACCGGGGCCACTCATGCGCGGTGTTGCAGTTAATGCTGCCGATAATGGGAACCGAGGTCTGGCTTTTCGAACCCTCGATCAAGGTCACATACTCATCTAGCCCCTGCTCTTTGGCATGGGAATTGATGAAATCAACGGCCTCGGGAAACCAGAAATACTGCTCATCCTGATCCAGCAAGCGATCAGTATCCGCAAGCAGCTGCTCTTCAAACAGAGATTTCAAGACAACCGCCCCTGCCCCATGTTCAGCAGCCTTTTTGACGGTTTTCAGCTTGCTTGTCAGCTGGGAACTGCTGACGATTATCGGATTTTCAAGTTCCAACCCCATATAGGTTACGGAGAGATCCACGATATTTTTTCCTCCTTATTCAACATGTCTTCAGTTGTTCTTGCGAGGCCAGGGCCGGTTGGGGATCTTCCAGGATGCTTTTCAAATAAAGCTCGGCCTTTTCCAGATTATCCCGGGCCGGTTCCGTTATCCCCTCTTTCAGATCCCACTCATACCCTTTGATGTGCAGCAACAGCGCCCGGGGCTGGTAATCAAAGAGCTCCCGGCAAAGTTTGACAATGTAGTCCGGTGAAGCGGCATGGGTGGTGAAGGAAAGTTTCCCGCTGCCATCCACCTCGGTGAGGCAGAAATCATCAATATCCTCTCGGGACGCATCCACAAAGATCACTACATCTTTGTCCGAGATTGCTACTGCATCCTCGATGTTCAACTGGTAATTATTCTCGAAGCTGACCCCCGTGAGCTGACTTTCCAACGCCCAGGTTTCCAGCCTTTCCACCAGGGCTACGCCCAACCCATCATCCTGCCTCCCCGGATTGCCGTAGCCGTAGACCAAAATCTGCATAAAATCGTTCAGGTCCTTTTCCTATCGATCAGCTGATCCTGGGCATCGTACAAAGACAGTTCCAAGGGCATCTGACCCAGAGCATGAGTGGCACAGCTCAAACAGGGATCATAAGCCCTGATTGCCACTTCCACAGCATTCATCATGGGCTCGGTGATCTCCGTCTTCCCATCCATCCAGGAGTGCGCCACACTGTTGACCGATTCGTTCATGGGCTGGTTGTTGTTAGTCGTGGAAACGATCAGGTTGGCTTTGGTGATCTGATCGTCATCGTTGATCTCATAGTGGTGGAACAGGGTTCCCCGGGGAGCTTCCAGCAGGCCGATGCCTTTGTAGGCCTTCTCTCCCTTGGTGACCAGTTCGCCCTTCATCAGATCAGGATCGAGCAGCAGTTCTTTCATCATCTCGGCCGAGTGTAGGATCTCAATCAAGCGGGCATAGTGATAGTGCAGACAGTGGTTGTTGGGCTTCCCGTGGGTCAGCGCTTTGAACTGCTCGTATTCTTCTTGAGCCAGCGGAGTGGGAATGAAATCACAGGTATTCAACCGGGCCAGCGGTCCCACCCGGTACCAGCCCTTCTCCGGCCCCAGGGATTTGATGTAGGGGAACTTCATGTAGCTCCAGGAGCGTACTTCTTCCTCAATCACCTGCTCGTAATCCTGAGAATCAACGTCGTCCACGACCTTGTTTCCGTCAGCATCCACCGCTCTGATCACCCCATGATACAGGTCCAGTGCGCCGTCTTTCCGGACCAAACTTAGGTGGTTAGAGGGAAACTTGGCAAAGTCATCGATAAAGTCTTGATTTTCCTGATAATACCCTTTAAAGAAATCGACGATACCCTGCGACCACTCGATCATCTTATCGATGTTCATGGGGTCCTCGCCGTGCAGGAAGGCTTCCTTATCCTCCGGGCTGAGGTGCTTATTGATCCCGCCCGGGATAGCTCCTGTCCCGTGGATTTTCTTCCCGGCAGTGGCCCGGATGATTTCCTGCCCAAATTTCCTCATCATCACGCCCTGGACAGCCAGGTCCTTGTTCTCCATGACTAAACCGATCACGTTCCGGACCGCCGGGTCTGCATCCACACCAAAGAGCAGATCCGGGGAGGCCAGGTGGAAGAAGTGCAGGGCGTGAGACTGGAAAATCTGGCCGTAATGCATCAAGCGGCGCATCTTCTCCCCGGTGGGGGTCAATCCCTCACCGGTTCCGGCTCCAACCATCACATCGAGGGCTTTGGCAGCTGCCAGATGGTGGCTTACGGGACAAATCCCGCACAACCTCTGAACCAGCACGGGGGCTTCCCAATAAGGCCGGCCCTGGACGAAACGTTCAAAGCCCCTGAACTCAACAATGTGAAACCGGGATCGAGCAACTTGATCCTGATCATCCAGATGAATGGTCACCTTTCCGTGACCCTCAACTCTGGTGACAGGTTCTATGGTAACTTTCTGTGACATATCTGTATCCTTTGATTAATCAAATTTCACCAGTTCGTAGGGCAGTTCCATCTCATCCCCGGTGACCAAGGCCACGACAGCATTCCAGATCAGATCAGCCCGGGGCGGACAGCCCGGAAGGTAATAATCGATCTTGACCACCTCATGGCAGGGATAAACCCGATCCAGAATCATAGGCAGTTCATCGTCGTTAGGCAGCACTTTCTGGGTGTTGGACCCCACGGTAGGGCCGTCGAGATAGGCTTCATGAATGCATTCTTTAACAGGGATGCCGTTGCGGAGGGAAGGCAGGCCACCCATAATGGCACATTCCCCCAGGGAAACGAGGATATCACAGTGTTCCCGGAAGTCTCTCAAGACCTCGATGTTTTCACTGTTGGCACATCCGCCTTCAATCAATCCGATATCACACTGCTTGGTAAACTCCTTGATATCGTTGATCGGGGACTTATGAAACTCCACCAGATCAATCAACTCCAATATCCTTTCGTCGATATCCAGGAAAGACATATGGCAGCCAAAGCATCCTGCCAGAGAAGTGGTTGCGACAATTGGTTTACTCATAGTTTTCGTCCTGTCTGGTCAATTAGTTTTCAATCTCGCTGCCAATGGGCTGGTGATCGTATTTACGCTCCCCGATTGGCACCTCAAAACCGCGTTCTTTCTTGAGGATAGCGCCCACTGGGCAGTTTTCCATGGCCTCCAGGACTTCCTCGTCCGTCAGCTGGGAAGCCAGTTCTTCGTCAATTGCCACGTGCAGATGCTCACCGCCCCGACCATGGTAAGCAAAGACATGCTTCCCATCCTTGGTCACTGTTCGAATGCAGCGCTTGCACAGGATGCAGCGGTTGCGGTCATGGTAAATTTGATCCGAGCGGGGGTTGACGCCCTTTTCAGGGAATTTATAGGGAAAGCGGGGCACCAACAACTGAAAACGGTAGGCCAGGGCCTGTAGCTCGCAGTTGCCGCTCTTCTCACAGGTCGGGCAGTGGTGATTTCCGGAGACAAACAACGTCTCCACGATCGCTTTCCGAAGCTCCGTGAGTTCGGGAATGTCATTCTCGACGATCATGCCGTCTTCCACTGGCGTGGTGCAGGCCGTCATGTTGCGGCCGTCCACCTTCACATTGCAGATCCGGCAGGAGCCGGCCGGTTTTACGCCTTCCAGGTGACAGAGGGAAGGGATGAAGACCCCGTTTTCCTTGGCAGCATCTATGATCGACTGCCCTTCTTCTGCGTAGCACGGCTTGCCATCGATTTCAAAGTATAGTTTTCCATTTTTTTTCATATCATGTCCACTTTTTTTGGTTAGGCTTAGTGGGAGGGAATATTCGGGACTCTGCCGACCGCTTCGCAGGAATCCGCAACCGCCTTCTCAAAGTCAAAGGTCGATACGTAGTCCTCATCGGTCTGTACCCGTTCTTCGTAAAGGTTTCTGAAATTCTCTATGGTGGTCAGGATGGGGTTCGCGGAGGTCTGTCCCAGTCCGCACCGGTTGGCATCCTTACCCATCTGGCCCCATTCGTACAGCTCATCAATATCCTTTTGCGAGCCGTTGCCGTTCAGGATTTTTAGCAGCTTATCTCGCAGGATCACGGTCAGATCCCGGCAGGGTGTGCAGGAGCCGCAGGATTCTTCGATGAAGAAGTTGGTAAAGGGCAGGATGAATTCTTCCAGGAGATCACGCTGCTCGCCGACCAGGATCATTGATCCCCCGGTGGCAAGATCCTCGAAGGCCACACTGCGTCCGAAGTGGGTGGGATCGATGCACACGCCCGAAGGACCGCCCACGATCACCGCCTGGGTATCAGGCGCTCCAACCATCTCCAGCATTTCCCTGATCGTCATCCCCCATTCCATTTCATACACACCCGGTTCCTGACAATCGCCCGAAATGCTCAGCAGCTTTGTGCCAGCGGATTCTTTGGTCCCGATGGATTTGAACCAGTCTGCCCCCCGGATCATAATCGGGGCCACCTTGGCCAGGGTTTCCACATTGTTGACCACAGTGGGATAATCCTGGTATCCCCGCTGGACCGGGAAAGGCGGGCGGTTTCTGGGTTCTCCGCGTTTGCCTTCCAAGGATTCAATCAAGGCCGATTCTGCGCCGCAAACATAAGATCCAGCCCCGAGCTGAATTCGGATATCAAAGTCAAAACCTTCTTTCCCGAGGATGTTCTTCCCCAGTAAATTGTCATCCCGCATCTTTTGCAGAACACCTTCCAGATAATCCTTCATGTAGCTGTATTCGTACCGCAGGTAGACAAATCCTTCCTGAGCCTCCAGGGCATAGGCGGCGATGGCCATGCTTTCAAAAAGCTGTTCGGGAAGCTGGGTCATGATCACCCGATCTTTGAAGGTTCCCGGCTCTCCCTCGTCCGCGTTGCAAATCAAATACACCCTTTCACCCTGGGAACGGCGGCAAAAATCCCATTTCAAGCCGGTGGGAAAGCCGGCGCCGCCCCGTCCGCGGAGATTGGAGTCTTTGATCTCTTCCACAATCTCTTCAGGAGTTAATTCAACGGCTTTTTTCAAAGCCTTCCCCAACTCAACTTCGGAAAAAAGCACGGTCCCCTTGGCGTGCAGGTTATTCTTGACCATCGTCTGCAGGCCGTCCCGGTTGTACATCGCCTCCGCGACATCCTCAGCGATCTCCTCGATCTCCTTGCCCTCCTTCATGGCCCGGACAATTTTCTTGACCTTGGCGGGCGTAAGTTCGGTGAACAGGGTATCATTGATGATGGCTGCCGGTTCCTGATCGTTCATGCCAATGTCAGCCGTTTCCCAGAGGCCGATCAGACCATCTTCGGTGACCTCATTGAAGGACACGCCTACTTCCTTCTCGAAGGTTTCGGCAACCTCGGCTCGACCATACATGAAAGAAACCGGACTATTGTTGAGGTAAACGGCGTATTTGCCCGCAGGCTCCCGGGTGAAGAAATGGTAAAAGGAAACAGTCTCTTCGATATTAACCTCTGACATCTCGAGCTCTTCGGCCAGCACCCCAACAGCTTCCTCGGGGATGCAGGAGAACTCACCTTGGATATCCAGCAGCATATCCAGCAGCCTGCCTCCATCCTGATCATATTTCTTGATAATACTGGAAATTTTTCCTTTCATAGATGAACACCTTTTGCGTGGTAACTAACCAGGGAAAAACTCTACGGTTGATTGTGGGAACAGCGTGCTTATGGTTTCAAATATACAGCGGTTGACATGAGGCCTGCTTGTAAACTTTTTCACATACTCAGCTATTATAAGATGATTCGGTATATTTTTGTACCCTGAAAAGTGAAGAAACTCACTTCCTGGCCGATAAAGTGATTTTCAGCATTGAAATGCATTACAAATTTATCAGACCCGGTTGCCCTCCCCCTCAATCCGTTAAAAGACTACCGGATCCCCCCCTCCCACCCATTTCATCAAGGGATCTTCCGCTCCATTGGCGATCACCAGACAAACGATCACCGCCATCAAGCACGAAAAATACGCACTGCGCTGGAGGTCGCTTTCCGGATCACCCATGCCTTCGACAAGCCCCCAAATGGAATCTACCAATATCGGCCTGACCAGAATCAGAACTTTACAAGTTCAGGTTTGGATCACCTCAGAAAAGAGGTAACCCGTGAACACCAACACCATGCAGGCTGTATTACCCCCAGTCAGGAAATGATGACTATTTGCTTTCCCGGAAAAAAATAGATTATATGACGATTTCCAGGGAAGGAAGAACCGTGATTGTCTTCTTATCCAGATGAATGGAGCTTGAGAAAACGGCCCAGGGAACTCCGAAAAAGCGCTGTTTGGTCGGGTGGATTTTCCCCTCTCTGTCAGTCTCGATATATTTTTGATCACCGAGGTCATAGAACCGCTTGAAAGAGGGATTCAGGGCTTGCCTCCAGTGGATGCAGGTAATCGGCCGGCAGCGTCCTCCACCTGGGATCCGGGCAGTCTTAATGTCTGACTCCTTCTCATCATGACGTTTCTTGATATATAATCTATAAAACCTGACCCCAGAGACAGGTGAGTTTATTTATTTACATGCAGACCAAAATGGAGTCATGATGATTGAGTCAATAAAACCAATCGCAGTTTGGGCTTCAGCAACTTTGGAGCTAATAGGGACTATCATAATCCTCTCCCTTGGCATCTACGCAATTATTTTTGGCGCTATACAGTTAATACACCTGGATAAAAGACATCTGGTATTTGATCAGGTCCGCCAGCGCCTGGGACAGGGGATCCTGCTCGGCTTGGAGTTTCTCGTTGCAGCAGATATCATTCACACCGTGGCAGTCGACTTGACGTTCGAAACAGTCGGGGTTCTAACCATCATTGTGTTGATACGCACCTTTCTCAGCTTCACATTGGAGATTGAACTTTCCGGCTGCTTGCCCTGGAATAATAATGCATAAAAACCTCACCTCCCCGTATGTGCCTGAGCCTGTATACCAGACCTTGCAGTTATCTGCGCTCCTGCATAACTCCAGTCCCAGCTGTGCGGCGGCGGAGGACAGCCGTGATTCGGGGCTATTTTAGCTCCCAGGACTACTGAACCAGAATCACCAAACCAGCAGAAATTGAACTTTAATATTAAGTTTAATAGGAGAGAACAGGGTGGAAAATGACAAACTCTATCAGAAATGTGCGTCAGATTTGAAAATGCTGTGCGAAGAAATCCCAGAACGAAGTGTGGGCAGTGAGGGTAACAGACGGGCAACGAGTTATTTTGAAAAGGAATTATCCTCATCGGGCTGGCAGACAGAGATATCTGAATTGGATGTGATTGACTGGGAAGATGGTGGAGCAGCGCTACAGGTCGCGGATCAAAGTTTTAACGTCCTGGCCAGCCCCTACTCTCTTGGATGTTCTGTTCAAGCCCCGTTGATAAGTGTCTCCTGTCTTGAGGAACTCGAACGTAAGGACATAAGCGGCAAAATTCTTCTCCTCCACAATGATATTGCTAAAGAGCAGCTCATGCCGAAAAACTTCGTGTTCTATAACCCGGAAGAGCATCAAAGAATCATCGCTCTCCTTGAACAAATCCAACCTGCGGTCATTATCTCCGCAACCAGCAGAAATGCTGCCCTGGCAGGAGGCAGCTATCCTTTCCCACTGATTGAGGACGGCGATTTTGACATTCCTTCTGTGTATATGACAGAGGAGGAAGGGGAAAAACTCCTGTCCTACACCGGAATGCCCGCGATGCTGCAATCTCGTTCAACCCGGATTCCCGCAAAGTCCTATAATGTTGTTGCTCGAAAAGGGAAAAACATGCATGAGCGGATTGTGCTTACAACCCATATTGACGCGAAGAAAGGTTCACCGGGAGCAATTGACAATGCAACAGGAGTTGTCACCTTATTAATTTTGGCTGAACTCCTCAAAGAATATGATGGTGATCGAGTGCTCGAAATTGTGGCGTTCAACGGCGAAGATTATTATGCTGCACCCGGACAAATGGATTACATCAGAAAGAATCAAGGGCGTTTTGACAACATCCTCCTGAATATAAACATTGATGGTGCAGGGTACAAAGAAGGTAAATCAGCTTTTTCTTTCTTTGACGTTCCTGAAGCTATCAAAACAAAGTCCAATGAAATATTAGCAAGATTTGATGGAATCACAGAGGGAATGCTGTGGCCTCAAGGAGACCACAGCATTTTCATCCAATATGGATGTCCCGCTATAGCTGTATCGTCACAATGGTTTCTTGAGCATATCGACAGCCAGGACATTACCCATACCCCCAAGGACAACCTTGAGATTGTTGATTGCCACAAGGTGGTCGAGATCGCTGAAGCACTGCATTGGCTAATACAAAAGTCAGAGAGCAGATGATAATGGGTTACAAGCGGCTTTCCTCCGCTGCGTTTCACAGCGCGCCTGAACCCTCCCATTATGCCAAATTTCGATTATTACAGGGATAAATATGGCAGCGAATGCCCGGATTGATGAACTAGCCCCGTGCGGCGTGTTCTGTGGTGCTTGCCCGTCATTTGGTAAATCCTGTTTTGGATGCCCCTCGGAGGATGAGAACCAGAAACGGATCAGCAAGTGGTCATGCGAGATTCGGAGTTGCTGCTATGAGACTCATAACATGGATTACTGCATCTATTGTGCTGAGTTTCCCTGCAAGCTTATTTACAAAAAACTGCTTGAAACGCATGTGGATGATCCAAAGTTTGCCTATCGTCATGAAATAACAAGGATATTTCCTAAGCTGCTTGTATTAGGTGAAGAACAATATCTCCAATACCAAAAAGACCGCTGTATTTGTCCCAGATGTGCAGGTCGAGTTCTTTTCTATGAATATAGATGTGTCGATTGTGGAAGAAATGAGATTGTAATTGACTAGGGATCACGCAAATCCCCCGCTGGACATAGCCGCCTGGCGGCGTAATGAAGCGGCTGATTTTTGACCATTTAGATAACTCGGAGACAAACATCAGGACCTAATCCGGCATCAGATGAGTAATATAATATGCAAATGATCCAAACCTCAAAATACCCTTTGATCTCCATCATGACCTGCACTTTCAACTGCGAGGAATATCTCCCCAAAGCGCTGGCCAGCGTCCAGAATCAAACCTACCAGTACATTGAACACATCATCAACGATTCGTATTCAACGGACAGCACTCTGAAGATCATTGAGGATTACATTGCCCATAACGAATCGAAATATCCCATAAAATTGATCCACTCTCCACCGGAGGGGGTGGCAAAAGCATTGAACACAGCTACCCAAGAAGCATCCGGTGAGTTACTCCATTATCTGCATTCAGACGTCTACTATGCGAAAAACAATTCGCTGGAAAAAGTGGCCGCTTATTTCATGGAAAATCCCAAGTTGGTCTGGCTGACCGGCAAGCTCATCGTGGAATTCAAGGGGAAAAAGATCTTTCTCCCCAATACCCTGCCAATGAAAATGCACCCTGCAAAAGCGCTGACGATCACTAATTTCGTGTCCCATGAAAACACATTCGTGAGGAGGAAAACGCTGCTGTCCCACGGGGGATTCAACGAAGACATAAGATATCCGGTCGAGTACAGCCTATGGCTGAATATCATCAAAGATTCTAAACCGCTGATTGTGGATGATAAGTTTACTGTATTCATCATCCACAGCGGAAGCACATCTACAGGTAGTGTTTTCAAGCTTTCCAAAGCTCTCCTGCGGGGAGTAAACACCTTACGGAAAGAAAAAATCATCCCCATCGTAGGATATTATGAAGACCACCCTGTCTATGACCGGTATCGCAAAATTGCTGAAAAGGTCAGGAATGCTTTTTGATAGAGGAACACCGGGCAGACAGGCCCGTTCAGAACCAGCTGCGGGGGAAATACCTATCAACCACTACGTAACAACGTCTTGAGACTTTTTCTCCCCATGCTTACTGGTAAAATCAAATGGGAAATGTCCTCCAACCATGATGAAAGTTATGGGTGATGGTCAGAGTAGCGATTTCACTAGCCCTGCATCAGGTGGTTCCAGCTTTTTGCTGATTGATTACGCGTCGCGAAGCCCTGACCCAGGTCAGGGCTCAATGATATCTATCAGCAGGAACCGCCGGTTTCTCACCAAATGGATCAATCTTGATGCTCCGTAATACACAACACGGACTACTAGCGGGGGACAACGGTGAAATTCTTGTGGACCATAGTTTACAATTTAATTATCAATAATTGCCAGCCCGGCGACAGCTGAGCCGGAACATGATGTCGATCTAATCCTCTTTAACCACATCCAGATGGTGACTGGGTACTCTTTTATAAAAGGTAATGGACAACGACAGAGACCGAATTTGATAATATGGCTGATGTTTTTCCCAATTTTCATCGTTTCCTGCTGTTCTCCTGTCTCTCATGCAGTCCCAAATGAGACCATGGAAGCTGCTGATGAAACCCAGGATCTGCGTCACTCAGAAAACTCAAGGAAACCATCCACCTCTCCCCGACTTCCACTCCCCAGTCCGATTCTTTCTCAATCGTCAACCCCTGCCCATGTAACCATCACTCCGGAGCATGATGACAGCGGTGCGATCACGATGAGCCCAGAACAGATCACTGCTGAAGTCCAAAGATATAAAGAGATGGCAGATATCACCCTGGAAACGGCAGGCCAAAAATTCACCTACAGATTGGGTGAAAGATTATTCATTTTTCTGGATGATGAAGACTATCCTTTGGAAGATCTTGTGTGTGAGCCAGATTGGATCATGGGGTATATATCAAATGGATCCTTTCGAGGACCAGAACGTTATCCGATATATTATGAGGCCACATCCCCCGGTGTATGCACGCTACACAATGGAGATTTTTCTGTTGAAATAAAGGTCCTAGAGCCCACCCCTAATCCTGAAACCAAAGATTTGATCGTCTCTTTTGAGCCCAATCCAGCGCCTCCCATCCAAATTGAGGAGGGTATTTGGCTCTGGGAATTCACTTATGATGTATATAACCCGAACCGGTTTCCAGTTGAAATCATCGCTTTTGGTGACCTCAATCAATGTTATTCCTATTGGGAAGAATGTTCTTACAGCGGAGAGGATTTTAAAAGATGGTTTACGGATTGCGGTGAAGGCAGCAAGCATATCCCCGCGGGAGAACATGCTTGCAATAGAGAGTGGGGTTTAAGGGCAAATTATTTACCAAGGGATGATTTTCCGGGGGTGTATGCGATATTTTTCAAAGACGAAAATGATGAAATCCAAATGTCCATGAGCGAGGAGATTACATTTCTTAAACCGTAGCGCCTATAAATGGAGGGCGATATAAATTATTTTCATTATGCAGCGAAAACTATCCTTTCCGGAATATGGTCCCCAACCTATGAGCAGATGCACCAGGCCCGGGAAACCCTCAAAACAGCAGGTGAGATATCTACAGACAGGCTATAAACGATGAGAAAATTACAAGTTACAGACTATTTTAAGACTTTTTATATTAAGAGACCATGCTACACTAGGTGCGCGCATCAATCTCCAAAAATTATTGAGCAAAATCCAGGGAAGATGGTTCCACTGGATTTTTGACCATTAAAAAATATCACCGGAGGAATACAAAATACTGGAACCAGGCTGCGGTCCTGGATAATTACGGCGGGAAAATTCACACCGTAAACCAAAAAAGTGACCCTCACGCTACCCGATTTTAACCGGGGTATGAAGATACATTAGAGAGCGAAAGAAAACAATTGGATGATGTGTTTTCTGAGGTAAGCATATATCGATTTGTGTTAAAATTATCTCCATCAAAACAATTAAAAAAATGAAACAAAAAGGTGCTGTCCAACGAGTAAATATCCTGTCGCTGAAGCCAAATAACTGGTATATCAATCAAGCTAAATTAGATAGCGTGAGGAGTGCCTGGCAAAACGGCAATCAATCGGAACTCCCCCCTGTGCTCGTTACCAGGATTGACCAGGAATTTAGCCTGATCGATGGCCACGCCAGGACATACGCAGCCTTTGAACGGGGAGAAAAACAGATCAAAACACGGATAATCGATTTGGACTTCATAGAAGGTTCCACAGCGCTTTACAAACACATTCATCGGACAGGTCCAACCCTGGGAATACACACCATTGCAGACCTTGAAGATCACATCATTGAACCTGAAGATCATGAAAGGCTTTGGATTGGCTACTGCGATCGGTGGCTGCAAGAAAACGAGAATGAAGGTCGCTGACCATGCGGCGGTGTTAAACAGTCATCAGGTAAAAATTGGAACCTGGTGGACCACCACAGGCTTACCCCCGCGATAGCTGAGTGTTTTAATAACATTCCTAGATCTAATTTTCCAAATTTGGTGCAGATTCAGCCCATCAATACAATGGCAGCTATTATGGCTCTTCAATCCTACATTCATGGTCAGCGTTACCGGCTTTGTTTATGATGAAAACGGCCGCTTTTTACTTTTACGCCATCGTCACTGGGTCCCTGATGGTTGGGGGTTGCCCGGGGGAATCGTAGAAAAAGCTGAAACACTGGAAGAAGCCTTCTCTCGCGAAGTGTTTGAAGAAACTGGATTAGAGATTTCGCATATTGAATTGATCGAGGTCATTAGCGGCTTCCATATGCGAATATAGGTATACTTTCGCTCAAAGTTGAAAGGTGACAAAGGCAAGCACTCATTCAAACTCCAAGATCAGGAAATACTCGAAGCCCGGTTCTTCGATTTTCAAGCATTGCCCCAGAACCTGCTAAGCATGCATCGTCATCTGACAGAAACGGAACATGAGACCAGAACTGGTTCTACATTGAGCCGTGCACCATCGAAGAAAAGACCCTGACACCAGCTGGGTATGAATAGACAGAATCGAAACCGAGCAACCCTGCTGCATTGCAGGTCTGCTTGGAAAGCAGTTTTTATGCGATGTAGTCGGTGATCTTGCTTAGCTTGGTCGAACATCAAAAACGGGTTGCTGACAGTATGCTAGAATGCATAAGCTTGGTTCCATAACATCGAGCCCCTTCCAAACCGGGATAAAAAGTTGTGATAGTATCCGATGACCATGACAGCCACTTTTGCCAAAATCCCTAAGAAAACCGCTAGCACAAGCTATTTCCTATCCGAACTTATCATGGGCCTGTTCACTGCCTTGGGAGGACCGGCCCTGCCTTTTCTGGCTGAAAACACCGCCAGCTCCCTGGACCAGATCAGCCTGTTTTTCGTCTTTGGTTCCCTGGGGTATCTGCTGGGTTCCTTTTTTGGCGGTCGAGCGTATGACCGGGTTCCGGGTCACCGGTTGATGGCTCTGACCCTGCTTGTGATCGCTTCCAGCGGCGCTCTGATCCCTATTCTGGTCCAACTCTGGTGGTTGCTGCTGGTCCAATTCGTCCTTGGTCTGGCCCAGGGCGCAAATGATGTGGGCTGCAACACGCTGCTTCTCTGGCTGCATGGGAAAGACGCCGGTCCGTATATGAACGGTTTGCATTTTTTCTTCGGGCTGGGTTCAGCATTCGCCCCCCTGATTCTGGCGGGATTTCTATCCCTGACCGGGGGAATCCAATGGGGTTATTGGATCTCTGCGGTACTTTGTTTGCCGCTGGCCGTTTGGTTTTGGAAACTACCAAGCACACATCCTCAGGAGAAAACCGTCAAAAAAGGGGAGGACGGTACTGCCTTCCTGCCCGTCGTTTTGCTGGTGCTGGCCTTCCTCTTCGCCGTCGGTGCAGAATTTGGCTTCGGCAATTGGATCTACACTTACAGTTTGCGAATGGGTTTAGGGACCACGATAACCTCCGCATTCTTGACATCTGCTTTCTGGGGATTCTTCACGGTAAGCCGTCTGTTAGGAATCTGGATCTCTACCCGCCTCCAGCCAATCACCATTCTCATCGGAGATTTACTGGGAAGCCTCGCCAGTTTAAGCCTGATCGCTATCTGGCCGCAGTCCCATCTCATCCTCTGGCTGGGAACAATCGGAACAGGCTTATTCACCGCTTCTATTTTTCCCACCTTGTTGCTGCTGGCGGGGGAACGGATAAAAGTCACTGGGGCTGTTACGGGTTGGATGCTGGTGGGTGGAGGTATCGGAGGCATGTTCGTACCCTGGTTGATCGGCCAAGCTGCTGTCCGAATTGCTTCGTCAACCATGCCTTATTTGGTAGTAGGCTCCGTTGTTCTGAACCTGATCATGGTAGTCCTCTTCAATATACGGACAAAACAATCCGCCAGCTGAGGATGCGGGCCTGCTGCTTAGAAGATTAGCCAGGGGCAAGCACTTCAAAATTGGTTTTGGTATACAGAAAACGATCATGTATTATGGAAATGCCTTCCATATATTCTTCAACTCTTCTCCCGCTTATAGGGTCGTCAGAAACGGGGCCATCCAGCTGCATGGTGAAACAGTAATAGGAAAGAAAGAGGAAACATCCATCTTAGCAATATGTTTTGTCGATCAGAATCCATAACTTCTGCATCAACCAAGCTAAGTCAGGATATTGGATTTGACAAGGATTTATTAAAGATAAATAAACTTTTAAGCCAAAGCTGGAATGAACCTCAGCCTCTATGCAGAACACACAGGAGGGATCATGCAGGACATCCAACGTGGACGGAATTTCATGAAAGCGGATTTTGGACGTGGGTCAGAGGGCCCATCCGACCAACAGCGAGGCGTGCCCTATCCTCCGCTGCAAAAGGAAGCGGGAGATGGTGAGATCCTGGCCTTACCTTCCGCCAACCCGGAGGTGATTTCCAGGTCCGATTTTTTCACCGTCGTTGAAAAACACCAGAGCCGGCGTAAATATTCGGGCCACCCACTCTCCCTCGCGGAACTTTCGTTTTTGCTGTACTGTACACAGGGCGTGAAGCAGGAGATCAGGCGCGGATACGCCACCAAACGCACCGTACCATCCGCCGGGGCCCGGCATCCTTTTGAGACCTACCTGGCAGTCAACCGCGTTGAAAGCCTGAATCTCGGCCTGTACCTCTATCTGCCGCTCTCCCACCAGCTGCTTTCCCTGGGTCCGGTAGAAGATTTACCCCAGCAGCTTACCGAAGCCAACCTCGGCCAGCGGTTTGTGGGAGACGCCGCCTGTGTGTTCATCTGGAGTTGTATCCCTTACCGCGCGGAATGGCGGTATGGAACCCGCGCTCATAAGAATATGCTCCTGGACGCGGGTCATATCTGTCAGAATCTGTATCTGGCCGTAGAAGCCATCAGCGCCGGGACCTGCGCGATCGGCGCCTACGACCAGGATCTAATGGACGAACTGCTCGAGTTGGATGGGGAAGATGAATTTGTGGTTTATCTAGCGCCAGTCGGAAAGCCCTGAACGCTCCTCGGGAAGGCAAAGACCACCCCAGCGTGTTTAGCTGAAATACAAGCCGGTGCGCCTTGAAAACATAAGTGTGGTTTAATACCTTAATGCGAGTAAAAGGTCTCGGCATCAACCAAACTTTAAGATAGGATAACAGGGCGGGTATGGAGATCGGCCGCCGCTGGAAGATGTCCCATCCAGACCGTTCTTCCTCCCGGGGATTGGATATTGAAATGGTGGAAAGCCCGGGGTTAAGTCTGCTGTCCATGATCGCTGGATATCAGGCAGCAGTGCTTGTGGACGCCATGCAAAGCGGGATTGAAAATGGAAGGCGATATCTATCACAAATTAGCTCAAAGTTTGGATATGCTTCCCAATAGCTTTCCAAAAACGGAAAGCGGAGGGGAATTACGGCTACTGGAAAAAATTCTCAAGCTTTAAGAGGCAGAGCTGGCTGCGGAGATGCGCATCCATATGGAACCTTCGGAGAAGATCGCCTCCAGGATAGAAATCGACCCGAAACAGGCTTATAAAACCCTGAAAAACATGGTGTCTAGAAAGGGTTGTTCCGGATCGAGCGTAAAGAGCGAGAGCTTCACTTTGGCTTGGTGCCTTTTGTCGTCGGGTTTTATGAAGAGCAGCTACCGCGGTTGGATCAAGAGATGGCCTCCCTTTTTGAGGAGTATTTTCAGGAGAGTGAATGGGCCATTGCCAAGAACCCGGTTTCCTTTCACCGCGTGATCCCCATCGAGGAATCGATCTCTTTTGAACTGGAGATTTTATCCTTTGAATGTTGGGGGCGCCGGGCTGAAGAACGCGGAATAAACTTTGAGGACCTTCTCTGACCATCCAAAGAGAAAGGGATGAGCCAAGCTGCGCTAACTCAACGACTATTTCGAAACGTGTACACCTGCATGACACAAAGGTCTTCCAAAAATTGAGCCCATACCAACTGCACCCAGGTGAGGTCACCAGCCAGAGGGGCGGATGAAATGAAACAATCCAGATCCTTTTTCAAGCACTTGAAATTTACAAATGTGCTCCGGATCCTGCTCACATCTCTTCTCCTGCTCCCTTATCTTGCTTATATTGCCTTTATCATTCAAGGCGACCAGGGGCCGATTGATTATGAAACCTTCATGAAAATCGGAACCACTTTCATCGAGGGCGGTGACGTGTACGGGGAAAACAGTTATTACCCCCTTCCGTATGTAGGGATATTTGCCGTTTTCAGCCTCCTCCCGAGGCCTTTATCCATGGCAATCTGGTTATTGGCTCCTGTGATCCTAGCCTTGGTAATCACCGGTTTCCAACCCTATACACTGCTTTTCGCGCCGACATTTTCTCACTTCACGGGAGGACAATCCTCCATCTTCGGGTTGCTTGGCTTCTACGGCTACCGCAAAAAGCTTGACCCTTCGACATACACTGGAGGAATCTTTCTGGCTTTGACCTGCTTAAAACCACAACTCGGCATTGTCCCGGTAGGGTATGCGGTGTACCAATGGATCCTGTATCTCAGGAAAAATCACCGGATTCCTGCGCAAGCTGTTTCCTTTACAGGGTCCCTGGGATTAATTTTCCTACCTTCCTTTTTGATCAGACCACAATGGCTGACGGAATGGCTGTATACCCCCCGGCCTTTCTTTGATCGAGCGATATCCAGTGCCATCCCACGCTTGTTATTCCTGATCAGCAAACCAGGAAAGACCACATATTGGATCCTCTGGTTATTTCTTTCCGCTGCCGTAGTCTTGATCACCTGGAAGATGAAAGGGAAAAGCCAGCCCTTGGACATCCTTATCTTGGTAAGTTTTACCGTCAACCCGCTCGTACACGATTACGATCTGATCCAAATCTTACCCACCATTCAAGGCCCGATCATGCCAACTGCAGCGGTCGTGTTATCTATACCGGGGTGGTGGACGATGACAGCACAATATGGAAACGACGCAGCCTGGGTCAGCTTCATCCTCATCGCTCCCGGCTTGCTGATCACATATATCCTACAGGAAAAGAGAAAACGGGATGAAAAAGGGAAACCAGAAACCCTAAACTGAAGTAGAAACACGGTCAGATTATAATCAGTTGTGGGTCCCTATGGTCAGTTGAGATCCTGATCATAAAATGTGCTTGGGGTATGGAAATATTTTTATGAATAAAATCCGTTTCAGTCGCCGTTTGAAGCTCTGGCAGGTGGTCGCACGAGGCCTGGGGGTGATGTTAGTCCTTTCTGTGTTCGTTCTCTTGGACAACACAGTTGCCGCTGCCGGTTCGTTATCCCCCTTGATCATCTTGCTGGCGGGTTTATTTTTGCTGGCCAATGTCCTGGGATATATCGAGCTTGCCTTGAGTGTCCCCGGATCCAGCGTAGAGCGAAATAGAAGAAGAATCCGGGTTGGGGGAGCCTATATTCAAATCCATGAAATTCAAGGGGGTTGGCTGTCTTTCCTCACCGGCTGGACTTTGATCACAGCCGGGCTCCTCGTTTGTGCTCTGTTGGCAAAGATGTTTGCCATCCAAATTACCACGATCTTAACTGATTTTCTCAGATTAGGATTTCCCGCCTGGCTCTGGGCAGCAATCCTGGTAGTATTATCAGCTGCCAACAATGGTCTGGGAACCCGCGGCAGACGGCAGGGGCAAGCTTTATTATTATTCTTGGCCATCATGCTTGGATTCATCCTTTTGGCCATCCCAAATATTGATTATGATAACTATACAATGACACAGGTGCAGTGGAATCATGTGTTACCCTTGCTCCTGGTCCCTTTTATCGGCATTGAGCTGGTGGGCAGTCTACAGGGGGAAATGGCAAAGCGTGTGAAAGACACACCCCGAGCCCTGCTGTTGACACTCGGCCTAGCTTTTGTGCTGACAGCTGCGATCACAGCTGTCGCAGTGGGCGTGGTGGGAGATAAGGTACTTGCCGGGACGCAAGTACCTCTCGCTCAATTGGGAACCCGTCTGATCGGGGGAGCAGGAAGACCATTTATCCTGATGACAGGAGCGTTTGGGTTGGCCCTTGCGTTCCGAGGCAGCTTAACGTTGGTAACCCAACAGATATTCGCCATGAGCAAAGATGGATACCTCCCCGCGGTTCTCAGGCGCATACAACCCGCTTTCGGGACACCCATCTGGACCATCTTTTTGGTTACTCTGCTCACTCTGCCTCTGGTCACTATGCCCGGAGATTTCCTGAGCCGGATGGCAGGAACGCTTTACCTTTTTGTCCTTATGGCCATCAACCTCACCCTCCTGCTGAATAAACAGGTGGAATCCAGTCCATTCAGATTGCCTTTTCACCCCTGGGTGCCGGGGTTAGTTCTGATTCTAGATATATTTCTATTGCCTTTGAGTGGAGCATCATATCTTGCCCTAGGGGCGGCATTCTTAGCAGCTGGATACCTGATTTATTTCATATATGCCCGAAATCATCACATTGAGACCAAAGAAGGCAAGACGGTCTTCAAACCGCCCCCTGAGGAACGGGCTGAATTGGGATATCGGATCCTTGTCCCCGTGGCCAACCCAGCCACAGCAGGGGCACTTATCCGCCTTGCGGGTGTCCTCGCCCGACAACAAAACGGGGAAGTGCTTGCCCTGCAGGTCGTGACAGTTCCCGATCAGGTGCCGCTGGACGCAGGACGCCGCCGGGCAGAAGCCGGCCGGGTCATTCTGGAGCAAGCGTTAAATCAAGCCAAAGAGGAAAACTTTGTCCTTCAGACCATGACACGCGTGGCCCACAATGTTGCGGAAGGTATCCTTGACACTGCCCATGAAGAAAATGTGGACTTAATAGTCTTGGGATGGCGTGGGTACACACGCTCTGCCGGTGCTTCCATGGGACCGATCATAGACTCCGTGATACGCAACGCTACCTGTGATGTTACCGTTGCCAAAGGAGCGGAGTGGTCCAAGGCGAAAAAGATTCTCATCCCAACTTCTGGGGGTCCAAACGCCCCTATCTCTGCCCGCCTTGCCTGGCTGCTTTCCGAAGTCTTTGATTCCCAGGTCACAGCCTTATACGTCCAACAAGGACGAGCCACACCGCAGCGAATGAAGAAAAACCGGTATCTGATCAATAAAACCCTTGAAGGACTGGATTTCAGCTGCCCACCTGAACAAAAAGTCGTCGTCGCGGACAGCGTAGTGGACGGCATCGTCAGAGAAGCCAAAGAGTATGATCTGGTTCTCCTGGGTGCTTCAGATGAAGGTTTATTCGACCAATTTGCCTTCGGATCCATTCCCCAGAAGATCGCTGCCAGGGTTCCGAGGACAGCTGTGATCGTCAAACACTCTACAGGCCCGACTCAAGTTTGGTTTAGGAGATTAATCAACAACTTTTTCCGCCTGCTTCCCAGGCTTAATATTGAAGAACAGCTGGAACTCCGGGAAACGATGAGTGACAGCGCTCGTCCGGGTATCAACTATTTTGTCCTCATCACCCTCTCCAGCATCATCGCATCCCTGGGACTG
Source organism: Anaerolineales bacterium (assembly GCA_046483045.1). Lineage (GTDB taxonomy): Bacteria > Chloroflexota > Anaerolineae > Anaerolineales > UBA11858 > B10-G9. The sequence goes on along the minus strand of JAWODY010000005.1, from coordinate 24,609 downwards.
CTGTTGGACAGCTCAGCAGTAGTCATCGGTGCGATGCTGGTGGCCCCTCTCATGTCACCCATCATGGGGTTTTCCCTGGGGATGGTGCTGGGAGATATAAGAATGATACGCCTTTCGATTGAGGCCGTGTTCAAAGGCGTTGCTCTGGCTGTCGTAATCGCTGTTTTCACTGGCCTGCTCTCCCCCTTTAAAGAACTAACAAACGAGATCTTATCTCGAATCCAGCCAACCTTACTCGATCTGGTGGTGGCTCTCGCCTCAGGGATGGCGGGGGCGTACGCCCTGGCCCGGAAGGAAGTCGGGGCTGCTTTACCAGGTGTGGCGATCGCTGCCGCGCTGATGCCTCCTCTGGGTGTATTGGGTCTGGGACTTTCTTTCGGAAAACCAGAAGTGGTGGGCGGTGCCTTCCTACTCTTCATCACCAACATCGCAGCCATCAGCCTGGCAGGCGTACTCGTATTTATTGTCTTGGGGGTGCGCCCCCAAACCTGGCAGCTGGAATCAAGGCAGCGCATGCGCAGGGGACTCATCGGATTTACCCTGTTATTGATTGTGGTCACCATCCCGCTGGGTGTGATCATAGGCAGCGTGGTGAAAGATACTGCCCAACAGCAAGCCGTCCACGAGGTGCTGCAAGAACAGATGGCTGACCGTCCCTGGAATATGGTTGACTTTGAATACCTATCAAAAAATGAGTCTTTTTCAGTGGTCGTTACCATACGTTCCACCCACGACATCAACCAGGATGTGGTAGAAGAGATCGCTGCTGCCTTAGGCGCGGAATTGGGCCAACCTGTGACCTTAGAAATAGTCACACTGCCGGTCATCCGGATCCCGGAGTAAACCCCCAACAATGAGCCAGAACAGACAGCTGTGTCCACCGGACCAGTTTTTGTCCTCATCCTCAAGCCCAGGGCTTCATAGGGAAGGAAGAAAAAACGCAATGTCGAGCTTTACGCGCACGATTCCTAAAGACAAGCAAGAAAGTATTGTGACGCATATTCTCTCGCAAGCGGACCATTTTATACCCCTCACCTTCCAACCCAGACAAGCTGAACCCGGCGATTACACCTACCTGATCCACCGGGGAAAGATCGCAGGGCGGGCGAAGATTTCCAGCATTGACAAGGTTAGCCGAAAGGGCCAGACTGAGAGTGAAAAATATCCAAGTTGGGCAAAATGAGTGGTACGTTATACAGGTTCCTGGGAGAATCCACCTTCCTTTATCCATGTAAAGGGCCATCAAAGGGTCCGGTATCTGAAAACACAGGGGTTGGGACACCTTGACAAAGAAATATGGTAACGATGATAGCCCTCCTAAGCAAACAATCGAGAATAAGGAGCATGCCCCCATCCCTTCCCTGGGATGGGGGATAATAAAATATTTTTCATAAGGAGAAAATCGATGACCAAGATTAATATCGCTGAACAAGACATCTATTATACAGAGAAAGGCTCGGGCCCCGCGATGCTGATCTTCCCGGACAATCTGCATTCTTCTGAGGCCTATGCGAAGGAGCTGGACCACTTCAGCGGTCAATTTCATGTTCTTTCCTATGATTATCCCGGAAAAGGGAAGTCTACCCGGGATGTCAAATATCTGGACGAACAAGAGTATAACCTCTGGAATTATTGGGCGGATTTCGCCTGCCATTTGCTCATGGAACTGGGTATTGAAGAATGCTGTGTGATAGGATCTGGATTCGGATCTTTGGCTGCACTCCATTTTGCCGGAAAACAGTTCGCGCAGCACCGGATAACGCCCACCTGCGTGATCGCGGACAGCTTCCTGAGCGACCTGAAACCCCGGACCCTGCACCGCGCCCTCGACGTCCGGGAGCATTTCTACGTTCGCAATGCAAAATCACTGGAAAAGCAGCACGGGGATGACTGGCGGGACGTGGTGGACGCGGACACCGTCCTCCTGCGGAAGCTCGCGGACCGGGGTGGATATAAAGTGCACGACTTCGTGCTCAACGCCATCCCCTGTCCAGTCCTGCTGACTGGAAGCCTGCAGGATGTGCTCACGCCGGGTATCGCCCAGGATTTCGCCAGATTATCGGGCCTTATCCCCGACTGCAGCCTCCATCTGACCAGCACAGCGGATCATCCCTACGGCGAGGAACATCCCCTGATGTGGACAGACAGAGAATCATTCCGCGCTGTATGCGATATGTTTTTGAGCAATAAGCTTTCATTCAAAAAGAGTTGAGAGGAAGGAATTCTTTCAGCAGGAGTGACCTCTCCCCAGGGATCTGGGGGACCATCGCTAAAATCAAGCGAGTCCCGGAGCGAAGCATGCTAAAACGACTTTCTGTCTGGATAATTGAATTTTCAAAAGGCTGGGTTGCCTTGTCCGCCCTCTTGAGCTTTTTGCTTTTTTCCCTTTTCGTTCTCCCAGCTCAGTCCGCGAGGTCCGAGAAAGAAACAGGAGGAGCTGGGTCACCCGACACTTCCCTTTACTATACCCCGGAAAAATTATATCAATTAGCAGAGGAATACGGGTCAGAAGGCAGAAAAGCATATATCCGGACTCGATTCACCTTCGATCTAATCTTCCCCCTTGTATATGCCATATTCTTGACCATAGCAATCAGCTGGGTTTATAAAAAAGTTCTTCCATCAGAAAGCTTCTGGATGCGGATGAATCTAACTCCTCTCTTGGGCGCGGGATTCGATTACCTGGAAAACATCTCCACTTCCCTGGTCATGTCTCGTTACCCCAGCCATACTGCAGGGGCCGTCTTTTTGGCGCCTATCTTCACGATCGTGAAATGGGCCTTTATCGGGAGCAGTTTTCTGAATCTGGGTATCGGCATTGCAGCTGGACTCGGGGGCTGGATAAAAAAAAGGGGAATTGAACAAGAATAATAGATTATCTTCGTGGAAACCCATGAGAATAATCCAGAGCATGAAAGAACCCTGCTCAACGATGTCGTGAAGGCTGTTCTGATAGGCCAAATTTGACTATGCGCAGATTATCCTGCAGGGCTGATGGATAGCCGCCTGCCTTGGGGTATGATAGGGGATAAAGGAGGATAGAGATGAAAATCACCATCATTTCCACCAGCACCAGGTCAGCAGGGTCAGCCACCGCATTGCCCTGGCCCTAGAACGCTCCTTTAAAAGAAAAGGTCAAGAAGCGAAAATCATCGATCTGGCAGAGGTAAAATTGCCGCGATTCAAAGAGCGATATCACCGCCATCCCGAAAAACCCGAAAACTGGACAACCATCATGGAAACCCTTAAGGCATCTGATGGGATCATCTTCCTGACCCCGGAATATAATGGCAGCATTTCCTCGGGGTTGAAAAATTTCATCGATGTCTTTGCGAAAGACAGTTTTCGCAGAAAACCTATCGGAGTCGCCACCAGCTCAACGGGCAGCAAAGGCGGGATGAGGGCCGCGTATCAGGTGCAGCGGATCATCCTCTCCATCTTCGCTTACCCGCAGCCCCAAATGCTGCTGGTTGGCGAAATGCAGCACAAATTCGATGAAACGGGAACATTGGTAGACAAGGATTTTTGCTCGGTGTTTGAACGTTTCGTCGACCAATTTATCGAGTTTACAGCCCTCCACCAGGGTTCCACATCATAAGAAGAGAAGACTCGGAAAGGAGGAGAAATCATGGCTGGCAAGAAAAGACATTCGAAACTCATCCCCTTTCTCGTTCTAACGCTTATTGCCGTATCCCTTTCCTGCAAGAGCCTTCCGCCCTTCAAGCCTGATCAGGAAAAAGCCCGGCGAGCCACAGCGGTGGGCTTCGATCTCACCCACCGTATTCTTGATCACCCACAGGGAGACGGAAACGCCAAAAAACATCTTTTTATCCACAATTACCCGATGCCCGGCGAGGGCTTGGTAACAGGTACAATATGTTTAGAAGACGCTGATGAAACCCCGGAGAGCGTCAGATTGCTTATCCTGCGGCCGAGACCCGAAGGTTGGGAGATCATCCATAGCCTCCCTTTACCGGCCGATGACCAGCCTGCGGCACGGGCCGGCATTGACACCTTCCAGTTCAATCCACCCCTGCCTGTGAAAAAAGGCGACATTTTCGCCCACTGGCACCCGGACAGGGGTCCCTCCGGACCCATCCCTTATAATTCAGACGATGCTTCCATAAGGGGTTTAAGCGTCGGTAAATATGGCTTTCGCCTAGAGGAAGTCCAAAGGGGAAAGATCATTCCCAACCGCGGGTTCACAGGACAGCGGGATTATTTTATCAATGTCATCTTCCAACCCGCTTCGGAGAAGAAGTGATCCCCCAAATATGAAAAGAATCCTACTTTTTGATCTGGAGTTTTTAGACGTAGATGCGTGATTCAATCTGGCGAAAATGGCTGCTGATAATAGCAGGACTGCTGTCTGTTGGGCTGGGTGTGCTGGGTATCTTTCTTCCCGTTCTACCCACGACCCCTTTCTTATTGTTGGCGGCCGCCTGTTTCATCCGCAGTTCAGAGCGATTGTACCAGTGGCTGATCAACCATAAATGGTTCGGGCCTTACATCCGCAATTACCGGGAATTCAAAGCTGTCACACTTCGTGCCAAGATAGGGACCCTGATCTTGTTATGGGGTACTATCAGTTACACGGCTTTCGGCGTTTTACATTCATGGCTCCTCCGCGGACTCCTTTTGATAATCGCCGTGGGCGTTACCATCCATATCCTGAGCTTAAAGACACTGACCGAAGAGATGATTTTATCAAGCCAAAAAGAGGGGAAACGAGAACAAGAGCCTGAACGGAGGGGGCCAGACGAACATAACCCCATTGATCCTCCCCACACAGATCATGATCCATAATCCGGGGAAGCTGTCACATTCACACTTCGTCAGCGTTTTCGAAAGAGGTAATGGGAAACGATATATTCCCGCCCTCCACGGCTGGCCCAGGTCTCTTCACAAGCCATGAAAAACAACTGCCAATTGACCCACCAGCGCCTGACCTGATCAGGACCATACGCCCCGGCTAAAATCTCCTGGACTCGCAATTTTCGGCGGCCCATGTTTTCCCACCAACTGCGGAGGGTTTTTTGGTAGTGCAGCCCAGATAGGCGCCAATGATCGACCAGATATAAATCCTCCTGGTAATGGAGCAAAAGGTCGTCTGAGGGCATTGTCCCGCCCGTGAAAAAGGTTTTCGCCATCCAGTTTGGATCGTCACCCAACTCATATTCGTAGGCAAATAGGCGGTGGCTGAAAATATGCACAAAAAGCCGCCCCTCCGGTTTCAATATCCGGCTGATTTTTTCCAACAATCGGCGATAATTCTTCATATGCTCGAACATTTCGATGGAGAACACACAGTCAAACTTGTGGTCTAATTCCAGCTCATTGACATCCGCCACGATCCCCTTGACGTTTTCGAACCCTTTTTCCCCTGCACGGTCGCGGACGAACCCGATCTGGTCCCCGGAATTCGAGACTGCCGTAACCTGGCAGTCCGGGTAATGCTCCGCGATCCACAAAGTGAGGGATCCCCACCCGCAGCCCAGGTCCAGCACACTCACACCGTTTTCCAATCCCGCCCTGCGGCAGGTGAGATCCAGCATGGCCTCTTCCGCTTCATCGAGCGCCATCACTCCTTCCGGCCAATAACAGCAGCTGTATTTTAGGCGTTTACCAAGAACCGTTTGGAAGAATTCCGGGGGCACTTCGTAATGCTGGACATTCGGCAGCTCCGTGTGGATGGCGATCGAGCTGCGATCCAGTTTAGCCATTAATTCCCGGCGCCGCTGTTCAAGTTCTGAGAACGGCAAGCGATCTAAGGTTTTTATTCTGCGCTGACTAACCCAACGCAGGATGTGACGAAGCAGGAAATTCGGCATCAGATTGGTATGGAGGATTTTCATATACCACATAGAACCTCCCTCAAGAAAACAATTCCATCAAGCCCCTGGATGATCCCTGCCCCAGTGTAGCATGGTTTTCTCAGATTTGCCTCAAGTGACCTCCGGCGAGCCAGACTTGGTGGTCACGACATCAGACCAGGAGAACCATGACAAGTGCCTAATATGAAAGCATGAAAGAGGAATAGAAATCAGCTTTGGGGAAAGGAGAATGGATGAAATCTCTCATTTTGGATTACAATGGAAGCGGAAGTCCACATTTCTTTATCAGAACGCGAGAAAAGCGACTCACCACATGCATCCACACAAAGATACGGTAAATAAGAACTATCTTCCCGTCCCCTCTATTTTTGAGGCGGGGAAGAAAGGTTAGGACACCATGAAAACATCTGATCGCAATGCGCTTCTCGCTATTCCCATTGTCATCCTGGTTGGTCTGGGGATTGCCCTGGCTGGCGGCCAGGGAGGAGTGCAGGTTTTCGGGATCCCACTTTTCGCTTTCGGAGTGGGGTTGGCTTTTATGATCCAATGGATCGCCTTCATCCCGGCTTACCTGCTTAAGACGGAGATCTTTTTCGACCTCACAGGAAGCCTGACCTACATCACGGTCTCCCTGCTCTCAGTTCTGCTCGCTCCCGTAGTTGATGACCGCTCGGTCCTGCTGCTGGCCATGGTCCTGATCTGGGCCACACGCCTGGGCACCTACCTTTTCCTGCGTATCCTGAAAACAGGGAAAGATGAACGCTTCGACGAGCTCATCCCATCCTTCCCCCGTTTTCTCAACACCTGGACTTTACAAGGGTTATGGGTGACTTTCACCATCGCTGCCGCCCTGGCCGCCATCACCACCACGGAGCGCAAAGAACTGGGATGGTTTGCGCTGGTCGGGTTTTTGATCTGGGCTTTTGGGTTTGCCATCGAAGTCCTGGCAGACGCCCAGAAGAACAGCTTCCGGGCTGATCCAAGCAATCAGGGCAAATTCATCCAGAGCGGCCTGTGGGCCAAATCCCGCCATCCCAATTATTTCGGTGAGATCATGCTCTGGATCGGGGTAGCGATCATCGCCGTCCCTGTGCTGCGCGGCTGGCAGTGGGTGACCATGATCTCCCCGGTTTTCGTCACCCTGCTTCTGACCCGCGTCAGCGGCGTGCCCATGCTGGAAAAACAGGCAGATGAGAAATGGGGCGGTCAGGAAGATTACGAAGAATACAAAGAGAACACCCCGGTTTTGATTCCCCGCTTTTAATCCCCATTTTTACCCCTGCGGGTTGGATGATTTCCATTTCAAGTGGAGGAAAGTAATGGATGCGATTGATAAAAGGGAATTCACACCGGACGAATACCTGGACGCCCTGCTCTCTTTACCAGGCATGGCTCGACCAGAAATCTCCCGGGATGGGAAATGGGCTGCCTGGACCTGGGCCAGAATGGGACCGGCGTACGATGTCTTCGCAGCGCCTACGGACAGCTCACAACCCCCTATCCGGCTTTCCGAAACGACCGAAAACACCTTTCTGGTAAGCTGGCTCCCGGACAGCGCCGGCGTGATCGTCGCTGAGGACAAGGGAGGGAACGAGCGCTACCAGCTTTTCCGGATCCTTCTCGAAAATCCCCTCACCATGTTTCCCCTCACGGTACCCGACCCGGACTTTTTCATCCGCGGGGGAGATCTCCACCCCAACGGGCGCTGGTTAGTATACAGCGCAAATTATGACTTCGAAACAGGGAAAGAGATCGAACCTACCTGGATATATCGCCATGACCTCGACACAGGAGAACGAAAGGTCCTGGCCCAACCTGAAAAAGGTGGCTACATCGTCCCCCAGTTGAGTACGGATGGGCGGTGGGTCCTTTACAATCGCAAAGACCTTCATCCCGCAGGACGGCAGGTCTGGGTTGTAAACATTGAAGGGGAGAGTGACCGTGAAATATTAAATTTCGGGAAAGATGTCAAGGTCTTTGCATCCTGGATTCCAAACAAGACCCAGATCCTCTTCCTGGTCGAAACCCCCACCCACCGCAAATTGGGGATCTATCAAATAAAAAAGGACGAAGTAAGGTGGCTAGTGGATGATCCAGATCGGAATATCGAGCAAGCCTTCGTCCCCTACGGCAGCGACCAGATCGTGGTCATTGAAGTCCGCGAGGCGCGGACGCACGCCAGCCTGCTGGATCCCACCACTGGCAAAGAAGATCAGGTGGCATTGGATGAGGGCAACCTCATCCCCCTTGGGCCTTTTGCTGATCATACCTGGGTAGGCCAATTCTACAGCTCCAGCCAGCCCAGCGACATCTGCCGTTTTTCCATCCAAAGACCAGCATATGATCGGGACGCCAGCATCTCCCGGATCTGGGAGCAGACGATCCTCACCGAGGATGATTTCACCCAGGCGGAAGATTTCTGCTGGGAAGGCGCAGATGGGCTGGTCATTCAGGGGTGGCTTTATCGTCCAGAATCAAATCCAAGAGGGACGATCGTCTACGTTCACGGCGGCCCCACCGCCCACAGTCAGGATGCAATCAACAACCAAATACAGCTCTTCGCGCAGAACGGGTATAACGTCCTTGATCCCAACTATCGGGGCAGCACCGGTTTTGGGGTAGCGTTCCAGGAAGAAATCAAAAAGGACGGCTGGGGAGGGATGGAACAGGAAGACATCCGCCGGGGCATTGAAGCTTTGATTGCTGAAGGGATCGCAGAAGAGGGCAAGGTGGGGATCACCGGGACGTCTTACGGGGGATACTCCTCCTGGTACGCGATCACCTGCTTCCCGCCGGAAGTCCTTGCTGCAGCTGCGCCCGTGTGCGGAATGACCGACCTTGTGGTGGATTACGAGAGCACCCGCCCTGACCTCCGCCCCTACAGCGAAGAGATGATGGGGGGGAACCCTGAGGAAGTCCCGGAGAAGTATCACGATCGATCCCCGATTAACTTCGTCTCAGAGATTCAGGGAAACCTGCTCATCGTGCAGGGGGACCGCGACCCCAATGTCACCCCGGAAAACGTGAGGGTGATCCGGGATGCGCTGGACCAAGCCGGGGTCTCTTATGAAAACCTGCGTTTTGCAGATGAAGGTCACGGGATCTCCAGACCCAAAAACCAGAAAGTTCTGTATAAAGAACTCTTGAACTTTTTCGATCGATCTTTCGGCAAAAAAGTGGAATAAAAGAGAACAAATGAGTACAGCTAAATCACCCAAACGCTGGCTGGTTGTCATCATCCTATTTGCATTTTTACTCTTTCACCAGGCGGACAAGACCATCATTTCACCGCTCCTGACCGCGATCATGGCTGAACATCAGATCAATGAGGCTAAAATGGGCGCGGTCTCCAGCCTAGGGATCATTGTTTCCTCGCTGCTCTACCCGGCATGGGGATATCTTTATGACAGGTTCTCCCGACCCAAGCTGCTTTCCCTGGCTTCCTTGATTTGGGGATCCACAACCGCTCTGAGCGCCATTGCCCCCAATTTTCGGACCTTTATGATCACCCGGGCCAGCACGGGCATCGACGATTCCAGTTATCCCGGACTGTACAGCCTGCTCTCGGATTATTTTAAACCCAGCCTGCGCGGGAAAATTTACGGCCTGATGCAAATTTCCGGCCCGTTCGGGTACATGATCGGGATCATATTGGCTTCCACCCTGAGCAGGGTCATCGGATGGCGAAACATCTTTATCATCACTGGCATCATCGGTGTGAGCATGTCATTCATCATCTTCTTTGGCATCAAAGACCGCCCCAGGGGTATCTCAGAACCGGAAATGCATCCCCCCTCGAAGAGATACGGGAATACCGCATCTCCTGGCAAGAAATCAAAGACCTGCGAAAAAACATGAGTCTCCTCTATTTGATCGGCCACGGCTTTGTGAGTGTATTTACCTGGAATGTGCTGACGTTTTGGCTTTTTCATTACCTGGAAGTGGAAAGGGGGTATTCCGCATTGGGTGCAATGGGGACTATGCTTCTGGCAAATGGGACCTTGGTTCTCGGTTATTTAATCGGGGGGAATCTGGGAGATAAACTTTTCCTTCTCAACCCGCGGGGGAGGATGCTCCTGGCCGGACTGGGGACCTTTTTGGGAGGGATGTCTCTTGTGATCTCCTTTTTACTTCCCTTCACAGATGCCCTGATGTATTTGATTATGCTTGCCCTGACCGGTTTCTTTTTAGCCTTGGTTTCACCCAACTTGATGGCAACCATGCATGATATCACGCTTCCAGAAGTGCGGAGTACAGCCCAGGCGCTGCGCCAGCTCTTCATGGACAGCGGGGCTGCCACCGCTCCATTTTTCGCTGGCCTGATCGCCGTTCAAACCTCACTGCATACCGCCATCTTGAGTATCAGCATCACTTCATGGATTGTGGGGACCTGCCTTGTGTTCTTAGTCGTCTTCTTCGTTCCGAAAGATATTGAAACACTGCGGGAAACTATGGAAAAACGAGCACGCATTCATGCCCGGGGAGGGAATAACTGGGATTACCTCTCCTCAGAAAAAAACAGGACACCTGAGACGGTAGGATTAACAAACGATAAGAGAGGCCAGAAATTGTCACTCTATGGTGGGATTGAAATAGGCGGCACAAAGGTCATCTGTATGATGGGGACTGACCCTGAGCACATACTGAGTGAAACACGCATTCTCACGACCTCACCTGGAGAAACCATCCCCAAGGTCATCGCCTTTTTTGAACCCAGTGCTGATCAACTGGAGGCTGTGGGCATCGGATCGTTTGGTCCACTCGACCTGGATCCAAATTCCCCAACGTACGGATGTATCACAGAAACACCCAAACCCGGATGGGCGGGGACAGATATACTAGGTTCCATCGAAAGCGTTTTTGATCTTCCAATCGGTTTCGACACCGATGTCAACGCAGCCACCTTGGGCGAACACCGTTGGGGAGCTGCGCAGGGGTTGGACACGTTTCTTTACTTGACCATCGGAACCGGAATCGGGGGAGGAGCTTTGGTAGAAGGGAACCTTCTGCACGGATTGATGCACCCAGAAATGGGCCACATATCCATCCCGCATGATAGAAATCAGGATCCATTTGAGGGGTTCTGCTCCTATCACCATGACTGCTTTGAAGGTTTAGCCTCCGGCCCTGCCCTGGAAGCACGCTGGGGGAGCCCGGCGGAAACGTTTTCAGAGGATCATCCTGCCTGGGCGCTGGAAGCGCATTACGTGGCCTACGCCGTTGTCAACTATATCTCAATATTAGCACCTCAGCGGGTCATCTTGGGGGGAGGTGTGATGCAGCAAAAACATCTCTTCCCACTCATCCGATCCAAGGTCCTGGATACTCTCAATGCATATATCCAGGTCCCTGAGATCATACAGGACATCGATCATTACATCGTCCCCCCTGCCCTGGGATACCAAGCCGGTATATTAGGATCAATCGCCCTGGCGCGTAAAACCATCGGACACTAGTAATTAGAAATAGCCTCTCTCACCCTCATAGCCCCAAACGCTGGGAAGCCATCTTTCCAGCAGGGGTGCATACCAAGAAATGACAAGTTTCCAAAAAGGCGTCAGGTCTAGTCTTAATGGTTTTCGGATTGGAGGCTTCCATGCTCCCGCAAAGGTCTGCGTGGGGGCTGGAATCAAAAATCCAAATCTCACTCTCCCGGAGAGGCCCACCAAGTATGCGGATGCTGTTGATAAGCATCTGGACTGACTTTCGCTGCTCTATTTTTAAGACTGGGGTCACAAAGATAATACCTGAGAAATTATGTACTGTCATGATGATCCTCCTCCAGAAAGGCCCTATCCAAGGGTTAGGCAGCCAAACCTATTCTTAGAGCTCATTCTGATGAACATCTCTTGCACTGATATTCTATTTTTTCGCTCGCTCTTGGTAAGCGAGGACAGACATCCAGACACAGGACATCACATTGACTTACGGTCGTCAGGTCACTAACTTTAAACGAAAAGCAGACCTTCCAACCTGACGCTGCATCGCTCCTCTGACACATGCCAGGCCGGATCACATCCGGTTGAAACCCATACCAGGAACGGCAGGTGCTGTCCACGAGGGCCAAGTTTTTAATCGGGTATAACGGATGCCCGGGAAGAGGAACGCCCACCTCCTCCAACGACCAATGATCATTGTAGTCCGCAAAGGCGGGATTGCTCTCTCCCCCTTCCGCCCAAATGCTCCATAAAAATCCCGGGTCCTTGATTAGTGTCTCTTTTAAAGCAATCTGGACTCTACGGGCATCTTCAGGATCTCGACGGACCCAAGCCAATTCAGGATCCGAACCCCGCCCCTCCTCAAAAACAACCTCCTCATACCCGTCACGCTCATCTGCAGAAGCATCCGGGAACACTGGGTACGTTCCTCCCACATCGCCATTCAGGTCTTCATAAACCCAAACCCCATCCGTGGTCCACCCTTTGCCCTCAGGTAAGGAAGCGGAAAGGAAATACTCCCCTCGACCATCTTCATCCAGGTCAAATTCTATACCGTATCGCGCATCTCCCACCTCCGGCAAAGCTTCCTGGAGATGAATGATAAAGTACAACCAAGGCGAGTCGTGTTTGAGCTCCGTGTAGATAATATCCAGGTACCCAATGTACGACATGGTCGATTCCTCAAAAGGCCGCTCAAAACGGTTGACCAAGTATGTATCCCCATAGGTATACCCTTCCGCTGCGTTGAAGATGGAGGATATATCGGTTAAGTAGCTGGCAAGTTTCTGGCCCGGCTCTCCCGGTATCTTCAGATGTGCTGTGGTGGGCGTCAAGGTTGCTGTCGGGCTGAGGGTGGGCTCCATCGTCTTAGTGGCAGGCAAAGGCGTAGCCGTGGGGCTAGCCGTCGGTCTGACCGTTGCTCTGAAGGTGGGCTCCGCCACCGGGGTGTATGTTTGCGCTCTTTCAAGGGCCTCTTTGGTAAGCGTGGCTGCTACTTTAAGCTTAACTCTCAAATCTTCCTCTGCGGGGTCGGGTGTAACCAAACCACAGCCTGTGATCACACTGGCCGCCAACAAAGAGAGGGTCAAGAGTCGGGAAAGCTTCCATTTCATGAAATGCTCCTTAATACCTGGCATTCCACTCCAGTGTAAACGAGAGGAAAACCTGTGTCAATGAGACAGAAAAGTTAACTCCAGACGGCGTTATATTTTCCAAAAACCGCGCTTCGGCACTAAGTAATCGCTGAACCAGACAATGGGGTTCGAGTCATGGTACACTGGGGAAGACCTGCCCGAAACGATGAAACCTATGGTAGAAAAAACACTATCCAGACAACTGCTAGCCTGGTACAGAGATCAAGCCAGGGATTTACCCTGGCGGAATCATAAAGACCCTTACGCTGTTTGGGTTTCCGAAGTCATGCTCCAGCAGACGAGGGTCGCAACCGCCATTCCCTATTTTGAGCGCTGGATGGAACGCTTTCCCAGCGTTCACGCGGTAGCAAACGCCAGTGAAGACGCTGTTTTAAAGGAATGGGAAGGCCTAGGTTACTACCGCCGCGCCCGGTACCTTCACCAGGCAGCGAAAAGGTTGGTGGAAACCAATCAGGGAAACCTACCCAGGAATGTAGAAGTTCTCCAGAGCCTGCCCGGGATTGGACCCTACACCGCAGCGGCCATTGCTTCTATGGCCTTTGAACAAGATGTTCCAGCTATTGATGGAAATGTCCGCCGGGTATACTCCAGAGTCTTTAATGTGGGCCTTCCTCTCTCCACAGCGGAAGGAAAAAAACAGATCCAAACCCTCGCTGAAGAACAACTGCCTCCCGGTGAAGCCGGCGACTTCAACCAGGCATTAATGGACCTGGGAGCGAGTATCTGTACCCCTCAATCACCGGATTGCCCCAGATGCCCCCTGATAAAACATTGCCAAGCCTATGATCACAAGATCCAGGAGCAGCGCCCTGTATACAAGGAAAAGGCACCCATCCCCCACCACACAGTGACCGCAGCGGTCATCCACAAAAATGGATCATTTCTGTTAGCTAAGCGCCCTCCAAAGGCCCTCCTCGGGGGAATGTGGGAATTTCCCGGGGGGAAAATGGGAGAGGACGAAACGCTGGAGGAATGTCTGGAACGAGAGATCAAAGAAGAGCTGGGGATCCACATCGACATCCAGGAAAAAGTGGGCGTCTATCAACATGCCTATACGCATTACAAGATCACCCTGCACGCGTTCCTGTGCACCTTTCGCACATCAGACATTCAGTTATCCTTCCATTCAAGTTGGACTTGGTCCCCCCTGTCTGAGCTGGAAGAATACCCCATGGGGAAATTGGACCGCCTCATTTCCCGAAAGATGCAAGCAGACCATACACCCGGATGCTGATGATCTGTAAAACGCCATCTCAACAGAAACTACCTGGTTTTCAACCTCAGAGATGACATTTGTCACCTTTACATTGCTTGTGATATTGTTATCATATTCACCAGAATGAATATGTCAACCGTCACTAAGAAAACTATCGCAGGGAGAATCAGCGAGCTGTTTAAAATCCTCGGCCACCCCGCCCGTTTGGACATCCTGCTGGAAATTGGCAGGAGAGAAGCCTGCGTCTGTCATTTAGAAGCCATGCTGGACCAAAGGCAGGCCTACATCTCCCAGCAGTTGATGGTGCTTCGGGATGCTGGGCTACTCTCCACCCGTCAGGAAGGTCGCTATGTATATTACAACCTGCGTGATCCTGAAACGCTAACGCTGATCCACAAGGCCAGAAAGATGCTGGGTTTGCCAGAAGCGCCGGAACGAAAAGCAACTAGTGACTGCCCCTGTCCAAAGTGCCACTCAACGTAGGAGGTATATAAGATGTTATCCGTCAAAATCCTGGGCCCCGGATGCCCAAACTGCAAACGTGTGGAGCAGCTGACCCTGAAAGCGCTGCAGGAACTGGACCTGGAAGCTGAAGTGCAAAAAGTAACCGACCCTGCAGAAATCGTCGAGATGGGTGTGATGTCCACACCCGGCCTAGCCATCAACGATGAGGTGGTATGCAAGAGCCGCATCCCCTCATTGGAAGAGGTCACAGGCTACCTTAAAGAAGCTGCTGCGCAGAGCTAGACTCCGTTTAACCCCGCCCCGGATAGACCGCCATTCCGGGGTATATTTTTGATCCATTACATTCAAAATACGGAATATATTCTCGAGGCTAACCTATGATTAAAGACATACTCAATTTTCTGCCCCAACTGTTTTACGGTGGTTTGGGCAACCTGGCCGCCTACCTGGCGGCTCACGTGCTGCTCTGCCTGCTGCCCGCCTTCTATATCGCCGGCGCCATGTCCGCCCTCATCCCCAAGGAATCCGTGACTCGCTATCTGGGCCGGAACACCCCTAAATTTATCTCTTACCCCGCGGCCGCGGCAGCCGGATTTTTGTTGGCGGTGTGTTCCTGCACCGTGATCCCGCTTTTTGCCGGGATCCATAAAAAGGGCGCCGGGATCGGTCCCGCCATCACCTTTTTATTCGTAGCCCCGGCGGTGAACATCCTGGCCCTCTCTTACACCGGCACGGTGCTGGGCATGGATCTGGCCATCGCCCGCCTGCTGCTGGCCATCGCCTTCGGCATCGGCGTGGGCCTGATCATGGCCCTCACCTTCCGCAAGTCCGATGCAGCCAGAGCACAGGCCGCGGATGACATGTTTGTTGGTGGTAGCTCCATGAACCGAGCCGCAGTGGTTTTCTTGCTGGCGCTGGTTTTCCTGCTGGTGGCGGGCACCTTCCAGCTGGACTTCCTGACCAAAGGCTACGCCCAGCTCAACCTGCCCTTGGAGGGCGCTGGGACTTTCCAGGACTTTCTGCACCAGCTGGTACCCTTTGACCCCAGCCGCGGCGAGGAAGGGGTCACAGTGCAAGGCGCCCTGCTGATCGGTATGCTGGGGTTGATCGGCCTCAGCGCTTGGAAGGGATTAGAAAACATCCTGGAAGGTTTCAACACCTGGACCTGGATCTCCACAGGGCTGGTGGGGATCACGCTGATGATCGCCTCTCTGGGCATGACACCCCACTCCGGCGGCCTGACCGTGGCCTTCACCGGTAAGTTCTTCGGCGTCAGCCTGGCAGTGATCATCCTGGGCTGGATACTGGCCACCCAGCTGACGCGGACAGAAGCCCAGGGCTTCCTGTGGGAATCCTGGCGCTTCGTGAAGCAGATCTTCCCTCTCCTCATCGTGGGCGTCTTTGCCGTGGGCATGATCCGGGAAATCATCCAGCCGGAATGGATCCAGACCTTGGCTGGCAGCAACACGGTGTTCGGCAACTTCATCGGTGTGGTATTTGGCGTTTTTATGTATTTCCCCACCCTGGTGGAGGTTCCCATCGCCCAGATGTTTTTGGACCTGGGCATGCACCGCGGTCCGCTCCTGGCTTACCTGATCTCCGACCCCGAACTCAGCCTACAGAGCATTCTGCTCACAGCTTCCATCATCGGACGACTGAAGGCTTGGGTGTATGTCTTCTGGGTCTCCATCTTCAGCACTCTGGCCGGTCTGATCTACGGCGCCTGGGTCAACGGCACGTCTTTGGTAATTGTCGCCCTTTACCTGCTGACCAGCCTGGCCGTACTCGGCCTCGGCCTGTGGCTGGCGGAGCGCTGGCAGCAGGAAAAAACAGTATCCGTTCGCGCTGACTGAAGAAAAGCATGAGGAGGTATCATGATTCAAATCAAGATTTTTGGCACCACCCCGCCGTGCGCAAATTGTAAACGCGCTGAAAAACAGGCACAGAAAGCGGCGGAGCAATTTCCTGAACAGGTTGAGGTGCTTCACCTCGATGCGTTGGGACCGGAAGCTGACCAATATGGCTTGATCACAACGCCGCTCGTGGTTGTCGATGATGAAATCGTTGGCAGAGGAAAAATTGTTCCCGCTAAGAAGTTAGCAGCTGTCATTAAACAGAAAATAGGAGGATGAAAATGGTCACATTAGAAGTTTTTAGTGGCAATCCGCCCTGTCCAGGGTGTGTTGCCATCATCGAATTGGCGCAAAAAGTAGCCTCAAAGTATGAAGACGAGTTGGAACTGACCATTCTGGAGGGCGCTGAAGGTCTGGAAAAGTTCGAAGCATACCAACTCTTTTGCGTACCGGCAGCGGTGGTCAATGGCAGCATTCGAATAGAGGGAATGTGCCCCAGTGAAGCGACACTCAATAATGCCTTACGGGAAGGTGGACTATGTCTAAAGTGAGAATTGAAGCGTTTGTCTCCATCCCTCCATGTTCGGGTGGGGTAGCTGTGAAAAGGCTGTTGAAGGAAATAGAATCCGAGTTCAGCGATCAAATCGAGATTGTTTTTCATACTGGCCCTGGCGATAAAGAGTGGTCGGAACATGCCATTGATAACGCACCAGCCATGGTGATTGGTGACCTGGTCAAGTTTGTCGGGCTAGCGCCGAGCAAGCAAAGCCTCATCGGGGCGTTACACGAGGCCGGGGTGGAATAATCACCAAGCATGGGCCCTGCGGAAGGATGAGCTGCAATGATTATAAACTTTGGTTGGATTTGCAAGGAAAACCGATGAGTAAATATACGCACATAGCTGATTTGATCACGGCTATCACCCATCCGGTGCGTATCGAAATCCTTGATAAACTCTCGCACGAATTCGTGCTCATGTTCCTGGTCAGCTTCTGGATGGGCCACCGCATCGGGGCTGACTATTCGCAGTCCACCACCCTGGCTTTCTACGCCTCCAGCAACAACTTTGAGTTGGCCATCGCTGTGGCTTTGGCGGTCTTTGGCATCGATTCCGGGATGGCCTTCGGCGCGGTATAGGGTTCCTGATTGGGGTCCTGTTGATGATCGGGCTGGTCAACGTCACTTTCTGGATTCAGGACCGCTCCTTCGCGGGCGAGGTGAGCAGTTCACCGGAGATGGCTGCTGCAGCGCAGGATGCCTGCTCCCCGGATGAGCGGTTGATGAAATAGATGAAATCCTACGGGGCCATTACACAAAATCCTATGAAAAAGACACTGCTGATTACCCTCCCCATCCTTCTTCTTGCTGTGTTTGTAACTTTTTCCTTTAACAATGTAAATGCCCAAAAAGCGACAGAGCAGCCTGTGGTTCAAGCGGTCATGCTTTGGATGGAAGGCTGCCCTCACTGCCATGACGTGCTGGAAAATGTCCTTCCTCCCCTGGATGAGCAGTACGGTGGCCAGCTTCAAATCACCCTGGCGGAAGTATCCTCCCTGGAGAACATCAACCGCCTGTACGATATCGCCGAGCACTACGGCATCCCCAAAGAACAGGTTGGCGTCCCATTCTTGATCATCGGGGATCAGGTTTTGCTCGGCTCCAGCCAAATTCGATCAAAACTGCCGGAGCTGATCGAAAGGCACCTGAACCAGGGCGGCGTGAGCCTTCCGGATTACCCTGAAATCGCCCCCTTCCTCTCAGAACAAAGTGAAAATGAAGAAAGCTGCCCCCCTACCACTCCACTGGAGTGCAATGAGCCCTATGTAATACAGGAACCGCTGCCCTCCCCCACTTCTGAAGAACGTTCACCCCCTGACCCGGTTCCGACACGCCCCGAAGGGTACTGGATCGCCATCGGGACGATGGTCATCATGATCGCTGCCCTGTTGTACAGCCTGATTCGCATCGCCTTTACCACGTTTCTCGACCAACCCCCTGGTCCAATGCCGGCCTGGCAAAAATGGGCCGTTCCCCTTTTGGCGCTGGTCGGGCTGGGTGTGGCTGGATACCTGGCTTATGTAGAGACCCAACTCGTCGAGGCCGTCTGCGGACCGGTGGGTGACTGCAATGCGGTGCAGAGCAGCCCGTACGCACGATTATTCGGCGTACTGCCCGTAGGTGTGCTTGGGATGGGGGGCTATCTGGCCATCCTGGCGGCCTGGGTTTGGGAGTACACTCGGCAGGACGTATGGGCCAAGAAGGCACCCCTGGCAATATTCGGGATGAGTTTGTTTGGTGTGCTGCTCTCCCTCTATCTCACCTATCTGGAACCCTTCGTGATCGAAGCGGTGTGCATGTGGTGTACTTCTTCGGCAATCATTCTCGCCCTCCTGCTGCTGTTCAGTCTGAATCCATTCCTGGAAGCCTTAACCCAAAATGAAGAATAAGACGCATATACCAGTTCGAATCACTGAAAACCTTACCCCATTTTTGGATTAAGAAGAAAAGGAAGCACAGAACCTCAAAGAGGAAGCATATGAAAGCATCTGACGATCTCACAAATAAAGAAGAGGCTGCAGAAGCTCTCCCCTCATGCAGCTGCAGCGGAGATCCCTTTGCCTCCCTGCCCCCAGACCTGCAACCCAAGAAAAAAAGCTGGAAAGCAAATTTCCGCCATGTGACCTGCCCCTCGTGCGGGAAAGAGTATTATACAAACCTGGATACAGACCTCTGCAGCGACTGCCGGTAAAAAAGTTATGAGCCCACCCGATTGGGAGAGGAATCCATGAAAAAGACACTGCAAACCTTAGTAAGCGATCGCGAATTAATGGAATTGCTGCGCATCTTCATGAATGAAGATTCTGAGGCAGCTTTGTCTTTCTTGAAAGAGCATTTCAAAGGGGAGGCCAAAAGACTGCTTGAAGGCGGTTGAAAAGTTCACATCAAGGCACCTGGTGCGGGCCGCCAGCAGATCAGCGGGGACCTGTTCAAATGACTTGCCATGAGTGATGATCTTTACCTGGACCGTATTGTCCTCACAGAAACGAAACCCTGCCTGGCAGAACCGGGGAAAATCATCGTCACCGGTAACCCTTCCCGATCCCTGAAAAACGTTTTACCTTACGTAGCGTCTCTCCCCAGCGTGATCAGCTTCAATCCGGATACCCTGTCCCTGGCCATGCGCCGCTCGGCGGGGTTAATCTCCATGTATCCGGACCGGGTTTCTATCACCCAGGTGGAGGATCTCGATCAAGGGCTTGAACTGCTCAACGCGCTTGCCGATCTCGTGAATTTCACGTGGGCCAACCGCAGGGAACTCAGCGCTGTCAAAAAACGCAAGCGTCCCCCGCGCCCCCTGGACATCTATCCCGTTCTGCCCGGGACCAACTGCAAACAATGCGGGAAAGCCACCTGCATGGCCTTCGCCTATGCGCTGTTGAACGGAGAACGATCTCCCCGGGAATGCACCCCCCTCTACAATGAACCTACCTATCAAGACCGCCGACAGGTACTGGAAAACACTCTATGAATTTTTTACCTGAGATGGATGAAGACGGACAACTGCAACTGCCGCCAAGAGCACAGCAAAAGCTGGGGAAGGGTGCCAACGGCAGAGTTGACATGCAGTTCCATGAACAAGGTATCACCTTCAAACCCTCCATTCACCACCTGCGCCGCATCTACCTTGAAGTCACCAACCGCTGCAATCTGAACTGCCGGACCTGTATGCGGAATGTGTGGGATAAGAATGAGGGAGGTTTTCTGACACTTTCCCTGTTCCGGAAATTGCTCCAGGAGGCTGCTTCCCTGGCGGGCCCGATTGAGTTCTTTTTTGGCGGCTACGGGGAACCGCTGCTTCACCCTCACATCCTGACCATGATCCAGGAAACGAAAGTAGAGGGATTTCACACCTCGCTGATCACCAATGGGATGCTGCTCTCGTCTGAGATGTCGGACAAGCTGATCGATGCCGGGTTGGATATGCTGTGGGTTTCTATCGATGGAGCATCTCCGGAAAGTTACGCGGATGTGCGGTTGGGCGCAGAACTGCCCGAGGTGATCGAGAACCTGGAATTCCTGTTATCTGCCCGCAGAAAGGCCTTTGCCGACGCCCGCTGGGCAGGCAAACCCCGGCTGGGGATCTCGTTTGTAGCCTCTCAGGGCAATATCGATGAACTGCCCGCCGTGCTCGAACTCGGCCAGCGCCTGGGCGCGACCCGGTTTTTTGTCACCAACCTCCTTCCCCATCGGGAGGAACAGCTGGAGGACATCCTCTACCGTCCCTTGCTGGATCACGTCCCCCCAGATCCGGGGAGGGATCCGCGGATCCGCCTCAGCCTGCCCCGCTTCCCCTCCGCCAACCTGCCCGCAGCGACACGTAAGGTTTATCAAGATCATGAAATTCGTACGGACATAAACGGAGCGGATTTAGACAGACAATACCCCTGCTGCCCTTTCCTAGAACGCCGCTCCACGGCCGTACGCTGGGACGGTGCGCTCAGCCCCTGCCTGCCTCTGCTGCATACGCATCCATTTTACCTGGACGAAAGAAAGCACCTTTCCCACGCCCACCATATCGGAAACCTTTCCACCCAAACTCTCTCCGACCTATGGCAGGACCAGACTTACAGGGAATTCCGCGGCGCGTTGAAGAACTTTTCTTTTTCTCCCTGCACTTCGTGCAACAGCTGTAACATAGCCGATAATAACTTAGAAGACTGTCTGGGCAACGACCACCCCGCCTGTGGAACGTGCCTGTGGGCGCAGGGGTTAATTCGCTGCCCGTAACAAGTTTTTTTTCTCTACTTATTTTTGAAAGTTTCCTAAAAAATCGCTGGTAGCCCTAACGATGATCCTTTGCTGGGATTCCAGGGAAATCGTTGCTGATAGATCTCCTCTCTGGCACCCATACGAACCAAATCCGGCATGATTTCCCCCCTTAATTTCCACCCATCGGGTATCTTCCGGCAATTGGTCAGCCCCCCCGGTAATTTCCTCCGGAGTCGCCAGTCCGTCTCTTGTGCCGTATATCGAAAGGACCTCTAAACCCGATTCTCTTAGATCAGTATTATCGCCAGGAAAAGCTGCCCAGAGTATCAACCCCTTCAAAGAAGTTGGTTGTCTCTCCGCAAAGGCTGCAGCCATAGCCCCACCCAACGAATGACCGCCAATCACCCATTGGTCAATATCCGGATGCGCTCTCATGACCCCTTCTGCGGCATCGATATCAAACACCGCTAAATGCAATGGCATGCGTGGAACCACAACCAAGTACCCCTTGCTTGCGATTCGATGACATAAAACAGCATAAGATTCCGCTCTCACCCGCCCACCCGGGTAGAGGATGAAACCCGTGTTTATATCATCCCTCTTTGGTTGAAATTGAAGCGACCCATTCACGGAAATCCGAACAGCGCTGGAGGATTGTAAAGCTCGAACAGCATCCAATCCAGGTTGAGGAGTGTTCTCAGCCCAAAGGATAAACCCAGCTCCCCCAAGTACGATCAGTATCAAAGATGCAGCAAGCATCCACCGAAGCCATTTCCGCTTGAACATAATCTCCACGCTTCCGTCTTTGAACACGACACCTTATCACCCTAGATTCTATCAGAGTCAAACTTAAGAGAAAAAATTTTAAAAAAATGACAGGAATCCGGACAGCACATTGATTCTATCACTGGCGCTTCAAGCATGAGTTTCATTGTGAAAAAGCATCCCCGCACCTTGCCTCCCCATAAAGGAATAAACACACAAAAACCCCCTTGGTATCCAAACCAATAAACACAATATTTAACATATTCAAACATATTAATAAAACGGTGGAAAAGGGTGCCAAGGCAAAGTTAAAATGTCCTATTGCCCAGCAAAGTTAAAACGTCCTAATTAGAGGCATGGGTACGTTGTCCATCAAGGTTAGATCCATCATAACGCCAGGGGTGATCGGGAGCCGGTTTCGATTTCCGGTGTTCGACATCTTTCGAAGTCACCACCTCTGCTTGCTTCGGTTGTCTATGATACACGTTGAAATCTAAGGTGCTGCCGTTCAACAACGGTCTAGGGCAAACCCCATCAAATTCGAGCGAAACTGCTTCAAAATTGAACCGATTTCCGGTAAGATGAGTACATAAGCAACATGTCTGGTATAAGCAGTTCTGCACCTTAACAACAGAATAGCCATATCATAAGCCGTTCAGAAGGCAACGGCGGCGACCCATAACAGAATATTTGGGCACATAGTGACCCATTTCAACAACGTTGGGCGCCGCCAACCCAGGTCTTTGTTCAATAAAACAGGAACAAAGACAGACCACTGCTAAGACCGTTAGGGCACGCACAGTGACCCTTGTACGTATCATTTGGCGGGTTGGCAATCCGGCGTTGCCTTCTACATCTTGCAAACTTGGGTATGCTACACGTACGGTTACTAGCTCGAATCACATCGAGGAGGTCCAGGCCAAGTCAGCCATGCTAGAAACCGTTGTGGCGCGCAAGCGACCACTCTACGTATTTTTGGAGACTTGGCTTGGCCTCCACCTAATAAACAAGAGGAGCGGCAGATGACATTCCTGAATAAATTTGGTAAAGGGTTACCCGAGCGATATTACCTGGGTGTAGATGTTGGCTACAAAGCGCATGTGGCTGTCGTGGTCAGCCTGGAAGATTTTCTTCAGAAGGGGGAGGGTTGGAAGAAAGCTCCCTTTCTTGAGTTTCCCAGCACCCAGGTGGGACTGGAAAAGCTGCAAGCCTATCTGGATAAGTTTTGCCCACGTCCAGAAACTTATCTGGGATTGTGTGAGCCTACGGGCGGGTTCTACGGCGTCACGGTGTACCAATACCTGCTCAGTCAAGGCTATCCCATGTGGTGGATTGAAAACAGCCTGACCCGGCATATGAGAGAGAAGATCTTTGGCCACATTCCCAAGACGGATCCCATGGATGCTCGCGTGATGACCAGGATCGGGTATTTGCATGAAGCGGTGGGAGAAGAGTTTTCTTTGCGGCCCCTGCACTTGCTGAACCCAGAGGACCGGGAGCTGCTGCAGCTGTGTCGGGACACCTGGAAAGTGAAAACGGTTTTGACGCGGACACGCAATCAATTTTCCCAGCTCATGGCGGTCGTTTTCCCAGAGCTCAAAACCTTCTTCACCGGAAGTGTGTCTTCGATCGCCCCGGTGACCTTGATGCACCACTACCCTTCTCCTGTGGAGATTGCTGCCGCTGCTCCAGAAGAGATCACTGACGTGCTTTGGGAGGTGAGAGCCTACCATCATGCAAAACGAGCTGATGAACTTCAAGAGCTTGCCCGCAGCAGCTCTGGGGTGCTTCCGGATCCGGGACGGGCCTGGCGATTAGGATGGCTGACCGACTACATGCTGGATAATTTTCAAGCCAAGGCAACGCTGGATCGATATGTCAAAGAAAGAGTGGTAGCTCGTCCGGAATACAGGCTGTTATCACAGCTGCCATACACTACCCCAATCTCTTTAGGAACGATCATTTCAGCTACAGGAGACATCAAACGCTTTTCAAATTACCGCAAGTATGTGGCTTATACGGGATTTTTTGCAGGTTTGGAAACCTCCCAAACCATTGACCGGACCCGGATGTCAAAACGGGGCAACCGGGATCTGAAAAGGACCTACTTTCAGATTGCAGCGGCGTTAGTGTGGTTTGATCCCGGCGAAAATCCCTATAAAGAACTTTTCCAACGCAAGATGGAAGATGGACGGTCCTGGTATAAAGCTATGCCTTTTGTTTGTGCAGCACTGGCCAGGCATGTGTATCACTGCCTCAAGTATGAGGATCCCTATGACCTAACCAAGGCATTTGGGCCCTCATCCACGCCCGCCTCCGAGAATCCAGATCTCGAGGAGGCCCTTTTGAGCGTGGATCTTGAGGTAAAATATGAACTTCTGGATGCTCAACTTACCGAAGAATATAGATGAGGTGTGCCTACGTATGTGCTGGAGCGAATCTATGCCTTCTTTGAGCCCCACAGAGGTCTTGGCCAGAGCGTGAGCTCGAGCCAGCTTCGAGACCCACAATCGTTTTCCCTGAAAATCTGAGCGCACAGCAGAAACAAACTTTTCCCGGTCCATCTCTCGGATCGCAGCAGCTGTCCCATGATGCTTCAACATCGCCCGGGCT
>JAWODY010000088.1:0-3486 GCA_046483045.1 Anaerolineales bacterium | reverse complement strand
CTGAGCTCTATCACCAGGTCGCATCCCTCTCTCCCAACCCTCCCCTGGCGACGGACCGCAGTGAAGAACGGACCTCATTCACATTCGACGCCAGATTAGAAAAAGAAGAGTGATCAAAAAGGAATTCACGATGCCAGAAAAAAATCAAAATAATAAACCACACACAGAACCTGAGGACGCAATGGATCATAAGATTCCAGAAGAAATCACGTCATCCACCCAACAAACTGTGACCATCGCGGATAAAAAGATCGAGTACACCGCCACAGCAGGGACAATGATCCTCAAGGAAGAAGAGGAAGAGAGCGGTGAAAAGGCCAAAGCCTCTGTCTTTTATATTGCCTACACAAAAAATGACGTGGAAGAAAAAGAAAACCGTCCCCTTACCTTTTCCTTCAACGGCGGACCGGGGTCTTCCTCTGTGTGGCTTCACCTGGGGGTGCTCGGACCGCGCCGGGTGCAGATGGGGGATGCGGGGAACCTCCTGCCGCCTCCCTATCAAATGGTAGAAAACGAGCATTCCCTTCTGGATGAAACAGATCTGGTCTTCATCGACCCCGTCGGCACGGGTTACAGCCGACCCGTCCCCGGTGAGGAAGCGAAACAATTCTACAGCGTGAAAGAAGACGTCAAATTTGTGGGGGAATTTATCCGCCTTTTCACCACCCGGTCAAAACGTTGGTCGTCACCTAAGTTTTTGATCGGTGAAAGTTACGGTACCACCCGAGCTGCTGGGCTCTCCGGATTCCTTCAAGAACGTCACGGCATGTACTTAAACGGGATCATGCTGGTCTCCACGGTCCTTGATTTTCAGAGCACACGCTTTAACCCTGGCAATGATCTGCCCTATATCCTCTTCCTCCCCACTTACACAGCTACAGCCTGGTATCACAAACGTTTGGATGACAGCCTGCAATCCGACTTAAAGAAAACATTAGAAGAGGTGGAAGAGTTCGCCCTCCATGAATATGCCCTGGCTTTATTACAGGGAGCGAGCCTGCCGGAGGCAAAAAAACAGGAGATCATTCAAAAATTAGCCCACTATACGGGCCTTACAGAGCAATACATCCAGCAAACCAACATGCGGATCAATATCTACCGGTTCGTAAAAGAGCTGCTTCGGGATCAAAGGCGCACGGTGGGCCGCCTGGATTCAAGGTTCAAGGGCATAGACCGCGATGCAGCCGGGGAGAAATCCGAATTTGATCCCAGTTATAAGGCCATTCAAGGGCCCTTCACCGCTGTCCTCAATCAGTATGTTCGCAGCGATTTAGAATTTGAACATGACCTCCCCTACGAGATACTCGCCAACCTTTATGAATCCTGGGATTTTGATGAATTCGCCAACCAATATCTGAATGTCGCTGAAACCCTGCGCAAAGCCATGTCACTCAATCCGGATTTGAAGGTCTTCGTCGCCAACGGGTACTTTGATTTAGCCACTCCCTATTTTGCGACAGATTACACATTCAACCACCTCCACATCGACCCCTCCCTGGAGGAGAATATCCAGATGGCATATTACCGTGCTGGACATATGATGTATATTCATCCTCCCTCCTTGATGAAACTTAAGAACAACTTAAGGAGTTTTATACACTCCGCGAACTCCTGACCACGGTCATGTAAAGACCTCCGCGGCCTGTTGTGAGGCTGCGGAGGTCTTCAATTTTCTCCTTTGTAGAAACGAACCAGGAAAGATTCTTTCCACCATCAAACGTCAAATCTCTTTCGGCGGGTCGTAAACTTTTTGACAACCTGGTATCCAACGCCTTCATACAAAGATAAAGCTTGATTGGGATTCTGAGCATCCACACCTAAAGCGGTCTCTTCCATACCCATATCCCGGAACATTTGGATACTTTGGATTAAAAGATAACGGGCCAACCCCTGTCTTCGATAAGGACGCCGGACGCTGATGTTTTCCGTGTATCCCCGTTTACGCTGGAATTCTTGATTCTCTTCGGCGTTCAGGAAATTCAACACCATACCCGCTACCTCTTCTCCATCCCAGGCTACTTTCCACAGGGCGGGATCGAATGTGGGCTCAGACAGGAAACGCCTGTAATCCGTTTCCGTCGCTTCAACATGGCCCCAGTGATCACGAAAGGCTTCGTTCTGGGCCTCAAAGACATCCCGGTATCGATCTTCAGGTACAGGCCGGACTTCCAGGCCTGCAGGCAAAGACACCTCCGGCAGGGGGTCCTCGATAGGTCGTGTCATCTCATAAAACCAGCGTGTTCCCCTGTAACCATTTTCTTCCAACAAGTGGATCAAGCCTTCTTGCTGGTCGCTGTGTCCCGCCTGGAAGAATTTTGTGCATTCGTCCGGATGGTCTGCAGCGATCTCCCGCAATCGATTCTCACAAAAATGGAGCACAGCAGAGCCAATCCCTTTTCTCCTCCACACAGGAAGGATCCATCCCAGGGAGTAGTAGATCCGGTCGCCCGAATCTTCAGGATACCACCCCACTCTGGCATATCCGATCACCTCATCATCGACCTCGATGAAGATCATATCCTTGTCGAGATCACATCGCTCCAGATGTTCGTATTGATGGGCAATATCTTCCAAAGTCAGGCTGGTATCCTCACCGTCTACCTCCTTACAGGTATTAAAAACCCGGACGATTTCCTGGTAATCCGTTTTACCCTGAAAATATCTGAAAGTTAATCCGGGGAAATGCAGATCCACGGGTATTTTAAACTTCCTAACATCTATCCTATCCAAATTCATGATGCCTCCAAAAAAAATTCATTCCTTCCCACACTCTGTGATTCTCTCCTACCTTTGAGGTATTTTTTATTTCTGAGCGGACGCAGCTTCCTGTTCTCCCTCTTCCGGCACCTTAAACTTCAACCAGGCCGGAATGACTGTAAACAAAGAGACAACAGCGGTGATCATAAAAGGGGTACGGGGTGAATAGCGATCCCAAAGCCGGGCCCCGATGGCCGGAGCCGGCAGAGAAAACAATCCCAGGCTGCTGTGAAGCAGTCCGAAAGCCGTCCCCCGCAGCTTCTCAGGGACCACCTTGCTTGTCAGGGATTGGTATGCCGGTGACATCAAACCCACTCCAACCCCAAAGAAAGCCCAGGCAACAGCATAACCAAGGAACGTGTTCACATTCAAGAATATGAGTAAAGCCACGAACGTCAGGAAAAAGCCCCCGACGATGGCCACCCGCTCCCCTTTCTTATCCGCAAGTTTTCCTGAGGGGATAGTGGTGATCATATTGAAAATTCCAAACACAGAGCTTAACAACCCGATCTGGCGCATGGTCAATCCCCCCACCTCTTCCAGGTAAAGGGATTCCAGGGTAAAGGACATCGTGAAAGCGATGTCCCGCACGCCGTCCGTGATCAGGATCCAGGTCATCACACCACCCGCCAGGAGCAAACCTCCCATGGCGCTGATATTTCCTTTCAGGCTGCGCAGGGAGAGTTTTTCAGGATTCGCTTCCGCTCCCCGGGCTGCTGTCCGGGCCAT
>JAWODY010000045.1:0-54941 GCA_046483045.1 Anaerolineales bacterium | reverse complement strand
AAGTCGCGAGGCGGAGCCAATCCTCAAAGCCGATCTCAGTTCGGATTGCAGTCTGCAACTCGACTGCATGAAGCCGGAGTTGCTAGTAAACGCAGGTCAGCAATACTGCGTTGAATACGTTCCCGGGCCTTGTACACACCGCCCGTCACGTCATGGAAGCTGGCAATACTTGAAGCCGGTATCCTAACCCTCACGGGAAGGAGCTGGCGAGGGTAGGGCTGGTGACTGGGACGAAGTCGTAACAAGGTAGGTGTACCGGAAGGTGCGCCTGGATCACCTCCTTTCTAGGGAGACTCGAGCAAAGGTCCGGTGCTCTTGCAGCACAGACCGGCGCTCCACACTCTAGATTTTGAAAGAAATCTTGACTAACCAAATCCTTGACGGTGTCAAGGTCATCTCAAAGCGGTTTTCTATCACTCTTCAGTTGTTAAGGAGTTGAGGGCCTGTAGCTCAGTGGTTAGAGCACTGTGCTGATAACGCAGGGGTCACTGGTTCGAATCCAGTCAGGCCCACTATCCCCCGAAATCCCGGGGATGTAGCTCAGATGGGAGAGCGCCGCCCTTGCACGGCGGAGGCCAGGGGTTCGAATCCCCTCATCTCCACTGAGAAGAGAGTAGGTAAGGAAAAGGATTGATTTTGAAGGGCTTGAAAGGATAACAAACAGCAGGGAAGGCATTTCCAATGGGTTCATTCAGCCCGGCGAAGTGCCGGGCTGAAGTGTCTAAAAAAATGTTGTCCTGCGGTGGGTGTCCCTGACAGAACGTGAGGGATAGCCGCCGACAGACAACCGTCGGATTGAACCTTACCAATTGAATAGCATACTGCGAATAAATATCGATTTCTCCGCATCACAGTTAAGCTACTAAGTGCTTACGGTGGATGCCTTGGCGTTCAAGTGCCGATGAAGGACGTGGGACACTGCGATAAGCCTCGAGGAGCCGTGAACAGGCGTTGATTCGAGGATCTCCGAATAGGGAAACCTACATTGGGAAACCCAATGTATCCTTCAGCTGAATACATAGGTTGGAGGAAGGGAACCTAGGGAACTGAAACATCTTAGTACCTAAGAGGAAAAGAGAATATTCCCCTAGTAGTGGCGAGCGAACGGGGAGCAGCCCAAACCGGCCGTGCTTGCATGGCCGGGGTTGAAGGGCCTGATCTATAGAAGTTACAAATTATCGTGTTAGTAGAAAGGTGTGAAAAAGCCTACCAAAGAGGGTTATAGTCCCGTAAACGAAAACGCGCTAACTTCTTTCAGGACCCCTGAGTACAACCAGACACGCTAATTTGGTTGGAAGCTGGGAAGACCATTTTCCCAAGGCTAAATACACTTGAAGACCGATAGCGAAATAGTACCGTGAGGGAAAGGTGAAAAGTACCCCGATGAGGGGAGTGAAATAGAACCTGAAACCGTGAGCATATAATCTGTCGGAGGACTATGGTAGGCTGAGCGCAGGCGTAAGTCTGTGGCCGCTATCACGTCTGACGGCGTGCTTTTTGGAGAACGAGCCTGCGAGTTAATCTCAGTGGCGAGGTTAAGGGAGTAACACCCGGAGCCGGAGCGAAAGCGAGTCGTCCTAACAGGGCGCGAGTGGCTGGGATTAGACACGAAACCAAGTGAGCTACTCATGACCAGGATGAAGCGGGTCTAAACACCCGTGGAGGTCCGAACTTTTCAATATTGCAAAATTGTGAGATGAGTTGTGGGTAGAGGTGATATGCCAATCGAACTTGGATATAGCTTGTTCTCTCCGAAATAGCTTTAGGGTTAGCGTCATATATTGAGTGTTGGAGGTAGAGCCACTGGACGGGCTAAGGGGCTTGTCGCCTACTGAACCTAACCAAACTCCGAATGCCAGCACTTTAGAATATGGCAGTTAGACTACGGGAGATGAGTTTCGTGGTCAAAAGGGAAAGAACCCAGACCATCGGCTAAGGTCCCCAAGTGTAAACTAAGTGGAAAACGAAGTAAGACTACTGAGACAACCAGGAGGTTGGCTTAGAAGCAGCCATTCCTTGAAAGAGTGCGTAACAGCTCACTGGTCAAGTGGTCTTGCGCGGAAAATTTAACGGGGCTAAGTTTACCACCGAAGCCATGGGTTTCAGTCTTTGGACTGGAGCGGTAGGAGAGCGTTCTGTCAGCAGGGAAGGTCGACCGTGAGGACGGCTGGAGCGGGCAGAAGTGAGAATGCAGGCATGAGTAGCGTGAAACATGTGAGAATCATGTTCGTCGAAAACCTAAGGTTTCCGATGCCAGGTCAATCCGCATCGGGTTAGTCGGTCCTTAGTCGAGGCCGGAAGGCGTAGGCGATGGATATCTGGTCAACATTCCAGAACTATTCAGAAGGAGCGATGGGGTGACGCAGGGAGGTAAACCAGCCTACAATTGGATGTAGGTGGAAATGTGTAGGCGTTGACGTCCACAGGCAAATCCGTGGACCGAGCTGAGGCATGAGTGCGAGCCCAAGAGGCGGAAGTGGTTGATCCTTGCTGCCAAGAAAACCCTCTAAGTGTTGAATTCTGAATATCCGTACCGCAAACCGACACTGGTAGGTAGGTAGAGCATACCTAGACGAACGAGAGAACCTTCGTTAAGGAACTCGGCAAATTAGCCCCGTAACTTCGGGAGAAGGGGTGCCTTCTATCGTGAACGTAAAACTACGGGAGCGTAGGAAGGTCGCAGCAAACAGGCTCTGGTGACTGGTTACCAAAACCACAGGTCTCTGCTAAATCGTAAGATGATGTATAGGGGCTGACACCTGCCCAGTGCCGGAAGGTCACAGGGAAGGGTTAGCGCAAGCGAAGCTCTGAACTAAAGCCCCGGTGAACGGCGGCCGTAACTATAACGGTCCTAAGGTAGCGAAATTCCTTGTCGGGTAAGTTCCGACCCGCACGAAAGGTGTAACAATCAGAGCGCTGTCTCGACGAAGGACTCGGTGAAATTGAAGTACGCGTAAAGATGCGCGTTACCCGCAGCAGCACAAAAAGACCCCGTGGAGCTTTACTGCAGGCTGTCATTGTGTTTGGACATGGTTTGTGCAGGATAGGTGGGAGGCTAGGAAACCGGAGCGCCAGCTTCGGTGGAGCCGCCACTGGAATACCACCCTGATCATGTTTAGGCCCTAACTCCAGTCCGTGATCCGGACTGAGGACAGTGCCAGTTGGGCAGTTTGACTGGGGCGGTCGCCTCCTAAAAAGTAACGGAGGCGCCCAAAGGTTCCCTCAGGTTGAATGGAAACCAACCGTAGAGTGTAAAAGCATAAGGGAGCTTGACTGCAAGACATACACGTCGAGCAGGGACGAAAGTCGGGTTTAGTGATCCCATGATACCGTGTGGAAGGGTCATGGCTTACCGGATAAAAGCTACCCCGGGGATAACAGACTAGTCTGGTCCAAGAGTTCACATCGACGACCAGGCTCGGTACCTCGATGTCGGCTCATCGCATCCTGGGGCTGAATAAGGTCCCAAGGGTTGGGCTGTTCGCCCATTAAAGCGGTACGCGAGCTGGGTTCAGACCGTCGTGAGACAGGTCGGTCTCTATGCGCTGTGGGCGTAAGGAATTTGAGAGGAGCTGCTCCTAGTACGAGAGGACCGGAGTGGACAGACCTCTAGTGTGCCAGTTGTTCCGCCAGGAGCATCGCTGGGTAGCTACGTCTGGCAGAGATAACCGCTGAAAGCATCTAAGCGGGAAACTCGCCTCAAGATTAGATTCCTCATCCCGTTAAGGGAGTAAGACCGCAGGAAGACTACCTGCTAGATAGGCGGCGTGTGTAAGCACAGCAATGTGTTGAGCTAAGCCGTACTAATGGTCGAGGGCTTAAAACGTGGTGCGGAGAACTCGGTATTTATTCCTGATAGCTATTCAAGATGGATAAGATGTAAATGTGAATATTGTTCTTGGTGATTCTAGCGGCAAGGGTACACCTGGTCACATCCCGAACCCAGAAGTTAAGCTTGCCAGCGCCGATGGTACTTGAGTGGGAAACCCTCTGGGAGAGTTGGTCATTGCCAAGAACATTTTCTTTTTAAGTGCCCCCTGACCCGGGGTGTTAAACGAAAACAGGGCTGCTGGTTGAGCAGCCCTGAATTTTGTTTAAAGGGGAGAAGATCAGCGGTACGAGCCCAGCACCTGGATGTAATTGGCCCGTTCAAAGGCCGCGTCCTGTCGGGTTGCCTGCTGACTCATGCTGCCCTGCATCTGCTGGATGGATTCATATTCATGCTCCTCCATCCAGAGTTGGACCTCAGCGAGGAGCTTAGTGGCGTACCCCATGCCTTTTTTGAGAAAGGCAGCTGTGGACATGGCAACCTGCGCCCCAGCCATCATGGCTTTGATCAGGTCTTCCGCGTGGTGGACACCTGTGGTCAGCGCGAAATCGATCTTGATCCGCCCGTACAGCAGGGCGATCCAGCGCAGCGGCAGGCGCAGTTCGTCAGAATCACTCAAGGTCAAAGATGGGGTGACTTCCAGTTCTTCCAGGTCGAAGTCAGGCTGATAAAAGCGGTTGAAAAGGACCACGCCGTCCGCGCCTGCGTTCGCCAGACGCTGAATGAAGTGGGGCAGGGCCGTGAAGAAGGGGCTGAGTTTAACGGCCAGCGGGATCTTGATTTCTTTCCGGATATCCTCCACAAGTTCGATATAGGCGTTTTCTAACTCTTCACTCGTCAACTTCTTGTCGGTGACGATGTTGTAAAGGTTAAGTTCTAAGGCATCCGCTCCAGCAGCTTCGATCTTCTGAGCGTAGTTGATCCAGCCCCCTGTCGAAACCCCGTTTAAACTCCCGATGATGGGGATACCGGCCACCTTTTTCACCTTCCGGATCCGATCCACATAGGCATCCGGCCCGATGGCATATTGGCCCATCTCGGGGAGGTAGGTCAGCGCTTCTGCGAACTGCTCCCTGTTACGGCTTAAAAAGTGATCCAGCTCTAAGCTCTCTTTGATCACCTGTTCCTCAAAAAGGGAGTGCATGACGAGGGCGGATACGCCCGCTTCTGCAAGCTCACGTACTTTTTGCGGGTCTTTTGAGAGCGGAGAGGAAGAAGCTACCAGGGGGTTTTTGAGTTCTAAACCGAGATAGTTCGTTTTTAAATCTACCATATTTCTCCCTTGTCTTTCTGACATTCATTAAGATGGGGGAGCAGAGCTCCCCCATCGCTGTCATTTTAACTGCATCTAGCTTTCGTCGCTGTAGGTGAGGTTGGCCATCTGTTTGTACAGTGTCCAACGCTCATTGATCCCTTCTTGGGCTTTCTTCATTAATTTTTCAGCCCGTTCCTCGTTCGTTTTCAGCAGCATCCGGTAGCGGGTCTCATTGTAGGCAAAGTCAGTGAGGGGGATGCTCGGCGCCCGGGAGTCCAGCTGGAGGGGGTTCTTACCCTCTTCCGCAAGCCGGGGATCGTAGCGGTAGAGCGGCCACAGGCCGGATTTGACGGCCAGATCCGAGTGTTCCAGGCCCTTCTTCATGTCGTACCCATGAGCGATGCAGGGGCTGTAAGCGATGATCAAGGAAGGCCCGTCAAAGGATTCCGCTTCTCGGAAGGCTTTCAATGTCTGGGTGTCGCTGGCACCCATGGCTACCTGGGCGACATAGATGTAGCCGTACGACATGGCCATCATACCCAGATCTTTGCGTGGTTCTTCCTTCCCGTTGGCAGCGAACTTAGCCACCGCGGCCAGCGGCGTGGCCTTTGAGGCTTGGCCGCCGGTGTTGGAATACACTTGGGTGTCCAGGACGAGTACGTTCACGTTCTTCCTGGAGGCCAGGACATGATCTAACCCGCCGTACCCAATGTCATACGCCCAGCCGTCGCCGCCGATGATCCACACGCTCTTCTTGACCAGCTTATCGGCCAGCGTGAGTAAATCTTTCGCCTTTGGATCATCGATATCTTGCAGTCGTTTCTTAAGTTTCTTGACGCGCGAGCGCTGCTCATGGATGCCGGTCTCTTCGGACATATCAGCGTTACGAATCTCCTCCACCAACTCTGGACCGATGTCATCTGCGAGCTCTTGCAGCAGCTCGCGGGCGTATTGGTTTTGTTTGTCCATGGTTAAGCGCATGCCCAACCCGAACTCTGCGTTATCCTCGAAGAGAGAGTTGTTCCAGGCTGGCCCCCGCCCCTCCTCGTCGGTGGTATACGGGTGGGTGGGGAGGTTCCCGCCATAAATGCTTGAGCAGCCTGTGGCGTTGGCGATGACCATCCGGTCCCCAAAAAGTTGAGTGGCCAACTTGACGTACGGCGTCTCGCCGCAGCCCGCACAGGCGCCAGAGAATTCAAACAGCGGCTGCAGCAGCTGAGCGTTCTTAATGGAATTCACCTTGATCTTGGTGCGGTCGACGTCCGGTATACTCAGGAAGTAGTCCCAGTTTTCCCCTTCCGATTCCCGTATGGGGGGTTGGGGTGCCATGTTGATGGCTTTGCGGCCCACTTGTGATTTATCTTTCACAGGGCAGGCTTCCACACAGACCTCGCAGCCGGTGCACTCTTCCGGGGCGACTTGGAGGGTGAAGAGTGTGTCGGGGAGCTCACGGAAACGAGCGTCCGTGGATTTGAAGGTCTTTGGCGCCTCTTCAAGGTATTTGGGGTCATACACCTTCTGGCGGATGACTGCGTGAGGGCAAACCATGACACATTTCCCGCATTGGATGCACAGGTCAGGCTCCCAGACCGGGATTTCCAGGGCGATATTGCGCTTTTCGTATTTCGTGGTCCCGGTGGGATAGGTCCCATCTTCGGGCAGGGCGCTTACTGGCAGGCTGTCCCCTTCTGCTTCGATGATCGTCCCCAAGACCTCTTTGACAAAGGTAGGGGCGTCTTCTGTGACCGGTGGACGGCGCTCCTTTTGGCTGGTAATTTCTTGGGGTGGTTCCACATGGTAAAGGTTTTCCAGGGCCTGATCGACAGCGGCGAAGTTTTTCTGCACGACCGCTTCACCTCGTTTCCCGTACGACTTGCGAATCGCCTTTTTGATTTCCTCGATGGCCTGATCACGGGGAAGGACGCCGCTGATGGCGAAGAAGCAGGTCTGCATGATGGTGTTAATGCGCTGCCCCATGCCCGTGTTCTCAGCCACCTCGTAGGCGTCGATGATATGGAGATCGAGATCCTTCTCAAGGATGTCCTCCTGGACGGGTTTCGGCAGGTTGTCCCATACCTTGTCCGGACCGTAAATGCTGTTAAGCAGGAAGGTCGCTCCCTGCTTGGCATATTTGAGCATATCAATCTGCTCGAGGAAGCTGAATTGGTGGCAGGCTACGAAATCAGCCTGATCGATCAGGTAAGGTGCCCGGATGGGATCCGGACCAAAGCGAAGGTGGGAAATGGTCTTGGCCCCGGATTTCTTGGAGTCGTAGACAAAATACCCTTGTGCGTAGTTTTCGGTTTCCTCGCCAATGATCTTGATCGAGTTTTTGTTGGCGCTCACGGTCCCGTCCGCGCCCAAACCGAAAAATAGGGCCCGCAGTGTGTCTTCGTCCGCAATGGAAAAATCCGGGTCGTACTCGATGCTGGTGTGGGTGACATCGTCTTTGATGCCAATCGTGAAATGGTTTTTGGGCTTGTCTTTCTTGAGTTCATCGTACAGCCCTTTGACCATGGCAGGTGTGAATTCTTTTGAGGATAGCCCGTAGCGACCGCCGACCACAAGAGGCGTTTCTGAGAAAGGCGCGGTGCCTTCTTCCAGGGCTTCCTTGATTGCCGTGATCACGTCTTGATAAAGCGGTTCTCCAGCCGAACCCGGTTCTTTGGTGCGGTCCAGGGTTCCGATTACCTTTGTTGTGGCAGGCAGGGCGTTCATAAAGTGTTTCACGGAGAAGGGGCGGTAAAGGCGGACACGGACTACGCCTACTTTTTCTCCCTGTTTCTGTAAGTATTTCGCGGTCTCTTCTACGGTCTCTCCACCGCAGCCGATGATCACCAGGACCCGCTCTGCTTCCGGATGCCCCACATAGTCGAAGAGGTTGTACTGGCGGCCGGTCAGCTCAGCAAAGCGGTCCATATAGGATTGAACGATGTCAGGGGCTTCATTGTAGTAAGGGTTGACGGTTTCCCGGGCCTGGAAAAAGATATCTGGGTTTTGGGCTGTGCCCCGGATCACAGGGTTCTCCGGAGACATACCCCGGGCGCGATGTTCGTGGATCAGTTCACCGTCGATCATGGCCTGGATTGTTTCGTCGCTGATCATATTGATCTTGTTGATCTCGTGGGAGATCCGGAAACCTTCAAAGAAATGCACGAACGGCACACGAGACTTCAGGGTTGAAGCCTGGGCGATAAGGGCGAAATCGTGTGCCTCCTGGATGGATCCGGATCCAAGCAGAGCAAATCCGGATGCTCGCGTGGCCATGACGTCGGAGTGATCCCCGAAGATGGACAACGCTTGAGCAGCCAGGGAACGTGAGGCGACATGAAAGACCGAGGGGGTTAATTCCCCGGCAATTTTGTACATGTTGGGAAGCATTAACATCAAACCCTGGGATGCGGTAAATGTGGTTGTCAGAGACCCAGTCTGCAGTGCTCCATGAATAGCGCCCGCTGCTCCCCCTTCCGCCTGCATCTCAATCACATCCGGTACCGTTCCCCAGATGTTGGTCTTTCCTTCTGCAGACCAGGCATCGGCATGCTCTCCCATCGGGGAGGAGGGAGTGATAGGGTAGATGGCGATAACTTCATTTGTTTTGTGGGCAATGTAAGCTACAGACTCATTGCCGTCAATCATACGAATTTCTTTACTCATAGGTCTACTCCATAAAAAATTGATTTGACTTATTGAAACCCCTGTAAATTAAGGGTACCTTCATTTCTCACACTGAACTATATTATACCCTTCGGTTGTGAAAATATACACTTGTGGTTACCTTAAACCGCGGGAGATCACCCTTTCTCCGTATTTCTTTTGTAAAGCATCCAGGGTTTCTTGGATTTTGAGGTTTTTTTTCACTTCGGGATCCCATAGGCTGAGCTGCTGTGCCTCGGTGTCCAGGTTACTCACACCCACCCCCACTAAGCGAACCAGCCTGCCTTCTTCCCAAACGGTATCTAATAGATCCTGGGCCTGCTGGAAGATGACTTCGGGATCGTGGGTGGGGAAGTCAAACGTGTTTTGACGGGTGAGAGTGGTAAAGTCTGACCAACGTACTTTGATTTGGATAGTCCGTCCTTTGTTTTTGTTCTTTTGGAGTCGATGGGCGACTTTATGCGCTAAGGACTGGAGTCGGTTCAGGAGCTCTGCCTTCTTTCCGATATCACGGCTGAACGTCGTCTCATGGCTGACAGATTTCATCGTCCGGTCTTTCACGATAGGCCGATCATCCACGCCCTGGGCCCGTTTTGAGAGATCGTATCCGTGCTTCCCCAACTGTTTGGCCAGCTCAAGGGCTGGAAAGTGAGCCAGGTCACCGATGGTTTCGATTCCCATATTTCCCAATCGAGCTTTCGTTTTGGGTCCCACTCCCCATAACATGTCCACAGGAAGGGGCTTGAGAAAGTTGGCTTCTTGTCCAGGGGGAACGATGGTAATGGCATTCGGGGGTTGATTCCCGGTGTGAGAAAGCTTTCCTACATCTGTGGCTGTTTTCGCGATCAGTTTATTGGTGGCGATGCCTATAGAAGAGGGAAGATTGTACTTCTTCAT
The DNA here is from genome assembly GCA_046483045.1 of Anaerolineales bacterium. Classification (GTDB taxonomy): domain Bacteria; phylum Chloroflexota; class Anaerolineae; order Anaerolineales; family UBA11858; genus B10-G9. The sequence goes on along the minus strand of JAWODY010000045.1, from coordinate 45,303 downwards.
GATCCCTATCTGCAGTTTCTCTGCGATCGACTGGGGAGAGCCTTGGATGGAGCTGATGTCCAGGAACGCCTCATCGATGGATAACTTTTCGACTTGATCTGTAAGGTTGTGGAGTAAATGGAGGACTTTTTTTGACAGAAGATCATATGCGCGGTGGTTGGAGGAGACGATGATCAAGTGGGGGCACTTTTGGACAGCCTCCGCCATGGGCATAGCTGAGCGAACCCCATATTTGCGGGCGGGATATGAGCAGGAAGCGACCACGCCGCGCCTCGATGGATCACCACCGACAGCGAACGCTTTTCCGCGCAGCGAGGGGTCTCTACGCTCTTCGACCGCGCAGAAGAAGGCGTCCAAATCCAGATGCAGGATCGTTCGTCCTCTGTTCCAGGTCATTTTTCGGAAATGATGGAAATGAATACTAGGTTGTCGATCCCTGGGACGATTTCTAGATTAATGGGGGTTGTGAGGGCAATTTTCCAGGCGTCCGGACACGTTATCCAATCCACAGTGTTTCCTTTTGCATATTGATACGATGTCTGATTGCTGGGCGTTGTTCCTGAATTGTAGCAGGTTTTTCATTCAGGATGGAAAACGCCGGTGTGGGTAATACTTTCTATATCTCACTATATCTCATAGTTATGTTTGCTGATGATAGTATACCAAAACGAGAAAGGCGAGCTTCCTGATCTGACTTATTGTGATGTCTTTTCTGAGGAGACTGCTTGGGTTGGCAAGGTTGCGTTTTGGTGATGGGGTTGTGACAATTTGTTACGCAGGGTGCAGGCGGGTTAAGCTATAGTGACATTAAGCTCCTGGATAATTATTCTTATGGACCCTAGGAGCTATCTCTTTGAGATGTCCCCAGCTGTCCGGGTGAATGGCTGAGTGAGGGCTCAGTTGGCTGGGGACTTTTATTTTAATCGTGATCCACAGAGAATGATTTGAGAAAGGGAGACTGGAGTTGACATAACGAGATGAGGTATCCCGGGGGGGTGGGTGAGAAAGGTTGGGAATTAGTGCTATAATTTCTAGGGAGCATCTGGGGCAAAGGAACTGGCTTCTAGGAGTCCGCAGCGATGTACGATCGCCAAGCATTCGTCACCACCTCTTGTGAAGAGATCGATTATCCACTCCCCTTGATCTTAAAGACATGGATTTTGAAATAGAAATTGGTTTTCCTGGTGAGCACCCATTCATACGAGGGATTCATGCATCCATGTACCGGGCGTGAATACTTTTGCAGAAGGCGGTAATCCGGATCTCACGATAATAAAATTGGATCCGGAAGGATATTAACACAGGTTTTGAAGTTGAAATTCTTGCGCTTAGAGAGAGTTTAAGGTTGGATAGGTCACAGGCGTTGGATCAGCTGTGGATAGCTTGTCAGGGAGTGAGAACACCATGCCCCATATCTAGGAGGCTGTATGTGCTTATGGCACCCTGGGTGCGATTGTGAATGTGAAGAGGAAAGTGTCTGTTACATACCGTGAGCAGGATTGGATATAAAGGAAGAAAATAGTGGTCGATATGGAATTCAAGCCCGTGGATGGATTGACATATGAGGAAGCCTTGGGCGAGTTAGAGGAGATCGTTGAGGAGCTGGAGCGTGGCGAACGTGATTTGCAGGACACGTTAAGATATTTTGAGCGGGGTCAAGAGCTTGCCAGTTACTGCCTCTCTCTTCTGGACGAAGCGGAGCTGAAGGTGGAAGAAATCATAGAGGATGATGAGAGTGATGCTGCTTGATTTTATCCTGCTTAATCCTGTCTTGATTTCTGCCCTGATCAGCTGGACTCTGGCACAGGTCCTCAAGGTCTTGATCGATTTTTGGTTGACCCGGGATTGGAACTGGGCCCTGCTCTTTCGCGCGGGGGGAATGCCAAGTTCTCACTCTGCCATGGTTAGCGCTGCTGCGTACGCTACCGGGTTATACGTTGGGTTTGGGTCCCCCTTATTTGCGGTGGTAGCCGTTCTTGCTGCCATCGTCATCTATGATGCCACCGGTATCCGCCGCCAAGCTGGCCACCAGGCGGCTTTATTAAATTCCATCATTGAAGATATTTCCCAGGGCAAGTTAACGCCTCAGAGAAAACTCCGGGAAGTCTTGGGGCATACACCTGGAGAAGCACTCGCAGGGATGGCCTTGGGGGTAGGAATTACGCAGATACTGTGGTGGATAGCTGGGTGAGTCAGCCGCGTCCTCCGTTTTCAAGCAGGATACGGCTTGGTCCCTCGGGGTCAATTTCCCAAGGGTAGATGATGTACGCATCTGTAATGGCCCCATAGAAATCGGGTTCGCATTTCAGTAAATTGCGGTAGGGATTGAAATGGAGGACACAGGTCGAAGGTCTGCCACCTGAAATTTCCACCTGCTTTTGTACAGCGCGTGTCGAGCGGCCTGCACCCCAGGCGTTGTTTACGACCAAGATATTCCGGTCGCGCAAGTGTTCTTCTTTAGGGAAGACTTTGAAATCTGGCCAGGTTAAGAGTTTGGATTTTTCCTGGTCAGGATCAGGGGGAAACTCAACCTGGGCGATGAGTAATTCTTTAAGACCCATGGCAGAGGACAACAATCCTCCGGGGATCACCCCGCAGGGGGAGATCATAATCATCGCTTCAAATTCAGATTGGAATTGATCAATGAGGTGGAAAACTAACCTTACGACTTCCTCCCAAGAGATGAGCTCTTGCCGAGGTTGATCCATGAATGCATACTCCTGATGGTGTTGAAACTGCCCTTATTATAGCAATAATGGAGAAGAATTGGGGAGTGATACCCCTTTCATTTTTTCGGTGCTGGGTTGGGAGGAATTTCTTGGGCTGCTTTTTCTAAGATCTGAAATCTTATGGTCATTAATGCTTTCACTTTATTCATTTCTTTGGGTCCCGGTTCCTGGGTAAGGTCGGAAAGGGACTTCGCCAGAGAAGAACGGATGCCGCTGGCCTGGTGTGAACACATGGAATCAGGAGAAACCTTTTCCAAACGCTGTAAAAGCGTTTTAGCCTGAGAAATCTGGGTTTTGTTTCTCATCGCTGAACATGTTGATTTTGAAAGGAAGGCTGCGTAGAGTAGTTTAGGTTAATTGTTAAGGGTGTTTCACTGCCCTGTCTTTTAGGTTCAATCTTTGCTGAGCAGCTTTCTGTATTCTGGTGTTCAATTTAACAATTTGTTAAATAATCCCGTATAATTATATGGTATTAATAAGAAAGGTGTCATACATCATTCTAGGGAGAGGAGGTTGTTCTCATGTCACAATTAATTAATTTTGGGAGCTGTATTTTCATAGGGGCACTTCTGGTTGTCCTCATGGTGGTCATCCGGGGGATTCGCCTATTGTATGAATATGAGCGCGGTGTGGTTTTCACCCTGGGTAAATTTTCCGGTACCAGAGACCCGGGCTTGAACATCATCATCCCTGTCTATCAGAATATGCAAACAGTGGATATGCGGATTAAGACCGCTGAGATCCCCCGCCAGGAGGTGATGACCAAAGATAACATCCCCATGCTCGTCAATGCTGTGGTGTATTTTAAAGTCGTCAAGCCGGAAGACGCCATCATTAAGATTGAAGATTATGCCTTTGCCATCCGGCAGTACACCCAGGCGGCCCTGCGGGACATCGTCGGCAACAGCGAGATGGATTTCGTGCTCACCGAGCGCGAGCAAATCGCCCAGAGCATCAAAGAAATTGTGGATTCAGAGACTGATGGATGGGGGATTGATGTCGAGTCGATCAAAATCCAGGAGCTTGAGCTTCCGGCGGAGATGAAGCGCGCCATGGCCCAACAGGCAGAGGCAGAGCGTGAGCGTCGGGCAGTGATCATAAATTCCAAGGGCGAACTGGAAGCGTCCCGGAACCTGCAGAAAGCAGCTAAAAATCTTGCAGAAAGCGAAGGAGCGATGCACCTGCGGACTCTGCAAACCATCCGGGCCATTGCTGCTGATCCTTCGGAGAAAATCGTGCTCTTTGTTCCTTCTAACGTGGGAAATGTTGTCAGCTCGCTGGTGGAAGGAAAGGAAGGATAGTATTCCATGAAATCAAAGCTTGATGACAGAATACGCTATCTGCAGATCGCTTTCAATTATGATATGGGTCTGGTGCGCCGGATCTTGCCATCTATCCGGGAAAGCCGCCGGATCTTGATCGAAGCCGGGACCCCGTACATCAAGAGGGAAGGGATGGACGGCGTACGGTTGATCCGGCGCTACTGGGGCGGTCATGTGATTGCGGATATGAAATTGGTTGATGGGGCATTAGGTGAGGTGGATATGGCGCGGTCAGCTGGAGCCACAGCTATGACTGTGCTGGGGAACTCGCCTACAGAAACCTTAGACTTGTTCATTAAGCGCTGTGATTCTCTGGGGATGGTATCTATGATCGATATGCTGGGGGTGAAGGACCCTCTGGACGTGATGATGAAGCTTCGTAAACCGCCGGATGTAATAGTCCTTCATAGGGGGCGGGATGAGGAGGGCACGCGTGGGAAGTTGATTCAATACCGGCATATCAACAGGGTCCATAGCAAGTTCAATGTGCTTATCTCTGCAGCTGGGGGCGTGGACATCAAGGAGGCCCGCAGTGCGATTTTCAACGGGGCCAACATCGTCGTCGCTAACCTGGTCCATCCCAGCGACCCTTGGACGGGGATTTCCACAGAAAGTGATGTGGCTGCCATGGCGAGAGATTTCTTGAACACGATCGAGTGATGGATGACATTAATAAATTGAATGATAAATGAGGGAGGAGATGATGGCAGCGCCTTCCTCTTTTCATTGTTTCCAGTGGAGTGGTTGCTTGGTTCACATATGATGAAGATAAAGTCGATCTCCACCGTTGATTAAAGAAGGTCAACTGTCATCATAATCTGATGATGATCATCGCGGATGAAGAAGAGTCATCACCAGGCAGCACACCAACCAGAATCGTTTTATGTCCCTGCCGGGCTTTAATTTGCGCGAAGGGATGTCCCCCGGCGTTGGGGAAGGGTATATACTGCAGCATCTCCCATTCATAATTGGGCAGCTCCCTGGTATAAAAAGCCTGTAACGGCCCTACCCGGTGAGGGGTTGTGAATCCCTGCCAACGTTCGGGTTCCTGGATGTCATCTACCATCGTAGCGGGATCAGCCGGGGATACCTGCGGGGGAAGCGGGATCCCTTCGGCTGTCGAGCTCAATCCATCCACGCCTGGGGGAAATTGCAGGCTGGAAATTACCTCGGTGACCACAGGCTCAAAGGATTTCCGGTTGGGTTTCCAGTGCAAAACCATAAAGGACAGGACGAGCATGCCGTGTTCTAAGGTGCCAGCCCAAAGCCGCTTTCTACTCTTTTTGGGAAGGACGATTTCCACTTCCAGCCCAGATCGCCCGACCATGTTCCAGGGGGCAGCGCCAATCTTCTTGGCACCCAGCATCATGGCTGTCTTGCTGATCTGCACTTTCCATAACTCTTCAACAGGTTTTTGGAGGGCGTTCCATTCCCCCTGGATGAGCAGGTGACCTAATTTTTCCCCTTCATAGCCCTCTTGAAACGCATGGGGATCTTCTGCGAACCCGTCTTTGCCGTTGAAGGCGATATGCTGAAAGGTATCGGGGAGGGTGATCTCATATCCCCATAATTTGTGTTGGAAAATTTTCATCTCTGGATGACAGCGACCTGACCTATCACCCCCTTCACAGGGGCGATAGGTCAGGGTAATTTTTTACGTTTGTCTATCCACCAGCGACAGCAGGGATGTAGGTGATCCGGTCCCCTTCTTGAGCGAGATCCTCTTCATCCGCCTGGCGGTTATTGCGCATGATCACCTTGACTTCCTCTGTTGGCAGCCCCAGCTGCTCCCGGATCTCTCCAAGCGTCGTCCCTTGCGGGACCTCCAACAGCTTGGGTTCACCGATGTCCAGTTCGGCCAGGTAGCGGCGCAAGGTGGCAAAGACGCGCACCTCAACGTGCACGGCCAGTGTGTCCTCCGTCACCCCTTACTTACCGTTGGTCCAGGCGTACACTTGGTCAAGTTCTTCATCCGACACGGACCAGACCTCGTTGTGCGGGGGGAGCTTTTCGTAGCGCATGAATTCCGGGGGTCGATCATCCTGGGCGGTGAATCCGGCTTTCTTGTTGAATTCACGCTCCATGCGCAGGATTTCTTTCCCTACATCGATCACGTCATCACCGGTGATGTCTAATCCCGTCACACCCGCTACGGATTCCGCCATCCCTTCCCAGCCGGATGAGATATCCAGGATCGGGAAAGCGATGAACAGACAGTAGCCGGTGCTGTCCACAAAGGCGGTGGCAGCCTGGAAGGTGAGGGATAACTCGGATTTCCCTTCCTCGTCAAGCGGGTCGACTTTGCCGCCCACCCCAGCGATCTCGGGGGCGATGGTGTAGCCGGCGGTGTGGTCAGCGCCCATGGGGGACGTGGCGTAGGTGACGCCGATGCCCTTGATGGCCCGCGGTTCGTAAGCGGGCATGGATTGACCCTTTACGGTAGGTACGCGGTGTACGCCGAAGGCTTTGGCGGTGGCTTCGACGCCCTGTCCATAGATGCGTCCCAGGGGGGACATTTCCCGGATCTCGTCGAAAAGTGCTAGGGCTCCTTCCTTGTCGCCAAATTCAATCTGGCCGCCCTCCATGGCTATGGCAACCGTGTTGCCGGCTTCGATGGTGTCCAGGCCCAGATCATTGCACTGGTAGGTCATCTCTGCCACATAATCCAAGTCGTCGATCCCACAGTTGGCACCCAGGGCCCAGGCAGTCTCATATTCCACAACCGACACCACGGCTTCACCCTCTTCGTTGGGGTAAATATTGGAACATTGGATGATGCATCCGGGATGGCATCCGTGCCCGGTCATGCCCTCCCCGCCGCGCTTTTCCACCATCTCAGCCACTCTTTCTCCTGAGATATCTGCTGCTCCTTCGAATTGGCCGGCGCTGAAGTTGCGGGTAGGTAATCCGCCAGCTTCGTTGATGATGTTCATCAGCACATTGGTGCCATAGGTGTTCAGTCCGCCATCCGGCTTGGTAAGGTCATGCTCCATGATGGCGTCACGGAGCTTGGTGCGGCCTTGTTTGAAGAGGTCTTCATCAGCGATTTCCACACCCGGCCCACCTTCATCATCGACGACGATGGCTTTCACACCTCGAGCGCCCATCACGGCTCCCAACCCACCCCGCCCCGCGTAACGCCCCGGCTTTCCTTCCGGATCATTGACGCTGATGCCGGCATTGGAAAGTTTCTTCTCACCCACAGGACCGATGCCGATCACGGCCGGCTTATTGGGATACTGATCCCATAGGATCTCATCCACTTCATACATCCCTTTCCCCGCCAGGTCAGAGGCATCTTTGAATTCCACACCATCTTTGGTGATCACCAGCTGATACCATTCCCCATCCTGGGGTTCCCCTTCCAGAATGATGGCAGCCAGGCCGAGTTTGGCGATCTTCTTGGAGGAAAGCCCGCCGGAGTTGCTCTCTTTGATAGTCCCGGTCAGGGGGCTTTTCCCGCCAAAAGAGGTCCTGCCGCTGCTTGGCGCGGCGGGGGTGCCAGAGACCCAACCGGGGGCGATGACCAATTTATTGTTCGGCCCCAATGGATGGCAGGTGGGCTCAACCTCGTCCAAAACGATGGCGGATGTCAGGCCGCGGCCTGCCCATTTGGACCACTTTTCAGGGATATCCTCATACGTGGCCGATTGATCCGACATGTTGATTCTCAATATCTTTCGCGGCATCGTGTAGCCTCCTTGTGCTGTCTGATTAGCGCCTTTTCTTGTCCGTTCTCCCGTAAACATTTTGCATGCTTCCATGCTTTTTCATGGCTTTCTGGAGTTGGTCAGACATGTGAATGCCGTCCCGGTATTGATAGGGCCACATGTGGGTTGTGGAAAAGATCCCTATATGGTCACCATCGTCGAGTGCGGCTTCTTTGGAAGCGTATAGACCCGGTGCGTCATGGAGAACAGCATTTATGAACAGATAACCACGGTCATCTGGGGAGATACCCAATTTTTGCAGTAGATCACCTACCGTGGCTTTTTCGGTCAGGAGAACGTCCTGTGAGGCAACATGGCTCCCTCCCGCGAAGCGAGCGATATCGCCGTAAAATGTGACGTCAACGGTAATCATGATACCTGACCATGTCTTGTACTGTCTTTCACAATTTAAACTGTAACATAAAGTTGGTGGATCATCAATTATTTACAAAATAAATAGTAGGGTAAAAATAAAATGGGTGATCACGTATGGTGATTACCCTTTCTAGATCCCTGCGGATTATTTTTGGGAAGAGGCTCTAGTAGATCGGCATGTCCTCTTCGACGTCCCGGGCCCAGGCGTTGATGCCCCCTTTCAGGTTTTTCACTTTCCGGAAGCCGGCAGAGGCCAGGATTTCCAGAACGCGTGTAGAACGCGTGCCGGATTTGCAGTACAGCACGATCTCATCCGCGGTGTCCAGCTCGGACAATTGGGAGGCGACTTCTCCCATGGGAATCAACTCTGAACCTTCAATGTTGGAAATATCCTGCTCATGAGGTTCGCGGACATCGATCAATTTTATATCTTCCCCATTTTTTAGTTTTTCCTCAAGTTGTGAGGCGGTGATGTCCCATTTTTCCCCGGCGGTGCCTTTTTCGTGGTCGTGGGCAGGCATGCCGCAAAATTCTTCATAGTCGATTAATTCTGTGACCTCAGGATGATCGCTGCATACTTTGCAGTCTGGGTTTTTTTCAAGGTTAACAAATTCGAAGGACGCGTCCAAGGCGTCATAAAGCAACAGTTTTCCACTCAGATTCTCGCCGATACCCAGGATAAGTTTGAGCGCTTCTGTAGCCTGGATGGAGCCAATCGTCCCCGGCAGCACACCCAGCACGCCGCCTTCCGCGCAGGAAGGGACCAGTCCGGGTGGTGGAGGTTCTGGGAAGATGCACCGGTAGCAAGGGCCGCCGTCCGCGTTGAAGACGCTGGCCTGGCCGTCGAAACGGAAGATGGATCCATAGACATTGGGTTTCCCAGTCAAGACACTGAGGTCATTGATCAGGTACCGGGTGGGGAAGTTATCCGTGCCGTCAATGATCAGATCGTAAGGCTCAGCAACCTCAAAGGCATTCTCGGTAGTCAAGGGGTCGTTATACACATCGACCTGGATTTCCGGGTTGATGTCCAGCATTCGGTCCCGTGCGGAGTCCGTTTTCAAATCTCCTAATCTTGATTCACCGTGAATTACCTGGCGCTGCAGGTTGGTAAAGTCTACTGTGTCATAATCGACAATGCCGATCCTGCCTACACCGGCAGCTGCCAGATAGAGTAGAACTGGGGATCCCAGGCCGCCGGTACCGACGACAAGGACAGAAGCAGCTTTGAGCTTTTTCTGCCCTTCCAGGCCGACATCTGGAATCAGTAGGTGCCTGGAGTATCGATTGATCTCTTCATTTGATAAGTCAGGGAGAGTGTTTTGTTCTTTTGTCATATATCTGCTTGTCCACCGGCGATAGAGGGGATGATCTTTAGAGTGTCCTCTTCATCAAGCTTCGTTTCCACGCCTTGTAACTGGCGGATATTGTCTTCGTTCAAAAAGAGGTTGACAAAAGGCCTCAACTCACCGGAATCGGCATAAAGATGCTTTCTCAGGTCTGGATGTTCTTGAATCATTTTTTGCAGAACTTCATCTACATTTTGACCCTGCACCTTGATTTTGCTCTTTCCATCTGCGTAAGGACGGAGTGGAGTTGGGATTTTCAATGTAGGCATAACCTTTCCTTGGGCTTTTTGGTTTTGATCATTTCAGAGAAGGATCCCTTTCATTGTACCGGAAAGATACAGGTGAAGGGGTCCATGTTTGCTTTCACTTTGGCGGGGTGTTAACAGCCTTCCCGTTGGACAACTTTCTCGCAATGAGAGGCGGGAAGGATATTCACGGAGCCAGCCATCTCAAAGGGGCGCATGAACTTGGACAACATTTCCTCGCTGTCTGCTTCCAGGATCAGGTTGAACGTGTGTTTTCCATCGATGACCGCATCAGCGTGGAGCTTAACGCCGAACTTCCTGGCGTTTTGGGCTTGTAAATGGTTGAGCAGCATATTGCCTTTTTCGGGGTCTTTCGCGGGGCAAGTTGCTGCGTCATGTGTGTGCTGTACAAAATAGAGAGACATCTCTTTACCTCACAACTTATAACTGTTAGTCGACCTGTAATGTTTCTTGTTCAAAACCGGATCGATCATCTTTCAGACGCCACGTCCGGGATCCGTTGGCGCGGCCGTCATGAACGCTGGTAATAAGGTAAGAATACCAGGGGATGGCCCATTCCCGGTCGAAGTCCGAAGGTCGGTCAGGATGGTCGGGATGGGAATGAAAGATGCCCACGATGCTCTGATCGCGTTTTTCTGCCACTTCTTCACCGTAAAGCATATCTGCGGCGGTCAGCGAATAGCGGTGATGCCGTTCAGCCTGCTCGCGGGCATTCGTCAAGGGTAAAATGCTTTTCACCTCCCGCTGATCCTTTTCTTGTTTGCCCAGGAGAAGTCCTGCTCCCTCTTCAGGGTAGGTCTCTTCGCCGTGGGCATGGATCTCATCAAGGAGTTCCCGGGGGACTCTTATTTTCATGATTCTTTCCACAATTCCTCATCGCTGAGGTATTTAAAACCGGCATCAGGGAAGATGGTGACGATGTTACCTCTATCCAATTCCTCCGCTACCCTGAGCGCCGCGACCGCTGCTGAACCGGCGGAGACACCCACAAAATAACCCTCTTCTTTGGCAAGCCTGCGCACCATACGGTAGGACTCCTCTGTACTCACATGGATGATGCGGTCTGGAGTGGTGGGGTCATAGATGCCTGGCTGGATGGCGGAGGGCATATGCTTTAACCCTTCTACACCATGAAGCGGTCCGTCAGGTTGGACACCGATGATCTCAATCTGAGGCAGGTTTTGGCGCAGGTAACGCGCCACACCTGTCAAGGTTCCAGAAGTTCCCAACCCAGCGACTAAGTGGGTGATTCTCTGTCCCGTTTGCTGGAGGATTTCCGGCCCTGTGGTTTGGTAATGGGCTTTCCAATTGTTGGGGTTGTCGTACTGGTTGGCGTAGAAATATCGACCGGGTTCCTGCTTGGATAACTGCATTGCCTTTTTGATCGCCCCATCCGTCCCTTCTAATGGGTCAGTGAGGATTAATTCAGCGCCGAGGGCTTCTAGAATCTGTATTCGTTCTTTGCTGGCATTCGAAGGCAGGACAAGGGTGACAGGGATGCCCAAGGTTGCCCCGAATGTCGCATATGCGATCCCCATATTCCCGGATGTGGAATCCAAAAGATGTTGACCCTCTGAGAATTCTCCCCTTTCGAGGGCTTCTAAAATGATGTTCAGGGCGGGGCGGTCTTTTACGGAACCGCTGGGATTGAACCACTCCGCTTTGGCGTACAGACTCACCTGCGGATTAAGGTGCTGCCCGATTTTTTCTAAAGGCAGAAGAGGAGTGTTCCCCACCAGGCTGGGCAAACTGCTGCTGACAATCTTCTGCGTTTCTATTTTCTCTAATACGTTTATCTGCGAGTTCATGTGTCACCTTTAAAGATACAAACGGCCAACGTTCACTTGTGGGCAAACTTTCCGTCCTAATCCATGCGGAGTTCGTATCTGCCCATTTTTGTCCGTTGACCGTTTGGACTTTTTGAGCAGAGCTACGAATTCCGCCACATACAGGTGCAACTGCAGACCATGAAACGCATCTCCATTTTTATGATTTCGTTGATATATATTCTACCTGTTTCTCCTGGTTTGTCAAGATATAATCTGCCTTATGTTACATTTTAGGGGTAAAATTAACTTTGCTTGGCTGGAAACAGCGTTTTTACCTCTACCTTTTTAGATGATATTCAGGGTTTGGATATTACCAAACTAGTCCCGAAGTTATTCTAAATGAACTGTAAGAGTTAGAGGAGATCGGTATCTTGTCCTAGGAAACAGGTATAATGCTTCTTGGGTTGAGTAGAAAGGAGCACTATATACATGATGACCATGATCCTTGGGTAGCTTAAAGGAGTGAAAGATTTATGGTTTGGTTAGAGCAAATGATCTTGACGCTTGGCGGTACGAACCCGATTTTGCAGGGTTTGATAGGGGGTCTTTTTATTGCCTTGTTAAACGGGATCGGTGCCTTATTGGTGCTCATCTGGCGGAAACCTTCCCAACAATTTTTGGATACAGCGTTAGGTTTTGCGGCTGGGGTGATGCTGGCGGCCAGTTTCACGAGTTTGATCCTGCCGGGAGTGGAATACGGAGGTATTTTCCCTGTTTTAGCAGGCATGGTCTTGGGGGCAGTCGTTTTGGACCTGGGAGACCGGTTTATCCCGCACCTGCATCCAGGGAGGGGGAGAGAAGGTCCCGAATCCAGCCGAATCAAAGCCGTGTGGCTTTTCATTTTAGCCATCACATTACATAATATGCCTGAGGGGCTGGCGGTCGGGGTGGGTTTTGGCTCTGGCGATTTATCGGAGGCCATCGCCCTGATGTTGGCCATCGGCATCCAGAACATCCCCGAAGGTCTGGCGGTAGCGGTGGCGGCTTTAAATGCTGGGATGGGGACCTATTTTTATGCTGGCTTTGTCGGCATCCGGGCTGGTTTGGTGGAAATCCCCCTCACCCTCTTTGGCGTCTGGGCGGTTAGTGTTGCACGACCGATATTACCCTACGCGATGGGGTTTGCAGCGGGTGCTATGCTTTACGTGATCAGCGATGAGATCATCCCTGAAACCCACGGTGCCGGTCATGAAAAGTTTGCCACCATGGGTACCATGGTGGGGGTGATTGTCATGCTTTACTTAGATGTCACGCTGGGGTAAAGCTGAAAATCCTAAACAAAGCAAACAACCCTGAAGGCGGATAGCCTTCGGGGTTTTCGCTTTTGAGGTTGGACGGATCTAAACGTCGAAGTAGAGATGCATCTCATAAGGGTGGGGTCTGTTCCGGACCGGAATGATTTCCTGTTCTCGTTTATGTTCGATCCATTCCTGGAGAAGATCTTCATTGAATACGCCCCCGGCGAGCAGGAAGTCGTGGTCTTTTTCTAGGGCGAGAAAGGCATCCTCTAAAGAGGAGGGGAGGGGCTGGATGGTCTGCCGTCTCTCATCAGACCAGGAGAATACATCCTCATCGATGGGACCGAAGCCCAGCTCGGTTGGATCCCATCCCTTTTCAATGCCGTCCAAACCCGCCATCAGTTGAGCAGCCAGGGCGAGGTAGGGGTTGCTGGTGGCATCGGGCGGTCGGAACTCGATTCGTACAGTCTGAGGTTTTTTGGCATACTTAGGGATGCGGATGGCTGCGCTGCGGTTTCCCAAAGAATAAAAGGTGTTGACGGGGGCTTCATATCCGGGGACCAGGCGCCGGTAGGAGTTGGTGCTGGGGTTAGTAAGGGCTAGCAAAGCGGGGCCGTGATGAAGAAGCCCGGCGATATATTGCCGCCCCGTTTCACTGAGATTTCCGTAGCCTTCAGGGTCGTAAAACAGGTTTTCCTCCCCTTGGAAAAGCTGCTGGTGGTAATGCATCCCGTTTCCGGCTTCCCCGTAAAGGGGTTTGGGCATGAATGTGACCGACTTGCTGTGTTGCGAGGCCACCATCTTGGTGGCGTATTTGATGAGGGTCACAGCATCACCCGCTTCGTCCAATCCCATCAAAGGGGTTTCGATCTCCATTTGCCCAAAGCTCCCCACTTCATGATGGTGATACTTAACAGGGATATTCATTTCCTGGAGGTGTCCCGTGATCTCCTGCCGGAAGTTGTGGTGCTTATCTTTAGGTGGCAAGGCGTGGTATCCCTCCTGGAGGGGGATGTAGGTCCCCCCGCTGCGGCCTTCCAGCCCGGCATGTTCAGTCTCATGGGAGGTAAATTGGTATCCGGCTCGGTGCATCTTGTTTTCAAAATGCACTTGGTCGAAGACGTAAAATTCAAATTCTGGACCCCACAGGCTGCGGGAGGCTGCCCCTGTGTTTTGCAGATAGGATTCAGCGCGCTTGGCGATGTTCCGGGGATCGTTGCTAGACACATCCATGGTGGTGGCGTTCAGCGCGTTGCACAGAAAACTGAGCGTAGGTACCTCCCAGAATGGATCAAGGAAGCCGGTTTCCAGGTCAGGGACCATGATCATGTCCCCGGCCTTAACGTTTTTTAAGCCGATGGAGGAGCCGTCAAATCCTATGCCTTCCTCCATCAGGGACGGGTTGAATTGATCCGCTGGGATGGTGATGTGGTGGGAGCGCCCCCACAGGTCACAGAACTTGAGATCGATGGCTTGGATCCCGTGTTCTTGGATATACTGGTGGGCGACTGTGTAGGTTTCAAACATGATTGTCCTACTCTCTCTTCTCTTTTCTCTCTGCAAGGATTTCTTGAATTACAGCTTCCGCTCTCTCGGGGAGCGGGGGAACGTCGTGTTCCTCTATGAGTTCTTTTGCTCGCTGGTTCGCGAGTTGGCGGTAACTTTTTCCCCCCTCCTCCTTCCAATCATCATAATTCTGACGGTTGAGCAAGGAAGGGAACCACTGGGCGGTTTTGAAGTGTTTGAAGGTATGCTTATCCGCTATGAAACCTCCTCCCGGTTCCGCCCTGGCAATAGCTTCCAGGGCCAGGGTTTCGCGGTTAACGGGAACACCATCGGTAAATTTTCGGGTCATACTGATGATTTCATCCACCATGACCAACATTTCCATGGAGGAAGTGGAGCCGTATTCAATGTACCCGATATCGTGCACAAGTGTAGTGCGGTTGAGGAAAGCAGTCATGATGGAAAACGTGGCTTCCACAGCCGCCTGGGCGTCCACCACTTTGCTGTCCGTCGCGCCTCCATACCCCCAGACCGGGAGCTCATAGTAGCGTGCTAACGAGGTGTTGGCTGCCATTCCCAGACTCCATTCGGGCCCTCCATAGCTGATGATGGTAGATTTCATATCCATGGCGGCTGTATTCATCCCGTATAAGAAGGGTGTACCGGGACGGATGAGCTGGGTGATGATCAAACCAAGCAAACTTTCCGCGTTGCCCAGGGCGACCGCGCCGGCTATCGTGACCGGCCCTCCCCCTCCGGGGTTCGTGGATGGAATGTAAGCCACGGGGACCCCTTTTTCAGCGCAGAAGATCACCTTCTGGAGGGATTCTTCGATGATGAAAAGGGGAGAAATGGGTTCAGCGTATTGCAGGTAAAACGGTTTCTCCCGCAATACATCTTCCCCTCCCGCTACAGCAGATGCGATGCGGTAGATGTCCTTCATATCCTTGAGATCTTTCGCGGTGTACACGTTGGGTTTGACCGAGCCGCGCAGCATGCGGATGAAGGAATGAAGATATAGGTCATCCGCGGCGACGTCTCCAGGATTGCCCATTGACATCACGAAGTCGATGTTCTCAAGGGCATCGCTCAATTTGGCGAAATTTTCTACATCCTGAGTCGTGGCCCGGCGGCGTTCTCCCGTGTTAAGGTCATGGGTGTAGATAGTGTCTGACCCGGTGCCGAAGAAAATCTTTCCCAATTCAAGCGGCATGGTCAAATTTCCCTCCCGGTCATGCATGGGAATCCGGGTGGGGGCGGCATCAATGGCATCTGTGACCAGCTTTTCAGGTATTTTCACCCTTCCATTCGCTTCCCAGGCCCCCGCTTCAAGGAGGATTTTTCGGCCTTTGGGATCCTGCATTTTCACCCCAATCTGGCTGAGGATTTCCAAGGTGGCGTAATGGATCTCCCGGATTTGTTCCTCAGAGAGCATTTCCATCCTGGGATACCGAGTTGCGATTGGAATTTGTCTTGTCATGGCATGTATTCTCCAAATGTACTACCTTTGTATGTGGTCCTATGAACGGTTCTGTTGTGAGTCCAAATCAAAGGGCACATCTCCCTGGCTGGTTTTGTTCAGGCTTTTTACCAGAGCAGATGTCCTCTTCTAGGTAAGGATGAGGGTGGATGAAAATTGCTCCCTGATCCAGGCTTCGACCTCGGATTCAAGAGGTGGTGCCTGGTGGTTTGCGAGTAAGTTTTGAGCGATTTCCTTGGCACGTTGGCGGGCATCCTCCTGCTCATCTTGAGCCCATGTCTCACGATCCTGGCGGTTGATGACTTCAGAGGGAAAGTAGTGTTCAGTGCGCATGTGCTGGAACGTGTGGTCGTCTGCCAAAAAATGGCTGCCCGGTCCCACACGATCGATGACGTCCAGCGCCAATGTTTCGTCATTGACTTCGATGCCCTGGACAGCGCGCATGGCCATCCCCAGGATATCATTATCGATCACAAACTGCTCATAAGCGATAGTGGACATATCTTCCAGCATCCCGGCAGCGTGGTGGATAAAGTTTGAGCCGGCCAGGGCAACTTGAATAATCGACTGCGTTTTCTCAATTCCGGCCTGGATATCGGGAAGCTTGGATTCCGTCATCCCGGCGCTGTTGTAGATAGGTACATCGTAGAAGTGGGCCATCTGGGTGATGGCGGCGTTGGTCATCCCTAATTCAATGGAGCCGCCCAGGTAGCTTCCTGTGCGCAGGTCCGAGATGGCCGGGATCGGACCGATGATCACAGGGCAGCCCGGTTCTACCAGTTGGGTCAGGGTAAGACCGGCTAATTGTTCTGCGTTCAATTGAGCGAGCATCCCAGCCAGGGTGACGGGTGCTGTGGAACCGGCCATAGGTGCAGCAGAGAGGACGACGGGCATCCGCTGCTTGCAGACCTCGATAAGTAGCGTCGTGACATCGGAAGCGAACATCAAAGGGCTTACCATCCAGCTGGTGATGAAGGAGACGATGGGACGTTCCCGGAGTGCATCCGCGCCTCCCATGATGCGTTCTGCCATCTCGATCACGTCCCGAATGCCCTGCGCAGTGTACACACCGCCTTGGACGTGTTTGGTCGTGTTGGCTACCGCAGCGTAATATTTGCTGATTTCGACTTTCTCTTCCGGGATGTCCGTGGGATAGATGGGGAGGAGGTAAAAATGGATGTTCTCCAGGGCGTCGACCACCCTGGCCATGTCCGCCACATCATCCAGGAGAGCGGGTCGAATCTGGTCGGTTTCCAGATCCAGGACCTGGAGCGCTGCCCCTCCTGTGCCGATATGGACCCGCTTATCCTCTAAATGTAAATCATGCTCAGGATTCCGCCCGGCAAGCAGAACTCGTGAGGGCGCTTTCTCGAGCGTCTCTTCGATGAGTGCTTCTGGAATGTGCACCCGGCTTCCGTCCACCTCCGCTCCTGCCTGAGCGAATAACTGAGCGGCTTCTTTGTGTTCTACCTCTACCCCAGTTCGCTTCAAAATGGACAACGAGGCTTGATGGATTTGCTTGATTTGGGTGTCGGTGAGGGGTTTATATGTCCCTCCTGACCACCCCTTTCCGGGTCCTGATATGTGTCTTGACATAACGAAGTCCTTTCTACTGGGGAGCCAATGAAACGGAAAAGGTTAATGGATGGAATGGATGTTGACGGGCCTCCCCGGTCAAGAGTCAAAGAGGATCACCCCGCGGGCGTTTTCCCCTGTCAGCATATCTTGGAAGGCCTGGTTAATATCTTCCAGGGGATACGTTTGGGTGATCAGTTCGTCTAATTTAAGTTTACCGGCCGTGTACAGATCCAGCAGGCGGGGGAAATCGCGGTGGGGATAGGAACTACCATAATAGCTTCCCATTACCTTTTTTTCTTGCCGGGCTAAGATGGCGCCGGGGAAGTTCGTAGAGGATCCCATGGGCGCAATCCCAGCGATGATCAATGCTCCACCGGGCCGGACCGCTTCCAAGGCTTTTTCCTGAAGCTCAGGGATACCCACGGCCTCAAAGGCGTAGTCTGCCCCTCGTCCCTCCGTCAATTCCTGGATCTTTTGTACCGGATCCTCGTCTGCTAATATTGTGTGGGTAGCGCCAAAGCTTTCTGCGAGTTCCATTTTCGTGGGGGCTTTGTCCACAGCGATGATCATCCCCGCGCCTGCCAGGTCCGCACCTTGGAGGATGTTTAACCCCACGCCACCACAGCCGAAAACGACCACGCTGTCTCCGGGACGCACGCGGCCTGTGTTGACAACAGCCCCAACGCCGGTTGTGACCGCGCATCCCACCAGAGATGCTGCCTGAAAAGATACATCCTTCCGGATGGGGATGCAGGTCCGTTCTGGGACCACAGATCGTTCTGCAAAGGTGGCCAAACCGGAGAGGTGGTACACTATGTCGCCCTGTCTGGAAAGTCGGGATGTGTCGTCCATCAGAGTTCCATTCCAAAGGGGAGCGACCAGGGTTTGGCAGAGTTGGGGTTGGCCATGCAGGCAGTAGTAACATGTCCCGCAGTTGGGCGCCCAGGATAAAACCACATGATCGCCTGCTTCCAGGGAGGTGACTCCTTCTCCGACCTCCAGAATAATCCCCGCCCCTTCGTGTCCCAGGACAACGGGCAGGGGGTGTTTTGTGTCCCCCGTGACCACATGCCAATCGGAGCGGCAGACGCCGCTGGCGAGGTTCTGGACCAGGACTTCGCCGGCGTGTGGTTTTTCTAGATCTATGTCTTGGACTTCTAATGGGGTGTTCGGTTGGTATAAAACAGCAGCTTTCATGTTCTCTTCTCGACAGCTATTTCAGCGGTGTTCAGAAAGGAAACCGGCCGCCCGACTTCCCGGTGGGCGACCGGTTTATTGTAAACTTGGTTCTACTCCGTGATGCATTCGTCGATGATGCCTTCCGATGTCAGGAAGTCACAAGCCACATCTTCCGGAGCTTCATTGTCGATGTCTACCCGTTTGTTGAGTTCCATCATCTTTTCTGTGGTCAAAGCTTCTGCAACTGGTTCAAGCACATCTTCGATTTCCGGATACTCATCCATGACCTCTTCACGAACCACAGGGGCAGGATTGTAGACGGGGAAGAACTGCTTGTCATCTTTTAGGTTCATGAACCCAAAGGCGGGGATGCGCCCATCGGTGGCGAAACCCATCGCGACCTGGCACTGCCCATCTTGCAAGGCTTTATAGGTCAGGCCGGGGTCCATAGTGATGACCTGTTCTTCGTTAAATTCGAAGCCGTAAAGGTCCTCAACGCCCTTGAAGCCGTCCGGTCGGGCGTAGAATTCCTGGTCGGTGCACAGGCTGGCGTCTCCACCTTCGTTGATGTACTCAGCAAGGTCGGAGATGGATTCAATACCCAAATCGTTGGCTTTGGACTCCTTCATCATCAGCGTATAGGTGTTGTTGAAGGGGGCCATGGTTAGCCAGATTAGGCCATTTTCCTTGTCTTCCGCTTTGACCTTTTCATAGGCTTCCTGGGGATCAGTGATCGCGTTTTCATGTTCGAGATGGGCAACCCACGTGGTGCCGGTGTATTCCCAATACATGTCAATGTCGCCATTGACCAGGGCATCCCGGTTGACGCTGGTGCCGCCCAAGTTGGTTTGATCTACGACTTCAAAGCCAGCATCTCGCAGAGCCAAGACTGTCAGTTTACCAAGCACAATCTGTTCGGTGAATTCCTTCGAACCCACTTTCACCGGGCCTTTTCCGGTCCCGCCGCCGCAGGCCGCCAGAAAGGTGGACAGGATGACAAATGCTGCAACTAAAATTTGAAGCTTCTTCTTCATGATGGGTTTTCCTCCTTAAATAAAGATGCTTATATGCGAAATCACTTATTTACCTGATGTTCAAAGAATACGATTTCCACAAGGTTGAGTAAAAAAATTCACTGGAATCTCTCCTTTCCCGTTTCACCTCCTTTTAGCTTCTCTATTCTCTCTTTGAACTTTCTGTAGCATAGCTGGCATGGGATAGGATTATATTTAATCCCGTTTGAAGACCAACTGATCCTCAATCTTTCCCAGGATCCAATCGACGATCACGGCCATCACTGCGGTGAGGATAGCGCCGATCAGGATCATCCGTTCCCGGCTGAGGGGGATGCCGGTGATGATGAAGTTCCCTAAACCGCCGGCGCCGATGAAAGCACCCAGAGCGGCTGTGCCGACGTTGATCACCGAAGCGGTGCGGATGCCGGCAAACATAACGGGGAAGGATAAGGGGAGTTCGATGTCAAACAGGATCTGGCGGTTGGTCAAACCCATCCCCCGGGCGGCTTCGATGACGTCTGCCGAGACCTCGTCGATCCCTGTAGCCGTGTTACGTACGATGGGCAAGAGGGCGTAGAGCCAGAGGGCGAAGATAGCTGTTGGGGCGCCGATGCCCATGATGCCCATGAACAAGGCCAGGATGGCGATACTGGGCACGGACTGCCCGAAATTAGCCACACCAAGGATGATGTTGGAAAAATCCCGGAATCCTTCCCGGGTGATCAGGATCCCGGCAGGGACAGCAGCAAGGATAGCCAGGGCGCTTGAGATGCCGATCAATTTCAAATGCTGGAGGACAGCAGCCCACACATTGGAAAAACCTTGCACAGGATCACCGATGATGTTAGCTGACATGGAACCGGGTTCGATGGTGAGCAGCAGCTGGGTATACACCAAGTAAACGACGACGATCATTAAAATTGGAATCAGTGTCCAGTCTACGATGTCCGAAAAGGTGATCTTGGACCAGAAGCTGGTTTTCTCTTCCATGGTTTAGACCTCCTCTTGTCTTTCGCTGGAGCGAGTTTCCATGAGGGCTTCTTGGATCATGGCTGTGTTCACGGTACCTCTTACCCGGTCCCGGTTGTCGACCACGCAAATAGTGCTGTAGTCCACCATTAACATTTCCGAGAGGGCATCGCGCAAATTCATGGTGATGGGCAGCGAGGTGGCAGCTGTTGTGACATATTCGTCGATCCATCCTGATTTCCCTTTCAGGTCTTTACGGCTGACATAACCCTGTAAACGCTGGTCACTGTCCACTACATAGGCATAGTCTTGGCCTTTTTCATCCATTACTTGCAGAGCTTCTTCGACACTCTGTGTGGATTGAAGCATGAAAGGTTTTTTGTCCATCACCTCTTCGACGCGGATCAAATTGAGCTGCTTCAGGGTTCGATCCGCGCCTACGAAATCCTCGATGAATTCATTGGCCGGTTCGGAGAGTATCTTTGCCGGAGAATCGTATTGTTCTAGTTGGCCATTGGCGTTGAGAATAGCGATTTTATCGCCCATCTTGATCGCTTCGTCAATATCATGCGTGACGAAGAGGATGGTCTTTTTGATCTCCTGCTGCAAGCGCAGGAATTCATTCTGGAGCAGATTGCGGTTGATGGGATCGATGGCCCCAAAGGGCTCATCCATGAGCATCACGGGAGGATCCGAGGCCATAGCCCGGGCCACGCCGATGCGCTGCCTCTGTCCACCAGATAGCTCATGGGGGTAGCGGTCCAGGAACTCGGTGGGCATGTTCATCATATCCAGCAGTTCTTCCGCCCTGCTCCGGATCCGGGTGTTGTCCCACTCCAAGAGCTTGGGCACGGTACCCATGTTTTGTAAGATGGTGCGGTGGGGGAAGAGGCCGATCTGCTGGATGACATAACCGATATTTCGCCGCAGGATGATGGGATCCATCTCCAATACATTTTGCATTTCTCCTCGCTCATTGAGGACATAAATCTCTCCATTCGTGGGCTCAATCAAACGGTTGACCATCTTCATGGTGGTGGTCTTCCCGCAACCAGACGGGCCGACAATAGTGCAAATTTCACCGGTGGGGACGGTGAAGCTGAGGTCATCCACCGCGGGAGAGGTGGTCCCGGGGTAAATTTTGGTCACATGTTCGAGTTTAATCATGTTATGACTCCTCTGATCCTATCTACGTTCTTTATCGTCTGCCCTTTAATCCTTCCGGGGTGAGATGGTTTTGAAGCCAGCCTAAAAAGAAATCCATTGATAAAGCAAACACAGCCACTGTGATTGCGCCGGCATAATATCGCAAGGGCTGAACCCGTTGAATACCGTGGAAAATATAATCCCCTAAGGTGTCGTTGCCAATATAAGAAGCGATGGCCGCAATGCCCACCAGCATGACCACGGAGACGCGCACGCCGGCCATGATCACCGGGGTGGCGATGGGTATTTTCACGTTCCGCAGGAGCTGGAATTCCGTCATACCCATCCCTCGACCAGCTTCCACGATTTCCGGCTTGACTTCTTTGATTCCGGTGTACGTGTTACGGAGGATGGGGAGCTGGGCGTAAAGGGTGAGTGCGACGACCGCGTTGAAGGCGCCGATGCTGAAGGGACCGATGAAAACACCAAAGAGGGCGATGCTGGGGATGGTGAGGATGATGCCGGCGATGTATAGGGTCAGTTCGCTGGCGGATTCCCCAGCGAGCAGCAGAGCGTAGAGGATCATGGTGAGAATGACACCGATCATGCCTACAGCCGCGGGCTTGCGGACGATGGCACTAAGCAAAGAGAGTAAGGGGCCGAATAAACCTTTCGAAGCTCGCGTTAACCCATTGTCGAGGGCGTTTGAGACCTCCATGATCGGATCCGCAATGCCCATGCCCAACCATCCTTTTGGCGCAGCCCAAATCAAGAAGAAAACGCCCAGTGGAATGAGGAAGAAAAGGTGGCTGACACGGGGACGTTTGGGGGGCATCGTGATCAGAACGCCCATCACCACGCCGATCACCACAGCAATGAACACGGAGAAAGCCACCATCCAAAGGTGTCCCAGAATGGCTTGCTGCAGGGTGCCTCTAGCCCACTCCTCCGTCAAGAAAGCGGATTCCTGGGTGATGATATTGTCTTCTCCGGCTACGAACATGGCGATGACGCGCAGGATCCCCCAGCTGCCCAGGAAAGCGCCGATTGTGTAAATGACCTGGTGAGACTCCATCTCATGGGCAGCTTCAAGCGCGAAAAGCAGAAGCAGAAATGCATACAGCCCAAAGAGGACGATGAAAATAGTCGTGATACCGATGGAGCTGAGAGGGTTCATGATCGCTGCCAGGGTCAGCCCCAGCTTATTGGCTACAAACAGGAAAGCGACGATGACCAGACCCAACGGGGCAGTGATCAGGGACAGTAAATAGCTGTGTTCGACAAATCCGCCCCTGCCTCCAAACAGACCGGCGATAACAAATAAGATTAGACTGAGGATGAAGAAATCCGCTTCTGTGTAAAAGATCAAACGCCCGAGGTCTAATAGGAGGCTGTCCGTTTGGATGAAAGCCGGAGGCTGGATGGTCAATACATAGAGTCCGATCACCAGTCCTAATAGAGCGATATTAAGGACGATCTTGGGGGAGGTAGCCCTCTCTTTCAAATGGATATAGGTCTCTATATTTGGCCGGGTCAGGACAGCCATCCAATCGTCCAACAGTCCTTGCCAGAAGCCTATGAAAGTGGTTTTGTTTTCCTCTTTTTTTGGCATGTTTCCTCCTTTCAAATGCTGCCCGTGCCACTAGGGGCTGTGGTCAGTCGCTGACTGTGATACTTATAATTTTGAGTAACCGAGTTTTGAAGAAATCTCTTCTGAGGTTTCCAAGAGATAAGGTAGATATATATCGATCTTTTCCTGTTTCATCCGGTAGGTGGGCCCGGAAATACTGACGGTGGCGATCACCATTCCGTTGTGGTCAAAAAGTGGAGCTGCCACAGCACTTAACCCTTCTTTGAATTCTTGGTGAGCGACTGCGTACCCTTGTAGTCTGACTTTTTCCAGTTCTTCCTCCAGCACTTCGCGATCTGTGAGTGTGTACTGTGTATATGGCTTAAAGGTCTCATCTAACAGGCTTTGTCTTTCGTCTTTTGTCATATAAGCCAGAAAGATTTTCCCTGTAGAAGTGCAGTGAAGGGGGGTCCGGCGGCCCAAAAGTCCGATATGTTGGATAGGCTGCGGGCTGTTGATATTTTCTATATTAACACTCTCGTCTTCTTTCAATACGGAGATGTTGATGGTTTCCTGTGTAATTCGCGCTAACTTCTGGATGAAGGGTTGGGCGACATCCCGGAGTTCCAAGCGTTCTAAAACCAGTCCTGCCAGACTAACCAAACCTAAACCTAACCGATATTTGCTGTTTTGGGCGTTTTGTTCAACAAAGCCTTCATTTTGTAGTGAAGAAAGGATCCGTGAGGTTGAACTCTTATGAATGCCGGTTTTACGGCTTATGGTAGTGACCCCCAGCTCTGGATTGTCTTCCGTAAAGCATTTGAGAATGCTGCACGCTCTCCGAATTGTTTGGATCGCAGTCCCAGAGTTATTTTCACGCTTCGGCATGAGTGGCACCTCCGTCCCGCGTCGTTGCATCAGGCGCAACACTGTTTTACTCTGTGGAACGTATTGTACGTTGATTAAAGGAGCTTGTCAATATCTTGAAATCAAAAACGCTGCGTCGAACGCAGCGTTTTTATCCCCTTTTGGTCATGTTATTTTCAAGCTGTCAGGCTTGATGTAGGTTGGGATTCCCAAAAGACTGAGCCCTGATGCGGTAACTTTCAGCGCCATCTGGAAGCTGCTTGATCTCCAAATGGGGATCGATGATGCCCATTTTCTCTGCCTTCTCCATTGCCATCTGCCGGGTGTATGTTTTCGCGTGTTCAAGGGCTGCGTTTTGGGTCGGGAATCGTTTTCTTTCATTTCTGGATTGAACGAAATATCCAACGGTGCGGGTGTTCCTGACCTGGGGATAAATCCAGACTTCAGTTTCCATGACCACATTCCCTGCCACAGCGCCTACGGCGTTCGCTACTTCATAATGGGGAGGAGAGATATATTCCGTGTGCAGCAGTTCCGCGACAGGGGGCAGAAAGATGTCAGCGGGTGCTCCAATGCCGATCAAAGGCATTTTTAATGACAGTTTTGATCCCACATAAGGGTCTTCCCCGGAGAGGTTTTCCTGGAAAAGCCATAATCCCAAATCATCCGGTGTGACGTAATAAGGGACTGGCTCTAAGGTTTGTCCGGTCAGATAAGAAATGATTTCCCGGGCGATCCGTTCCACCATAAGATCCTTTACCATGGTGATGAATTTCCCCACCTGCAAATGTTTGTATTCTGCCATGAGCCGGACGCCTATTTGCGCAGCCTCTGTGTCCCAGGGTGAAAACTCTCCTGTGACGTGAAGGAGATCCGTGGGGGTGAGCATGGCCCGCCCGATGATTTCCTCTTTGAGCAGAGAGAGACCTCCAAATTGGAGGGGATGGAAGAGCTCCATATTTTCTAAAATCACTGGGAGGGATAAAGGGCCGGATTCCAGCATCTGGAGGACCTGGCGGGCACGGGGATTGTGGATGGCGTGAGAAGGTTCCCGGAGCAGGTACCAGTATTCTAGATCTTGGGGGTTGAATTTTTTATGTGTCTGATGAGATAATCTTTCCAGGTCCTGGGAGACTTTTCCCTCTGCATGGGCCAGGTTTGCGAGGGGTCTGACGCGGGATGGACCGACTGTGATTTGATCCTCCAGGTCAAAATCAATCAGGCTGTCTCCCCCCAGGCCGATGGACCGGATATTTGCAGCCCGCACAGCCGTGTTGTAGGATCCGACGCTGGTCCCCTCTTCGCGAATCTGAACCCTTCCCTGATCAATGAGAGCAATATCTGTGGTGGTCCCTCCGATGTCGATCACGAGGGCTCTATCTTTTTGAGCGAGAAATTGTCCCCCGATGGCGCTGGCTGCCGGCCCAGAGTGGATAGTTTCCACAGGGAGCTGTTCAGCCATCCCGCTGTTCATGAGCGCGCCGTCCCCTTTGACGACCATCAAGGGGGCATCGATGGACCGCTCTTCAAGCGCCTGGTGCATGGCCTGGATAAAATTCTTTAAGATCGATAACAGGGAAGCGTTCAACGTTGCTGTAGTGGCCCTCTGCACAGAGTCCAGCTTTTTTGACAATTGGTGGCCCAGGATCACCGGGCGGTCCACTTCGGAAGTCACGGCTTCGAAGGCGCGGTCTTCGTGACTTGGGTTTAGAGGGCTGAAATAACCTGAAATCGCAAATGCATCCACATCCCCTGCAAGTTGATCCGCTTTTGCCTTAATCTCCTCCACGTCTAAAGCAGCTTGCGGGTTCCCATACAGATCATGACCTCCCTGTATGTAATGGTGGCTGGCGGTTGCAAACTGTGCGTCCAGCTGGAAGTTTTCCACGAGTTCCCGGTCGTATCCGAGGAGGAAGAGAGCCACAGGGCGGCCCTTTTTCTCAGCGATCGCGTTGGTGGCCAATGTGGTTGATATGATCACCAAAGCGACGGATGAGGATGATTCAGGGAGTAAGTCATCCAACGCGTTTAATATCCCCACCTTTAGGTCTTTTTTAGTGGTGAGAGTCTTTGTGGTTTTTATAATTTTACGCTTCTTTGGGTCAAAAAGGACACCATCAGTGTATGTTCCACCTGTGTCAATACCTAGGATGAATTCAGACATGGTTAGTTACCTTTCAGGTTCTGTTTTTGATTCTGGAGGGATACCAGAACCACACCACTGATAATTAATATAGAGCCAAAGATCTGCCAGAAATCCAATCGTTCACTGAGAAAAAAATAGGCCAGAATGTACGCAAAGAGAATTTCTGTTGTGGCGGTAATAGATGCCACACTGGCCTGTAATTTCTGCAGACCCGCGGTATACATTCCAAAACCGAGCAGAGTAGAGATGAGCAGGAACCCGAGGAATAAGGATACGGTTTCCAAGTTAATGGGGGAGGGAAGGGTTCTGTTGAGCTGAAAAGGAAGCAGTGTCAGGGTTCCAAAACCAAAGATGTAAAGCAAGATCGTCCAGGGTTGATATTCCTTACTCAGCTTTTTTCCAAATAGACTCAAGGTGCCATAGGTGAGGGCAGATCCCAAGGCGATGAGCAGGCCGGAGGTCTTGACCTGTATATTTCCGGAGCTGTGGATCCCGCCAATCAGCGCGGTCCCTATCGCTGCCAGGAGGACGGCGATGATTTTACGAGCTGTCAAAGGTTCATCGAAAAGGAACCAGGCCATGATCGTGACAAAAATGGGCGCGTTGCTCTGCATGACCGTGGCCAGGGAAGCTCCGATCACCACCACAGAGGTGTTCCACAGGATGTGGAAAATACCAATACTGATCCCGCCCATGCCAATCAGCCAGGGCAGATCCTTACGATTGACTTTAAGATCTTGGGGGCGGAGGAGAGAGATGCTGCCCAGCAGGATTAGAAAGGTGCTCAGGTCCCGCCAGAAAGCCAAGCTGACTGCAGATATCTGGGTGGCGTCTGTGATCAGATTGATGAAGATCCCAGATGTTGACCAACACAGGGTCGCGAAAACGACCAGTAATAAGCCTCGCAGGTTTTCAGAGGGAGAGGCAGCACCTTGAGATTTCGTGTTCGGCATACTGATATATCCTTTCCTCAGCAAGCGATCCAGCCCTTGAGATTCATCGATTCTTATCTGGATTGATGATTTCGGTAGGGTGCCAGGGCCATGCCGTCCACGAAAAATTGGTTAAATTTGGGATCCAGGTCGAGATCAACTTGTTTTGCTTTTTGAGCCAACCTTTCTCCCAACGCGAAACCTTCCTCGCTGAGGAACATAGCTGCTCCAAAACCAGCTCCATTGGCGATGGTTTCCACAGTTTCTTTGCTCACCGGAGGGATCATGCCGATATCCAAGATGGCAGGGATATCCACCTGACCCCCGAAAGAACCGGTGAGAATGACGCGTTCCAAGTCGTCGGGTTCAAGGTAAAGTTTGGCCATAAGCACATCGATCGCAGCCCGGATGGCCGCTTTCGCTTTTTGTAACTCCCTGATATCCAGTTGAGTCAGGTATAGATTTCCTGACTCATGGAGCTGAATGCGGCGGGTCCCTTTATCGTCTTTGCTGATCGCCTGAGCGTATTCAAGACATTCGTTGGGGAGTGCGGCGGTGGGAGGGGAGGATGTGTCCTGGTCTGCAGGGCCGTTTTGGATTTGTTCCGCGTATCCCGCGCAGTCCGGGTTGATCCGGCCGCTGGGTTCGATGAGACCGATCCTTATGAATTCGGCAATGGCGCTGAGCAGCCCGGACCCTGTGAGCCCCACTGCTTCTGAATCGCCGATGGTTTCTAATTTGAACTCTCCGTCTTCGACGGCAAGGTCGACAATGGCTCCGTCCACTGCCCGGGAGCCGCAGGAGATATTCACCCCTTCAAAAGCGGGACCGGCTGCTGTGGAGGCTGTCAGGATGCGGTCCCCATCGGTGACCATCACCTCTCCGTTTGTGCCCAGGTCAATGGCAGCCATGGGCCCGGGTGGGTCATCAAAACCAAAATATGCCAAACAGGACAAAGCATCCGATCCAACAAATCCTCCTATCAGGGGAGGTAAACTGACCTGGATGTGTTCCGGGAAAATGCCCCCCATCAAATCCCGGGCGTCCATGATCGAGGATGTGTCATGGGGTTGAAAAGGCATGAAGGCCAGCGTTTCAAGGGGTTGTTTGGTCAATAGGTGGTGCATGGCAACGTTACCTACAATGGTCACCCGCTGCACACGGTCCATAATCCGGGAGGAGAGTTTTAATGAATCGACCGCCTGGTTGATGGAAGCCAACGCCAGCCGGTGAAGGCGTTCTGCGTTTTCCTCGTCATCGATGGCAGCGGAAAGCCGGGAAATGACATCGGAACCGAATACCGTTTGCTGGTTCAAACCTCCACCTGCGGTCGCGACCTCTCCATTGTCGAGCATGGTCAGAAAGGCAGCCACGGTTGTGGAGCCCAGGTCGATCGCTAAACCCAGCGGGACATCTCGTTCCCGCCGATAGCGGTTGCTGCCTTTGAAAATTTTGTTGGAATAGACGACGATTGGGGAGAGGACAATACGCGTTTCCCCCTGAACCCGGGCCCGGCAAGCCAAGCGGTTATTGAGAGCAATTTCACCCGCTGTGAGGTTTTCTTTCTCTACTTCATCGGGCGGGGCGACCCCTTTCTCAACCAGGACTTTACACTGCCCGCACGTTCCCCGGCCTGCACAAGGCTGCTCTAGGGGCAGCCCTGTTTGGGCGACGACTTCCCCAAGGACCGTGCCGTCTTCCGCTTCAACGGTGGTCGTTTTTTTTCCATACACTACCGTGACTTTTGACATACCTTTCTCCTATTTGAGCCAAGAAACCAGTAAAAGGGAGGATTGGGATGAGGGGCTGGTTCAGCGGGCTGTTCCCATCAGATCCCGTTCCGTGATGATCCCTTTGATTTTTTGGTAGAAATCACTTATATGCGTGTGCATGATCTCTCTAGCTGTTTCTCCCTCTTTCTTCTCAATGGCTTCCACCAATTTGATGTGGGATTCCACTGCGATGGGCAGGAAATCCAGATAGGGGAGAGCCAGGTACCACAGCCTTTTTGATAGCCCGTAAAAGTGCTCCAGGCTGTTGGCGAGATATTTATTATGCGCCGCCTGCGCGATGGCTTGGTGGAATTTGTGATCCAGTTCGAAGAGCTCGCGGGTGTCCTCCGCTTTCTTTTCACACAGGGAGGTCAAGATGACCAAATCATCCGGGGTGCGGTGTTGGGCAGCCACCTGGGCCGAGTAGGTTTCCAGTTGAAGCCGGATGCCGCTGATCTTTTTTAAGTCATCAAGGTGGAGTTCTGCGACATGGAGGTCGCGTGGAGGGGCTTCCACCAGATGATCATGCGCCAGGAGACGCAGGGCTTCTTTAACGGATGCTTGGGCGATGTCGAGTTGGTTTGCCAAACGGCCGATATCGAGTGCCTGACCTGGTTTTAACTCCAATGAGGTGATCTTTTCCCGTAATATTTTGTACGCGTGTTTCGTGTCCACTCGAATGAGTTCCATGAACTCCTCCTTCCTCCTACACTTCTAAGCGGGGCTTGCCGACAGCCTTTGCTGTGACCCGGTACGTGTCCATCCCCTCCTGGAGAACGTCAACGACAACTTGGGGATTGTCAGCGCCTGAGCGGAGGGCCGCGCTTCTAGCTTTTTCCTCTCCCTGTTGTTTCGCGTTTTTGAGAGCACTTTCCAAGTCTCCGTATTCTGAACGTTCCTCTCGTGATTGCACGTAATAACCGGTAACGTCCACCTTATCCCCGGAGAGGTGGGGGTAAATGAGTACTTCCTCGGTGACCATCACACTGCCCGCGACCGCCCCTGTCGCATTAGCTACGGCATAATGATCGGGGAGGATGAGTTCCGTGTTGAGGATATCTGCTGCTTGTTGAATCATGACCTGGGCAGGCGCGCCAATGCCGACAATGGAATCCCGGAGCTGGATGCTTGTTTCCAAATGTGGATGATGGGGAAAGAGGCTGTTTGTAAGGAACCATTTTCCCAGGTTCTCTTCCTCGACTTCGTCCCCGGGGATCTTCTTCTCGGTCAGAAAATGCACTACAGCGCTTGCGATCTTTCTGGCGATCTCATCCCAGATGAATTTCAGGAAGGCTTCTTTTTCCATGGAGAGGTAATTACAAAACACGGTTAATGAAGCCTGAGAAGCTTCAATATCCCAGGGGGTGTGCAGACCTTCGATATGGAGTATATCTGTGGGTGTGAATCCCGATTTCCCCAGGATTTCCTCGCGCCATAAATCCTGAATATTTAACTGGCTTTGATCGAGGACATCCATTTTTTCCAACAGGTTTTTAACCGGTTTGGGTCCACTTTCCAGCAGATGAATAAGGTCCATTTCGCGGTTGGAAAATTCGCTTTCATCTTCGATCTCTCGCTGCAGAAACCAATATTCCAATTCGGCCGGAGAAGGTGCGGGCCAAGACCGTCTGGTGAGCGCTTGTAATCGCTGCTTGACGTTGGGGTATTGGTGGGATAGATAGGCCAGAGGCACGACCCGTTCAGGCCCAATGACGATTTCGTTTTTCCGGTCCGTGGTGATGTAGCTGTCTCCCCCCAATCCAATGGAGAGCAAATCAGCCGCTTTAACCGCGGTCTGGTACCCGGCCGCCGTGGCTCCTTTTTCGCTTATGGTCACTTTCCCATCCTGGATGAGCGCGAAATCCGTTGTTGTACCTCCGACATCAATGACAAGAGCGTTTTGTTTTTGGGAGAGGAATCTTCCTCCGATGGCGCTGGCTGCGGGTCCGGAGTGGATGGTTTCCACGGGCGTACGAGCTGCAAATTCATCGTTCATCAAAGTGCCATCTCCCCTGACCACCATGAGCGGCGCTTCAATCCCCCGGTGTTCCATGGCCCGGCGGACAGCGATGATGAATTCCTGGAGTACGGCAAGCAGGGAAGCGTTCAAAGCTGCAGTTGTGGCCCGCTCTACGGAACCTAACTTGGTAGAGAGCTGATGACCTAAAACGATGGGGAGCTCACATACGCTGCTGACAGCTTTTTGGGCCCGGATTTCATGCTCTGGATTCCGGGGGCTGAAATAGCTTGAGATGGCGATGGCATCCACACGCCTTTTTATTTCGTTGACCTTGGATAGCAATCCGGATAGGTCCAGCTCCTCTTTCTCGTGGCCATGCAGGTCGTGGCCACCGGAGATGTAGTGAAAGTTGGGTGTGGCGAATCGGTCGCTGAGTTGAAAGGAATCGATCAGATCGGGATCATAACCGATCAGAAAAAGGGCCACACGTTTTCCTTTCCCCTCTGCAATGGCATTTGTAGCAAGCGTGGTAGATACGGAAACCATCTGGATCGCGGAAGGATCCTCGATATCGATTTCAGCGATCACGTTTTCAATTCCGATCGCAAAATCTCGCTTGGTGGTCAAACTCTTATGGGTGGCAAGGATTTTGTGGGAGTTGTATTCCAGCAAGACCCCATCTGTGTAGGTTCCCCCTGTATCGATCCCCAAAACGAGCGGTTCTTTTTTTTGGCTTTCGTTGTGTGCGTTCAAGGTTACCCTTTCCATGACAGATAAAGGGCGTGACCGCTGAAAAAGATGAGGATCACGCCCCTTATTTTGTCATTGATCGTTCCTTTATCCGAACATATCAAGGTCTAGTTCTTCATCTTTGTGTTTCTCATCAGACAGCTCGCAGATACGCTTCAGCTCATTGAACATGCTCTCTTCCATCAGGGGTTCTTCTTCCTGTTCGAGGATTTCAATCACACGTTCATGGACGCGCTCGCGGTGTGTCTTGCTGCCGGATGCTTCCCACTCCTCAAAGTTCTGGCGGTCAACAAGTTTGGGAGACCAGATCAGATCTTTGAAGCGCTCGAAGGTGTGGTCGTGGGCCAGGTAATGGCCGCCGGGGCCAACTTCTTCGATGACATGCAGCGCTTTGCTGTCGTCATCCACAGGGATGCCTTTCAGGATGCGCTTGACCATGTCGATGATCTCATCCGAGGCCACCATCATCTCTCCTGAGCTGGTCAACCCCTGCTCAAGATAGCCGACATCATGGATCATGTTGCCACCGACCAATGCGGCGGAAGCGATGTTCATGGTGGCTTCCATGGCAGCCTGTTCATCGTACATCTTGGCATCCGAACAGCCAGCGGTCTCATATTCGGGCACACCCAACCATTTTGTGATCTGGGTGTAGGCCGCACTGAGCAGCGCCATTTCAGGGGACCCGTAGGAGTACACCGCGGTACGCATGTCCATGGCGGACATCAGGCCGCCGATGATCATCGGGGCGCCTTTGCGGACCAGCTGGCTGAGTACGATGCCCAGCAGGCTTTCTGTTAAGGCCTGCACAGCAGTTCCGGCCAGGGTGGCAGGGGCCGTAGCGCCAGCCAGCGGGCAGGGGGTGTACACGAATGGAATGCGCTTCTCAGCACAGAACATGAGCTTGTCGATCACTTCCACGGAGTGGCTCAAGGGGGAAACGGGCTCGATGTAGAGGGAGAAAATGGGGGTTTTCAGCCATTTCTCTTTCCCGCCCACCCGGATATAGGCCATCTCCAGCTGATCTTCCAAGCCTTCCTTATCCACGGCGGTGATGTTAATGGGTTTGTTGGTGCCTTCCAGCATGGCCAGGTACTGCCAGCGGTCATAAGTCCCCACGGCCACATCTTGGACGATGCCCAGTGACATGTGGAAATCCAAGTTGGGCAGGGCCTCTGCCAGGCGGGCGAAGTTCTTGACGTCTTCGTACTGTGCCCGGCGTCGTTCTCCTGTGTAGGGATCAATGGTGAAGGGGGTGTCTGAACCGGCGCCAAAGTAGATCTGATTCTTGTAGAGTTCCATCTTGTGCTGGTCGGGTTCGGCACCGTAGATGACCACCTTGCGGGGCAGGGTGGAGAGGGCAATGTCCACCATCTCAGGGGGGATCTTGACCAGGGCACTGTCGTCGGTGACATCTTCAATGTTAGCGCCGTGCTGGCCCAGCAAGTCATATCCCTTTTTGTGATAGATTCGCACTCCGGTCTCTGACAGCACGGTCAGGGCAGAGTAGTAGATAGCTTCGATTTCCTCTTCAGTGAGCACTTCAAACGTCGGTGTTTTGTTGACGAGGTAATTTGTTTTATTTACTCGCATGTTTTATTTCTCCTGTGTTCCTTACCAGAAAAAGGCCGGACGGTCAGCGGACGAACATTTCCTGCCGAATTTCATTTTGCGGGGGGATGACCAGGAAATCTTCATCTGCCTTATCCAGCGAGGCCGCAGTTTCCAGCAGCCGGGCCAGATAGCGGTCTGAGCCGAGAATTTCCTGATAGTCCATACCCCACCGACTGCAGTAGGCTGCAACCTCCTGCGCCTGGGGGCGGTACTCCTCCAGTTCGTCTTGTTGATGGGCTACCAGTACCAGGCGCTTGTAGTGCTGGTACTGGGTGTCCATGATCCACTGGGCATCCTCTTCGCCGTATTTTTCACGCACTTCCCGGTATTCCTTGAGCGGATCGCTGCCTGCCTCTAACCAGCCTTTGGTCAGATAGTATGTGCCGGGCTCCTGGTTGAAATGCTTCAGGTACGATTGATAGGAACCAAGCAGGATGGCAATGCAGTCATCCGTGCGCGGAATCAGCAGGGTGTGCTTCCGGGATTGGATGCCTTTCAGCCCGTTTCCACACAGCCCATAGCCCAGAACAATCAGACTGGGCTCATGCACCTCATCGATCGCTTCCTGCACAGTGTGAGTCAGCTTGTCCGGAACACGGTGCAGCCCATAATCGAGGTACGTGACCTGATCGAAGAGGGACTCCTGCTGTTCCGTGCTGAGCATAGACTCAAACACTTTACAGGCGATGAAGATGACCGGCAGCTGGTTGGGGTGGGGCATGGTGCCTTTCCTGGGAAACGAAAGCTAGTTCAAACCGACCAGTTGCTTGGCCAGATCTGAAGAGGCGGGGGCATTGGCGCCGTAGCCATCTGCACCAATCCGGTCCGCAAACTCCTGGTCTACGGGCGCACCGCCCACCATGATCTTCACCTGTTCTCGCAAGCCTGCTTCCTCAATGGCTTTGATGGTGTGTCCCATGGCGCGCATGGTTGTGGTCAGCATGGCGGACATGCCAACGATGTCGGGTTGGTGTTCTTTGATACCCTCGATGAACTTCTCTGGGGCGGCGTCAAATCCGATGTTGACAATTTCAAACCCGGCGCCTTCGCACATCATGCTGACCAGGTTTTTGCCAATATCGTGCAGGTCGCCCTCCACGGTTCCCATCAGGATCTTTCCAGCCATCTGGGTGTCACTTTCAGCCAGCAAGGGGCGTAAAATTTTCATCCCTTCCGCCATGGCTTCTGCAGACATCAGGACTTCGGGGACAAACATGTCGCCGCGCTTGAAGCGCACACCGACTTCATCCATACCAGGGATCAACCCTTTTTGCAGCAGTTCTTTTGCGGTAAGGTCTTCATCCAGGCCTGCCTGGGCAGCTTCTGAACTTGTTGCACTGTCCCCTTCCAATACTGCGGTAGATAGCTTTTCTAAGATTTTTTCACTCATTTGTGGTTCTCCTCTTTATTCTTCTTGCTCTTTGACCCATTCCTCGCCTTCAGCCAGCACCTGCTCGATAAGTTCTTCTGTGGAGTCCTTGAGCGGGACTTGTTCGTAGCTGGCTAAAATCTCCTCCACACGGGCGATGGTGCGGTCTTTGAAGGATTTGCTTCCCATCATCTTCCAATCCTCGAAGGAGGAGCGGTCATTCAGGTTGGGAAGCCAGTATTCGTTCTTGTAGTGGCGGCGGGTGTGTTCATCTTTGAGGTAATGGCCATTGGGGCCAACACGGTTGATGACGTCCACAGCCAGCGTGTCTTCGTTGACTTCGATCCCGCGGGTGATACGCCTAGCGTAACCAATAGCTTCGTCCATGGCCGTCAGTTGAAAGACAGAGCCGGTCATGGCGCTTTCCGTGTACCCGACGTCATGGCACAGGTCGCCGCCAGTCAGGGCGGAGAAAAACACGGAAAGGGAACCTTCCGTGATTGCCTGCTCGTCAAAGGTCTTGGAATCGGTGCAGCCCCCGGTTTGCCAGAGGGGTAGTCCAGCGTAATGGGCGAACTCAGTATGTCCGGCCATCATCAATGAGAGCTCCGGAGCGCCGTAGGCCAGGATCATCGAACTCATATCCATTACGGATAGCACGCCGCCCATGATGAAGGGCAGGCCGGGCTGGATGTTTTGCGCAATGGTCAGGCCCATGAAGGACTCCGCTGCAGCCTGAATGATAATGCCGGCCGGTGTGACAGGGGCGGTGCCGCCTGCCAGGGGGCAGGGGGTGAAGATCAGTGGGATGCGCTTCTCCGCCGCGAAAACCAGCTTGTTCAGTGAATCCGTGGTGCTGATCAGCGGGGAGAGCGGCTCACAGTAGTGAATATAAGTGGGTCGTTTTTCAAATGCTTCCTGACTGCCGGACTCTTCCACTGCAATGCGGTGGATGGCGTTGGAGTCGTAGTAATCAAACGACCAGGCCACGATCGGTTTGGTGGTGTAGCGGAACATCTCAGCGAATTCATACAAAGCGCTGAGGTCGTAAGGGACATTGTCCACGGATCCCAGGGACTCGCAGAAATCGATGTTGGGCAGGGAGTCGACCACCTTGGCGACATAGGGGACATCGCTGAGCTGGTAGGGTCGACGTTCCATGGTTTCGACATCAATGAAGTTAACGCAGGTCGGTCCAGGACCGAAATGAGCGCGCCCAGGCCCGATGTGAATGTCATGTTCCGGGTTGCCGTCCCGGGCATAAACGGTAAAGCTGCGGGGGGCTTTCGCCAGGGCATCTTTGACCATGTAAGAGGGTAATCGGACCAGTTCGCCGTCCACCCAGGCGCCGTTCTCCTCCAGAATTTCCCGGGCCTGTTCGTGTTTGACTTCCAGTCCAACGTTTTCCAGCACATGAAGGGTGCCATTGAAAAGCTCCTCCAGCTGGTCATCCGTAAACATCCGGAATTGTACGCCGGAATTTGCACGGTAATTCGTTCTCATACTTATGCTCCTTTTTCAGATTCAGAACTAGGCTGCAAATTGTTTCGCCATGTCGGAGGCTGAGGCAGCGTTGGGAGCATACCCATCAGCTCCGATGTCATCAGCAAAACTTTGGGTCACGGGCGCTCCACCGATCATGATTTTCACGGAGTCCCGCACACCGGCTTCATCCAATGCCTTGATCGTGCGTTCCATAGCCCGCATGGTGGTGGTAAGCAGCGCTGACATTCCCAGAATTTTCGGCTTATGTTCTTTGACTGCTTCGACGAAGGTTTCCGGTTCCACATCTTTTCCAAGGTCAATGATTTCAAAACCCGCGCCTTCGCACATCATGCCAACCAAGTTTTTGCCGATGTCATGCAGGTCCCCTGCGACGGTGCCTAACAAAATCGTGCCTTTCGTCTCAGTACCTGTTTCTACCAGCATGGGCCGGATGATGCTCATGGCAGCTTGCATGGCTTTGGCGGAGCGGAGCACTTCGGGGACAAACATGTTGCCCGCTTTGAACTCAACGCCGACATGGTCCATGCCCGGCATCAGTCCATTGTTGAGGATCTCCTCAGCACTGAGACCTTCTTCAACGGCTGCGTTGGTCTTTTCAGGCATATCCTCGAAGTTGCCTTCAATGACCAGGGTTGAAATGTCAGATAAAATGTCACTCATGGTTAAGTACCTCCTGAGCTCTAAGGATGAATGATTAACATATCCAGGGATTTCTCCCTATAAATATTTCTTGATCGTTCTGTGAAAATTTTTGATATGTTGGGTGATTTCACGCTCTGCTTTTTTGGCCTCTCCTGCGGAGATAGCCTCTGTGATCTTTAGGTGCGCATCGATGTTGATGTCCTCCATCGAGGTTTGGGGTAAAGCCAAGTACCAGATGCGCAGGGAAAGGTTATAGTAGTGTTCAAGGTTGGTTTGAAGAAAGTGATTGTGGGTTGCTTCAGCGATCAGGCTGTGGAACTTGCTGTCGAGTTGGATGAGCTGCTCTTTGGTGGACGGAGGTGCTTCTTTGTATTGGTGTGTCAGGCCCTGCAGTTTTTCCAATTGGTTCTGGGTGATCCGCTCCGCTGCCAAACGTGCAGCTAACCCTTCCAGTTCAATGCGCACTTCAAAGATTTTCGCGAGGTCGGTGATGGATAAGTCAGTGACAAAGATGCCCCGCCGGGGTTTGACGACTACCAGCCCCTCTATCTGAAGTTGTTTTAACGCTTCCCGGATGGGCGTCCGACCGTAGTTAATGTCCTCCATCAGATCCGCTTCGTTGATCACGGACCCTGGTGGAAGTTTGGTCTTGACGATCCTCTCTTTGATTACCTGATATGCTTTTTCCGTGTCCGTTAGGGTCATATATTTCCTGTGTGAGCGCTATTCCTCTTTTTGCCTCGCTCGATACGATTTGATCCAGTTCATGCCGTATTCGTCTCGGCCCATGACGAGATCAGCTGCCTGAACAGCCAGATTGACTTCTTCGTGGAGGGGGTTGGTGATCGGGCAGGTCATCCCGGCCAGGATGGCCATGGCGATGAAGGTGGAGTCAATGTGTTCCCGGTCCGGCATGCCAAAGGAGATGTTGCTGCAGCCCATGGTCACGTTCACGCCAAATTCCTCTACAACGAGTTCAATGGTTTCGATCGCGATCCTGCCGGCGTTGTGATCGGATCCCATGGTCAGGGCAAGGGGGTCAATGACGATATTTTGGGGGGGAATTCCCAGTTTGTCGGCGCGTTCAATGATTTTGGCAGCCACCTGGAATCGGTCTTGGGGGGTTGGGGGGATGCCGTCATCGTCCATGCACAGGCCAATCACGGAAGCTTCATATTCCTTGACCAGGGGGAGCACGCTTTCCAAGCGTGCCTCTTCGCCGTTTACGGAGTTAATCAAGGCTTTTCCCTTATACGTGGAAAGAGCTGTCTCTAAGGCGGGGTTGTCCGCGGTATCAATGCAAAGCGGGGCGTCCGTGACCTCCATCAAGATCTCGACCATCTCTTTGAGGATCGGTTCCTCGTCTGCGCCCGGGACACCAGCGTTTACGTCCAATATCGCCGCTCCGGCTTCGACTTGTTTTTTGGCGTCGCTCCGGACGATATCAAATTTTCCCTCTTTGAGTTCCGCAAGAAGGTTGTCGCGTCCGGTGGGATTGATTCGTTCTCCTATGATGACTGTTGGATTACTCCGATGGATTTCAACGGTTTTTGATTCCGATGTGACGGTGGTGGTCAGGTTTTCTGCCATATTTTCTCCTCGTCATAATAGTTAACCTGGGACTTGTAAGCTACTTCTAGTATATTACAAATATATCAGTATTGCCAGGCGTACCTGTATGATTTCAAGAGCTTTGTAACCTCCTTTTTAGATGATCATCGTAGTCCAGTGACAAACAAGCTTTCAGAATGGAGCATGCGGCTGAAATGTACACGAAGACCCCTATCTGTTCCTCCTTTGGGAAGCTTATCTCCGATTGTACGTTTGGTCGGTAGGGTGAGGCTTCTTTCAGCAGGATGGGATACATCATCCCCAGCAGCTTGGTTTCTATGTAGGATGGGTGCTGGTTTTGTAAGCGATGAGGGCTTGGTTTCATCCGAAAGAGGGTCAAGGGGATTGGGTGATGAGGAGAATTGAGTCTAAATATAAATGGGGTAGGGTGGGTTTATTCCTGGTACCCACACATCCGCCATTCGCCAGCTTCGGAGACAGTTTTAAAGACTCGTCCTTGGAGTCCGATTTCCTGATCTTCTCGGCCGTCATAACTGAAGACGTACGTCCCCTGGCAGGTCACGAGAGCGGTATCCCCTGTTTTCTCGGTCGTATCGCAGGAAAGCCCTTCCAGTCTGACCTCGACGCTCTTAAAGGATTCTCCTTCCGCGAGGGCTTGCTTTTCCCACTCCGCACAGGAAAGGTTGACAGCGAGCGTTTCATTTTTATCTTTCAGTGCGTTAAGGTAGGCCTCTATGGTTGAAGACGGGCTTCCCGTGGTTCCACAGGCGCTGACGAAAAGGGTGGTCAGAAGGAATGCTGCAGCTGAAAAGGTTAATATTTTTTTTGTGGATCTCACACGATCCTCCTTGCTTAGGGTGTCTTACGGTTGGTGTTTTCTTGTCTGTATATTATATACGATCGCTGATTGGACATCCTGACAGAGAGGATGCGGGTTTAGAATTCACATCTATGGCAGTGATTTACTTCTGGAGATAATAAACAGCGGCAGCGCTTTCCACGCCGCCGCCGGTTTTGTTGGTCCGACCTCTATCAGGCTTTCTCACCTGCTCAGAGATTTCAAGTCAGGTGATGAGGTTCAAAGGTTATCCCTCCCCTCTTTGAAACAAACCCTTAATTTTATTGAAGAGAACCTGATATAACCCTGCAAATCCACTGGGGTAAAAGATCATGATCAAGATCATCAGGATCCCATAAATGACCAGGTGAAGTCCCGGCAGGTCAGTAAAATTGGACCGCAGGTTCTGAATGAAGAAAACAAAAGGGAAGGAGACGGTCATCCCGCCCCATAAGCTTCCCCGGCCGCCGATGTAGGCCATCGCCAAAGCTTCTACTGTTTTCGATGTGTGCATCAGGTTCGGTGTCAGAATGCCGATGTAGTGGGCGTAGAATCCACCCAGTAAACCGGCGAAGAAACAGGAGACCGCGAAGTTCATGACCCGGTACAGGGTGGGGTTGATCCCGGAGGCCCGGGCCGCATCGATGTTTTGGCCAATGGCTTTAAAGGCGAGTCCGAACCTGGAGTTGGTGATCAATTTGAGGGTGATGTAGATCAGGAGGGATACGCCCAGGACGATGTAGAAATACGGCAGGTTGCTCGTTGATTTCAGTAGAGGCTTGACTTGCAGGCCCTGGGCCCCTCTGGTCAGGCTCGTCAGGTTATTGGTGATGCCCATCAGGGCAATACCCACGAACCAGGCCATGACTGCGGCGAAAATCCCTCGCAAACGCAGGGTCAAGAACCCGAGTCCTAACCCGATCAACCCGGCGAAAATCGCGCCCAGCCAGATTGTTAACCAGGGGGAAAGGTCAGGGTGAATGAGGATAATCGGTAAATCACTGGCCAAGATGGCGGAGGTATAGGCACCCAGGCCTAATAAAGCCGCAAAGCCGAAGTTTACGACGTTAATGTAACCGGCTGTGAAGTCAAAGGCCACAGCCTGTCCTGCGAGGTATGCGCCAAAGACGAGCCACCGTCGGATGTACTCTTGGTTAAAAGGCGGGATCAGCGGCAGCAACGCAACTAAGATGAAGAAAAACACGCCAACAGGAGTAAAACCGATTTGGTGAAGCACATTGATAAGCGGGTTGTTTCCGTTTTGGCGTCTTTCACCTTGTTTTGTTTTTTGGGATGTCATAAGTAGACTCCAATCAAAGATCTCATGTTTATAGATTCAAATTGTTATTATTCCTGGATGCCTTTCACTTCGGAGCCAAAGATACCCGAAGGGACAGCCAAGAGGACAATGATCATGATGATGGTGGGGATGACGTTAATCAGAGCCCCGTAGGTGAACTGCTGTGTCGCTGTTTGCAAAATGGAGACAATGAATCCACCGACAACGGCACCAATCACATTACCTAACCCGGCCATCATGACCACGAACCAGGCAGTGTAGAGCGGGGTTAACCCCACATTGGGGTGAGCTTGGAACATGAATAACAAGCTGCCTCCCGCAATGGAGGCCATGGCGGTCGCCAATCCGAAGGTAAGGGGGAAGATGAAATTAAGGTTGATGCCCATCATTTTCGCGCCGACCTCATCCTGGGAAACAGCCCGGATCGCTCTCCCTGTCCTCGTCCGGCGCAGGAAGAACCATAAGGCGACGATACACAGGATGGAAATGAGGAAAGAGGCTGCGCGCTCGGTGGTCAAACCTTGGATCCCCAGCCACTGCTTCAATGGGTCATCACTTCCAAAGTTAATTATCCCTCTTTCAGCAAGTTTTTCCAAATCCGCTCGGCTGACCCCAAATTTATCTTGGACCTGCATACGCGTGATATCGCCTTCTTGAGTTGTAATATATTCCAGGATGGGTTGATAGGTTTCCTGGTCCAATCCTTCCAGCGCGTCTTCTGATTCGGCCTTGGGATACACATTCAACGTCTCGACTTTCCAGTAACCCCCACCAAGGCCGTAAAAGTCGTTGCCAAGGAAGGGTGTCAACTTTACAGTGTTGATCAGGACAAAAGAGATACCCACGGTCATTAGGAAAGCGTTCATCACCCATTCACCTGGTTTACTCCTCAAGCGGAGGGGGTAAAATAATGCTCTTTCCAGAATGATGCCCAAAATGAGCCCAGCGAGGCCAGCGGCGAGAATGGCGATCAAAGGAGCTACGGCGGCTAAAAATCGGCTGGGATTTTGTTGGAGGTAGTTGTTCAGCGGGGTGAATACAAAATAAGCTACATAGGCTCCCACCATAAATGATTCCCCGTGAGCGAAATGGGGGATGTTCATCACGCCAAAAACCAGGGCTAACCCCACAGAAAGCAAGGCCCACATCCCGCCTGTAAGAATGGAGTTTAATAGCTGGGGCCATCTCCCCCACACGCCAATGGCGATGGCTATGAAAATGGTGATGGCGATGACAATGATGGCTGGCAAATTGTCCTGGATTTTAATCCAGAGTGATTCTTTTACTAAGGCTGTTGACCCCTTCTCTTTTGCCATATTTTCTTCTCCTGAATGGTATAGCTATTTAACGCGCATGACATTAAATGCCCAAATAAGCATTTTGGACATGTTTGTTTTGCTTGACCTCTTTGCTGGGCCCTTCCATGACGATCCGGCCCTGTTCAAGGATATAAGCCCGGTCGGTGAACTCGAGGGTAGCATTGACGTTTTGCTCCACAAGCAAGATGGTCACACCCTGGTCCCGAAGCCGTAAAAGAGCGCTAAATACATCATTGACCAAGCTGGGTTGGAGGCCGAGAGAGGGTTCATCGACCAGCATCAATTTGGGGTTGGACATCATCCCCCGGGCGATGGCGCACATTTTTCGTTCCCCGCCGCTCATCGTGCCCGCCAATTGGTTTTTACGCTGCTCCAGGCGGGGGAAGAGGCTGAAGATAAATTCTAAGATTTCCAATTGAGTTTCTTTGTCTGGGACCGCATAAGCGCCGAGGATCAGGTTTTCGCGGACGGACATGTCCCGAAACAAGTTCAGGTCTTCGGACACATAACTGATCCCACTCCGGCTGATAATGTGGGCGGGTAAATCGTTGATCACATCTCCGTCAAAAATGACTTCTCCTGCTTTGGGCTTGATCAACCCCGCGACGGTACGCAGGGTGGTGGATTTCCCAGCCCCGTTTGGGCCTACGAGGGCCACAAACTCGCCTTCCTCTACTTCCAGCGATACTTCCCAAAGGACTTGGAGAAACCCATAACCCGCATCAATTTTTTTAAGTTCAAGCATAAGATACCTCTTCTTCACCCAGGTAAGCCTCAATGACTTTGGGGTTATTTAAAACATCCTCTGGGTTCCCCTCTGCGATCGTGGAACCATATTGGATGACCATAACTTCATCGCAGATTCCCTGAATGACCCTCATGATATGCTCCACAGCGATGATGGCCACGCCGGAATCTCGAATCTCTAAAATAAGGTCCATGATGGAATCCAACTCACCGGGGGTCAGTCCTGAAGCTAATTCATCCAAAAGCAAGAGCTTGGGCTCGCAGGAAATGGCCCTTGCCAGGTCAATCCGTTTTAATTGCACTGTATTTAATTGCTCGGCAGGCGTATCTATAGGAAGATCGAATTTTACAAATTCAATCGCTTCTAATGCTCTGTCTTTTATGGAGCCGGATCCAGGATGCTGCGGTCCAAAAGTGGCTCCAACCATGACGTTCTCTAGTACGGTGAGTTTGGGAAAAGGCTGTGGAATCTGAAAGGTCCGTGACAATCCTTTATGGCACATGACTTCCGCGGGTAAACCGGTCGTTTCTTCGCCCCGGAAAAGGACCTTGCCGCTGGTCGGGGGAAATCTGCCAGAAATGGAATTGAGGAATGTGGTTTTCCCGGCGCCGTTGGGGCCGATCAAACCGTAAATTTCTCCCTCTTCTACCTGCATGGAAACCCTGTTAACAGCCGTGAGCCCGCCAAATCGTTTGATCACTTCTTTTGTGTCGAGTATCAGCATGTGTAGATCATTCCTTTTTAAGAAAGAGGAACGGGTGTTACCCCGTTCCTCTAAGTGACCTTCTACAAGGTTACTACTCAGCAGGGGGTGGTGTGAATTCCTGTTCTGCTACGTTTTCAGGATAGATCTTGACGCCTTCGCCACCGAAGTACTGCACAATGGGGAAGGAGTAGAATCCTTGGCCTACAACCGGGTCAGGTGAACTTTCAGGTGTGAAGAGGTACTCTTCCATCACGATCCCGTCTGTGTAGGACCAGTTTCCGGTCTGGATTTCGTTCTTGGCGAACTCGGCCAGCGTTTCGCTGCTCAATTCACCATATTCTTCATAGGTCATTTGGGCAGCTTCGATGAAGAAGTTGGTCGCATCATAAGCCAGACCACCTGAGGAGGGGCTGGGGGTCATGTCATAGTCCTCTTCAAAGGTGGAGATGAACTCTTGTCCCTCTTCAGAAGCGAGGGAAACGGACTGCACGGCGTCCAGAATGTAGTCACTGGAGTCGCCTACGTTGCTGTACCAGTCGCCAACCCAGGACAGACCGTCAGCGACCATCACGCTGTTCAATCCAACCTCGTCAGCCTGGTTGATGAGCGCGGAAACAAAGGGCACAGAAACCGTCGTGCCGGCGAAGAGCGCCGGGTCCAGGTTCTTGACCTTGTTAAGCGTGGGCACGAATTCTGTTTGATCCTGCGGGAAATATTCCTCAGAAAGGATTTCCCAGCCGGCGGCTTCAAGGTTGTTGATCATCCCTTCTGCGAAGCTGCGGCCCCAGTCGGTGTCCTCGCCCCAGATCACGGCGGTCTTTTCTTCCGGTGACCAGTTGCCGTTCTCGATCGCTGTTTCAATGGTATCTACATACGCGGGAGCGAGCGATGCGGGGGCAGGCCACCACTTGTTGACCCAGTAGTAATACTCGTCAGTGTCAGAGTTCCACTTGCGGTTGACCTCGTTGGTCGCGCCGAAGGCTGAAAAGTGGGGGACTTCGTACTTGGCAGCCAGGTCCATGCAGGCTACAGATACGGAGCTGCACCAGTTGATGATGAAGGTGTCGACTTCATCGTCAACAATGGCCTGCTCGTAAGCCTGGGTGGCCACCGCAGGATCACATTCTGAGTCGACCCACACGAGTTCAATGGTGTAATCGCCGATGGTGTAGTCAATATCGCTGAACGCCATTTGAGCGGCAGCTTTGAATTCCTCACCCGTTCGAGCGGATCCACCGGTGTAAGGTCCCAGCACGCCCACTTTGAGGACTTTCTCTTCTTCTTCCATCGCCTCGGTGGGTTCTGCTTCCTCTTCCTCTTCGGGTTCCACTTCCTCAACTTCTGTTGGTTCTTCTACGGGC
The DNA here is from genome assembly GCA_046483045.1 of Anaerolineales bacterium. Taxonomy (GTDB): domain Bacteria; phylum Chloroflexota; class Anaerolineae; order Anaerolineales; family UBA11858; genus B10-G9. The sequence goes on along the minus strand of JAWODY010000045.1, from coordinate 639 downwards.
TCTTCTACAGCAGGTTGGCAAGCGGACAGGATCATGGAAAGTGCCATCAGTGCTGCTAGAAACGTAAATAGTTTCGAGCGTTTCGAATACATACGTCAATCCTCCTTAGGAAAGATTTGCTTGTGTCATTAACAGTTGCTCATTCAGAATTTTTTCCTTTTTCCACCTCCTTTTTGGGAGATATAGGTGTGTTTAGGTAGTATAACCTATCCCGCGTTTCTGAGATTAAAACGATGCGGGGAGCAGCATGCTATCCAACGGATTCCCACCACTTGTTACCCGATTCTATGGTATGGATTGTGAATCTTCCAGCATTCTGCTTGCGATGGTATTCAATTATCGTCATTTTGTAGTGGTTTTGGTTGTCCTTCTAGTATATTTGTAATATATCAAAGGCGATGCTCTTTGTCAATCTTTGTGAAAAAGACTCTTCATGTTAGGGTCTAAGTCTTTGGTAATGGAAGGTTGTGGTGGCAAATTTCAGGCATTACAATTAGCTAAACAATACTTAGAAAAGCACTATCCAAACCTGGAGGCGACATCATGAACATCGATCTTCATGCCAACGCTACCACAACTCCCGCACAACGAAAATACATTCAAGAATCAGACAAAACCATCAAAGAGCTCGCGGAAGAA